>NZ_JAGPXS010000012.1:0-210319 GCF_018070425.1 Micromonospora sp. C81
CCGCGCCGCGCCCGACGCTGTGGTGTACCGCGTCCGACCTGACAGAGGACAGTGACCATGGACGACACCATCCTGGAGATGCGCCGCATCACCAAGACCTTCCCCGGCGTGACCGCGCTGGAGGACGTCACCCTCGCGGTGCGTCGCGGGGAGATCCACGCCATCTGCGGGGAGAACGGCGCCGGCAAGTCCACCCTGATGAAGGTGCTGTCCGGCGTCCACCCGTCCGGCTCGTACGACGGTGAGATCCTCTTCGACGGCAAACCGATGCAGTTCCGGGGCATTCGCGACAGCGAGGCCAACGGCATCGTCATCATCCACCAGGAGCTCGCCCTGGTGCCGTACCTGTCGATCGCGGAGAACATCTTCCTCGGCAACGAGCGGCGTGGCCGCAGCGGGCTCATCGACTGGAACTTCGCCAACGCCGAAGCGGCGAAGCTGCTGGCGTCCGTCGGGCTGCACGAGAACCCGGTCACCCCGGTCATCCAGCTCGGCGTCGGGAAGCAGCAGCTGGTGGAGATCGCCAAGGCGCTGTCGAAGAAGGTGCGCCTGCTCATCCTCGACGAGCCGACGGCCGCACTCAACGACATCGACTCGGCGCACCTGCTCGACCTGTTGCGGGCCCTCAAGGAGCAGGGCATCACCTGCATCATGATCTCGCACAAGCTCAACGAGATCACCGCCATCGCCGACTCGACCACCGTCATCCGGGACGGGCGCGCCGTGGAGACCCTGGACATGAAGTCCGACGAGGTGACCCAGCAGCGCATCATCCGGGGGATGGTCGGGCGCGACCTGGACAGCTTCTACCCCGACCGAGAGTCGTCCCCCGGCGAGGAGGTCCTCCGGATCGAGGACTGGACGGTGCGGCACCCGGTCCAGGACCGGAAGGTCGTCGAGGGCGTCGGCCTGTCCGTCCGCGCCGGCGAGGTCGTCGGCATCGCAGGTCTGATGGGCGCCGGGCGGACCGAGCTGGCGATGAGCGTGTTCGGTCGCTCGTACGGCCGTGACATCAGTGGCCGGCTGTTCGTGCGCGGGCGCGAGGTGCACGCGCGTACCGTCGCCGAGGCGATCGACAACGGCATCGCGTACGTCACCGAGGACCGCAAGCGGTACGGCCTCAACCTCATCGACGACGTCCGCCGTAATGTCTCCGCCGCCGCGTTGGACCGGTTGTCCAGGCTGGGCTGGGTGAACGGCAACGAGGAGATCAAGGTTGCCGAGGCGAGCCGCAAGGAGATGAACATCCGGACGCCGAGCGTCATGGCGGTGGTGGGCAAGCTCTCCGGCGGCAACCAGCAGAAGGTCGTGCTGTCGAAGTGGCTGTTCACCGACCCGGACGTGCTGATCCTCGACGAACCCACCCGAGGGATCGACGTCGGCGCCAAGTTCGAGATCTACACGATCATCAACCGGCTGGTGGCCGCCGGTAAGGCGGTGATCGTCATCTCCTCCGAGCTGCCGGAGCTGCTCGGGATGTGCGACCGCATCTACACCCTCGCCGCCGGCCGGATCACCGGTGAGATGCCGGTGGCCGAGGCGACTCAGGAGAGCCTCATGGAGCTGATGACCAAGGACAAGGAGCTCGTCGGATGACCAGCATCAAGACCCCTTCGACGGAGCGCCCGACGCCCCCGGACAGCACGCCCGCCGCCGCCCTGCACAGCGGGACGAGCGACCTGCGGGCGCTGGTGTTGAACAACCTGCGGCAGAGCGGGATCTACGTCGCGCTGGTCGTCATCGTCGGGCTCTTCGCGATCCTGACCGACGGGGTGCTGCTGAGCCCGGGCAACATCACCAACATCGTTCTCCAGTACTCGTACATCCTGGTGCTGGCGATCGGGATGGTCATCCTGATCATCGGCGGGCACATCGACCTGTCGGTCGGGTCGGTCGTCGCGCTGACCGGAGCGGTGTCCGCCGTCCTGGTGATCCAACAGGGCTACCCCTGGTGGGTGGGCGTCCTCGCCGCGCTCGCCGTCGGTGTCGCGGTCGGTGCCTGGCACGGCTTCTGGGTGGCGTACGCCGGCATCCCGGCGTTCATCGTGACCCTGGCCGGCATGCTGCTGTTCCGGGGCCTCACCCTGCGGGTGCTCGACAACATCTCGCTGTCGCCGTTCCCGTCGGAATACCAGCAGGTCGCGGCGGGCTTCCTCAACGGCCTGCTCGGCGGCAACGGTTTTGACGCCTTCACGCTGCTGATCGGTGCCGTCGCGGTGGCCGGTTACGCGGTGAGCGGCTTCCGCACCCGCGTGGCGCGGATCCGCTACCAGCAACCCGTCGAGTCGTTCCCGCTGTTCGTCGCCCGGGTCGTCGTGGTCGGCGCGGTCATCATGTACTTCGCCTGGCAGCTGGCGCACGCCCGTGGCCTGCCGATCGTGCTGATCATCCTCGCGGTCCTCGTGCTGGTCTACGGCCTGCTCACCCGGCGTACCGTCTTCGGCCGCCAGGTGTACGCGATCGGCGGCAACCTGTCGGCGGCGGCGCTGTCCGGCGTGAAGGTCCGGACCGTCAACTTCTGGATGTTCGTCAACATGGGCTTCCTGGCCGCGGTGGCCGGCGTCATCTACTCGTCGCGGTCGAACGGCGCCCAGCCCGCCGCCGGCAACATGTTCGAGCTGGACGCGATCGCCGCGGCCTTCATCGGCGGTGCGGCGGTCACTGGTGGTGTCGGCACCGTCGTGGGCGCGATGGTCGGTGGTCTGATCATGGCGGTGATGAGCAACGGCATGCAGCTGATGGGTATCGACCAGTCGACCCAGTCGGTGGTGAAGGGTCTCGTCCTGCTCGTCGCCGTCGCCTTCGACGTTTACAACAAGCGTCGGGCCGGCACGGCCCGCTGACGTCGCAACAGCACGACCGTGGCCCCTGCCCGCCTCCGCGGGCAGGGGCCACGCGTCAATGGGTGGTCCGTAGTCACCGTGCCCGCCTCGGCCCCGCGCCGGCGCCCGGCACGCTGGTTGAGGGCTTCCCGCGCCGATGCCTGAGCCGCCCCGCGGGGTGCACCCCATCTGTCGGTGGTCCTGTAGAGCTGCCCCATACCCGGGGCAGCTCGACAGGAGCCGGACACACCCAGGGCCTGCCAGGGAAGCGACACCGAAGCGCCGCAGGGTCGGGCGCGTGACGATCCCGCTGCGCCGCGGACGACGCAGCGGGATCACGCGGTCAGTGGCAGTTGCCGGTGCCGCTGTCGTTGTAGGTCTGCCCGGCCACCGGCACGAACTGCCAGTCGTAGCTGCCGGAGTGCAGGGTGAACTTCAGGACACCCCACGCCGAGCTGTTGCGCGCCTCGCTGTTGGGCTGGATGGTGCCGAAGCCGTAGTGGCTCGCACCGCCCATTCCGGCGACGAAGCTGCGCATGCCCCGGCTGGCGTCCGCGCCGCCGGAGGGGTTCATCGGCGCGAACCGTTCGTACACGTGGTTGTGCCCCCACACCACGACGTCGGCGTTGTGGTCGTAGAGCGCCTGGTACAGCGGACGCGTCGACGTCGACGGCGCGTGGTTGGAGCTGGACGTGAACAGCGGGTGGTGCCAGTACGCGAGCGTGCACGGCTTGCTGCTGGCGGCCAGGTCCGCGCGCAGCCACTGCTCCTGGGTCGAGCCGGCCGACATGCTGATGTTCGAGTTGAGCGACACGATGTGCCAGTTGCCGAGGTCGAACGAGTAGTAGCCGCGGCCGCTCGGGCCGGCGGACGTACCGAAGTAGTTGTAGTAGCCGGTCGCTCCCGACGTGTTGTAGTCGTGGTTGCCCGGCGACGGGCGGGTGCGCGTCTTGTGTCGACCCCAGGTGGGCTCGTAGTAGCTGCTGAACTGAGACGCGGTGCCGCTGTCGTAGACGTTGTCGCCGGTGGTGAAGACCGTCCCCGGGATGTTGTCGAGCAGCGTCGCGGTGGCGCTGTCGCCGGAACCCGAGTCGGCGATGTCGCCGGCGCCGACGAACACCGGGTCCCCGGACGGGGGTGGCGTGGTCCCGGTGGTGACCACCAGCTGCGGGGCGTCGGCCCCGCTCTCGCGGGTGTCGTAGTAGGCGCCGTCGCCGCTGGAGGAGGTCGCACCGAAGCTGTACGTGCCGTTGCCGGTGACCGCCGCCGTGACGTCGACCTCGTACCAGGTGTTGCCGCTGACCGCGCCGACCGTGCCGAGCGTGGCCCCGTCGATGGTCGGCTGGTTGTTCCAGGTGGTGCCGGTCTCGGACCACGTCGTGTTGGACATACGGCGGAACGTGCCACCGGCGTCGCTGCCGCTGTTGCCACTGATCGTGCGCAGTCGCAGCTTGGCGCCGGTCACCGTGCCGCTGACGCCGCTCACCGTGAAGCGCAGGAACGAGCGCCGCACCGGCGAGTTGTCGACCACGATCTGCGTTGACGTGCCGTAGTTGGTGGAGGCCGTGTCGCTCTGGACGTAGGTGTCGGCGACCGGCGTGAACGTCACGCTGGCCGCCGACGCCGCGACCGAGCCGGTGAGGACGACGGCGGCGCTGGCGACGACGAGCACCGCGGCCGTTGCCAGCGTCAGCGGTGGGCGGGCGAATCGAATGTCCATCCAGGACCCCTTCTCTGCGGGTGGAGAGCGCAAGGAATGTAGGAAGGCCGATGAACCGACGCACTGCCGCCAGATGAACAGTACGCTCAAACAGCGAAACTTCTCGATGTTTGTCACCTGTTCATCCGTCGCATGTCTGCGTGACGCCCACCGTCCCTTGCGGCCCCTCCGACCCGGTCGCCACGATGGCTGACCGTCAGTCGTCGACCCGAGGAGATGCTCGTGTACCTGTCGACCGTCTCCCGGCCGGCCGCCGAGGAACCCGGACCCGGACCCGGACCCGGACCACGGCGCCGGCGGTTCGCGTTGGTCAGCGGCAACGTCGTCGCACTGGGCACGGTCAGCCTGATCACCGACATCTCGGCCGAGATGGTGGCCGCCGTCCTGCCCCTCTATCTGGTGCTGGGCCTGCAACTCAGCCCGGTGGCCTTCGGCGTGCTCGACGGCGTCCACACCGGCGCCACCGCCCTGCTGCGGGTCGTCGGTGGCTTCGCCGCCGACCGGTTCCGGCGGCGCAAGCTGATCGCCGGCATCGGCTACACGCTCTCGGCGGTCGCGAAGCTCGGTCTGCTGCTCGCCGGCCGGTCGATACCGGCGATCGGCGCCGTCATCGCCGTCGACCGGCTCGGTAAGGGTTTACGCAGCGCGCCGCGCGACGCGCTGATCACGCTCTCCAGCCCACCCGAGGCGCTGGGTCGGGCGTTCGGGGTGCACCGGGCGATGGACAGCTTCGGGGCGTTCCTCGGACCGCTCGCCGCGTTCGCGGTCCTGCTGGTCGTCGGGCAGTCCTACGACGCGGTCTTCGTCACCAGCTTCTGCATCGCCGCCCTGGCCGTGGTCGTGCTCGTGCTCTTCGTCCGCGAGCGTCCGGCCGGTGAGCCGACGGAGCAGCCGAGCGACCGGACCGAGCAGCCGAGCGACCCGACGGTCTCCGTGCGCGAGGCGTTCGGTCTGCTGCGCGGCGGGCCCGCCCGCCGACTGGTGCTGGCCGCGGCGATGCTCGGGTTGGCCACCATCGGCGACGGCTTCGTCTATCTGTTGCTGCAACGCCGGGAAGACCTCGGTCTGCGCTGGTTTCCACTGCTCGCGGTGGGGACCAGCCTGGCCTACCTGCTGCTCGCCGCCCCGCTCGGCGTACTCGCCGACCGGATCGGCCGCCTGCCCGTGGTGATCGGCGGCTACGCCGCCCTCGGCGCGACGTACCTGCTGCTGGCCGGTCCAGTCGACGGTTGGCCCCTGATCGCGCTGACGCTGGCCCTGTACGGCGCGTTCTACGCGGCCACCGACGGCGTGCTCATCGCGCTCGCCGGCCCGGTGCTGCCGGCGCGGCTGCGGACCACAGGTATCGCGCTCGTGCAGACCGGGCAGGCACTGGCGTACCTCGTCTCCTCCGTCCTGTTCGGTCTCGCCTGGCAGGCGTGGGGACCGGAGAACGCGATCCGCGCGGCGGCCGTCGCCGTCGCCGGGGTCCTGGTCGGCACGCTCCTCCTGCTGGCCTCCCCGTCCCGCCTGATCACCCGGAAGGTGCCCCGATGACCGTGATGTCGACCCGAGCCAAGATCGGTGTGGTGGTCGCCTCGGCCGTGCTGCTGGGCAGTGTGGCGGCCGGCTATGTGGCCATGGCGGCGGAACCTGCCCCACCGCCGCCTCCCGCCGCCGGCGACCAGGCGGTCACCCTGACACCCGGCCCGCGCCTGTTGGCGATCACCGACCGGTACGTGTCCACCGTCGCGACGGCCGACCCCGCCGGATCGCGTACGGTCTCCGGCCTGGAATGCCTCCGGGTGTACGCCGCCGCCGGCACCGGTGTCTGCCTGAAGCCGGAGACCGCGTGGTCGTACCGGATGGTCGTGCTCGACGCGGCGCTGCGCGAGACGCGGGCGATCAGCGTGCCGGGCCTGCCGAACCGGGCCCGGGTCTCGGCTTCCGGCCGGATGGTCTCCTGGACGACGTTCGTCGGTGGCGACTCCTACACCTCCAGTGGCTTCTCCACCCGCACCGGCATCCTCGACACCACCACCGGCGCCACGGTGGCCTCGCTCGAGGAGTTCGCGATCACCCGGGACGGCCGGAGCTACCGCCACCCGGACGTCAACTACTGGGGTGTCACCTTCACCGCCGACGACAACCGCTTCTACGCGACCATGTCGACCGGGGGCAGGAGGTATCTCGTGCGGGGTGACCTCGCGGCCCGTACGGTCGAGACGCTGAAGGAGAACGTTGAGTGCCCGTCGCTGTCACCGGACGGCACCCGGCTCGCGTTCAAGGAGGCGATCGACGCCGACCCGGCGAAGGGTTGGCGTCTCTCGGTCCTCGACCTGGCGACCATGCGGGTCACCGCGACGGCCGAGACGACAAGCGTCGACGACCAGGCGGCCTGGCTCGACGACACCACGCTGGCCTACACGTTGCGGCAGAGCGACGGCCGCCCGGACGTGTGGAGCGTCCCGGCCGACGGGTCAGGGGCACCGAAGCTAGTGATCCCCGGGGCCGAGTCGCCGTCCCCACTCACCTGACGGAACGTGCTGCACCGACGACAACGACGGCAACGCGTTCAACCAGGTTCAGACGGCGTGGTCAGGCTCGCCGCTGGCGCTGGCCACTCCGTCGTCTCCGCCGAGGGACGACGGGGCGGCCACGGCACGCAGAGTGATCGACTCATCGTTGTGGTCGACCTCGAACAACGTCCCGGCCGGGAAGGCCGCCGACGTCTCGGGCGGCAACTGGATCGTCCCGTCACCGGCCACCACGGCGAAGTCCCGGCCGTTACGCCCCTCGGCGCCGACCCGGCCGTCGCGGATGGTGACCGCTCGGCCGAGTTGGGCGCCCACCTCGCCGTCGTGGGTCACCACGACCACTGTGGTGCCCCGCTCCGCGTTGACCGTGGCCAGCGCCGCGAGCACCTCGTCGCGACCGGCCACGTCGAGCTGACTGGTCGGCTCGTCGACCAGGAGCAGGCCGGGCCCGGCGGCGAGCCCCTGCGCCAGAGCGGCCCGCTGGCGCTGCCCCGGGGTCAGGTCGCTCACCCGCCGTGTGGCGGCACCGGCGAGACCGACCAGGTCCAGGATCGCCTCCGGTGGGTCGAGCCGGCGTCCGGCGAGGCGCGCTGCGGGTCGCTGTGCCAGCCAGATGTTGCGGGACAGCGACAGGTACGGCAGCAGGTTGCGTTCGGCGCCCTGGAGCACAGTGCCGACGGTGGCCCCGCGCAGGGCGGCCAGGCCCTTGGACGAGAGTCGGGACAACTCGTGGTCGCCGACGTAGACCCGCCCGGCGGAGGGTTGCATGAGCCCACCGAGGATGGCCACCAACGTGGACTTGCCGGAGCCGGACGGACCCACCAGCGCCAGCATCTCGCCGGCTGCGATGTTGAGGTCCACGCCGGAGAGCGCGACGACGTCACCGGTGGCGGTGGGGTAGATGTGGATCAGCCGGTGGCAGGTGACGGCGACACCCCCGGCCGGCTGTGCGGCGGTCATCGGCTCGTCCTGCCGCGCGGCGGTCATCGACCGCTCCGGCGGCGCACCGAGGCGGCGACGATCCGACCGAGCACGACAGCCGTGAGGGCGAACAGGATGACGGCCGGCACCGCGAACAACAGCAGCCGGCCGACGTCCGGCCAGTCGGGTAACGGGACCGGTGAGCGGCCGTCACTGAACAGACGCTGCCCGCCCCGGGTGAGGAGCCAGATCACCAGGGTGACGAGAGCACCCGACCCCACCGCGAACACGACCGGCCACCCGTAGCCGCCACGCACGGCGCGTGGTGGCAACCCCTGCCGCCGGAGCGCCACCAGCATGGCCACCCGGGTGCGTTGCTCGGCGGAGGCCGTCGCCACCATGCCGGCCGCCCCGATCAGCACCCCGGCCAGCGCGGCGAACACGTTGAAGCGCAGCGCCAACGCCGCTCCCTGCCGATCGAAATCCTCTCGTACCTGGGTGATCGTCTTCTCACCTCGCACGACCAGGCCCTGTGCGCGAAGCCGGTCGAGGACGTCGGCGGGAGCCGAGGGCGCCAACCAGACCTCCTCGTTGCCGTTCTGACTGGCGACGGCGAGTCGGTCCGCGTACTCCAGGTCGACGATCAGACCGGAGCCACCGAGCCGCGGCAGGCGGTCGGCCAGGCCTCGCACCGACCCGTTGGTCGGCGTCCCGTCGACACCGTCGTACGGATGAGACCCGCCGAGCCCTGTCCCCTTCGACCGGGTCAGGTAGACGGGCAGCGGGAACGGCGCATCGGCGACACCGACGCCGGCCGGCCTTGCCCGTCGGTTTTCCGAGATCTCGAGGACCAGCGCCGCCTTCGTTCCGCTCGCGGCGCCGAGAGACGTCTCAACCGGATCGAGCAGCCGCCACCGTCGCGGATCGGCGAGCTGTGCGCCGGTCAGCACGACAGTCTCGCCTCCGCCGTCGGCTTCGGCGGTGCGCAGCTCCTCGAACTGGACCGTGAGCTGCCGGACCACCACGGGAGCGTCAATCTCGATCTTGACCAGCCGGCATCCCTGCGCGCACTCGGGCACCTGGAGGACGTAATCCTTGCGGCCGGGCCGGATGTCGTCGCGGGAGGGGAGCACCACCCGGGTCCCGTTCCTTCCGGAGATCGTGATCGCCAGGCGGACCCGATTTCCGGCGAAGGCCTCAGCGCCGAAGTCGGCGGAGAGCGCCATGATGAGCTGTCGACCCCGCAGCTGCACGGGTGCCCCCGGTGCGGGCGGGTGGATGTCTCGGGCGATGTCCGCCAGGGACACGCCGTAGGACGGATGCGGCGCGGCCACCGTCGCCAGCCGGTCGGAGTCCACGGCCAACAGCGGCGTGCCGGCCACGTCAGGCGAACCCGACACCACGGCGGCCATCGCGAATGTGCCCTCGGGATCGACCGCCCGCACGGCTGTCAACAGGTGTGAACGGGAGGTCGCGTCGACCTCGACGACGCGGGGCGCACCGACCTCGACCGCCGCCCGGTCGCGGTAGGCAGCCGAGGCGACCTCACTCGTCGCGACGGTGAAGGCGAGCATTGCGACGACAACGGTGAGCAGGGCGATCAGGGGTCGGAACCGCGGTTGCCGGGCCACCTGCACCAGGGCGAGGCCGACCGCCGTCCGGCCGCGCAGGAGCAGCTGCGCACCCACCGCGGCTCCGGCGATCATCGCGACCCGCGCCAGCAGCACACCTGCGGCGAGCGCTCCGGCGACCGGCGCCACCAGCGCGAGGCCGCTGGGCGAGCCGCCGGAGCGTAACTGCACCACGGCGGCTACAGCGATGGACACCGCGACGACGTCACCGATGGTCGCCCGCCATCCTCGTACCCGTGCCGGCACCCGGCGCAGCAGGTCGACGACCGGCGCGGACATCATCCGAGCCTGGGCCAGCAGCACCGCGGCGAGTGCGCCGACGGCGCCGATGGTGGCGAATCCGATCGTGGTCGCGTCCACCGCGACGTCGGCGTGGGCCGGGAGGGTGTGCGCGGCGAGCAGTTTGGCAGCGGCCAGACCGGCCAGGCAGCCGAGGGGAATCGCGACCAGCACGGGCACGGTGTGCTCGCCGATCGCCAGCGCCCACAGTCGTCGGCGCTGCACCCCACGGAGCAGGAGCAGGCCCTGCTCCGGTCGCCGCTGGTCGGCCGCCGACGCAACAGCGACGAAGAGGACCAGCCAGCAGAGCAGGACGAGCAGCCCCGCGCCCAGCGTCACGCCGTCGGCCAGTTGCCCGCGTTGCAGCGTGACGCGGTCCAACAGACTGGGCAGGGTGGTGCCGGCGCCGAAACCCTCACGCTCCCCGTCGCGCTGCAGCACCGCGATCGCCGCCTGCAGGTCCTCTATCGATCGGTTGTCCAGCAACTGCTCGGTGGCGTAGAGATCGGCCGTCGACCGGAAAAGGATCACCTGCTCGTCGACGAGGGGCGAGGACTCGGCGCTGAAGATGGCGTCCTCGGCGCTGCCCGGAATCGACGTGCTGGTCGAGTCCGCCGGGGGTGGCCGGATGAACTCCTCGCCAAGCCAGAAGGGGTCCTTCACGTCCAGCGGCTGGTAGATGCCGGTCACCCGCACCGGCGCCGCGCCGAACGTGAACTGATCCCCGACGGCGACACCGAGCCGCGACGCGGTGTGCGTGCTGACCATGACCTCGGGGAGCTGACCCCTCGATGTGGCCCGGGGGCATGCGCCGGTCATGGTGACGCGTTCGCAGACCCCCGCCCGATAGGTCAGGTTCGAGGTCACCGTGCCGGCACGACCGGTGGCGACACCGCCACTCTGGGCGCCCAGGACGACGTCGAAACCGGCCGGCGTCAACTGCCGGACCTTGCCGGCGAACACCGTCCTGGTGGGATCGCCGGGCATCCCCGGATATTCGACGGGATCGGCGAGTCGCATCCGAAGCTCGTTCGGCTGCGCGGTGGACAGTTCGTAGCGCCACAGGGCCTGCCCGGCCGCGGCGACGTAGGTCGGTGCGGCCGCTGCGGCGGCGCTGGCGAGCACCGCGAGCAGCAGCACGGCCATGGCCTGTGCACGGCGGGCCGCGATCGCGCCCCAGATGACGGTCAGCATCAACGCCGACGGTATTGACTCCGCCGCCGGCCCGCTGCCCCGTGCGGGTGGACTGAGACCTGCCGGTTATTCGGGGCCTCAGTCGCGCAGGATCTCCGCCCGACCCTCGACGAGGTGCAGCTCCGCTTCGCAGGCGGCGGCCACCTCCGGGTCGTGGGTGGCGAACACGACGGCGGCACCCCGGCGTGCCTCGTCGTGCAGCAGATCCAGAACCCGCTGCCGATTGCCCGCGTCCAGTTCGCTGGTCACCTCGTCGGCCAGCAGCACGCCGCCGCGCAGCGCCAGACCGCGAGCGATGGCCGTGCGCTGCTGCTGACCGCCGGACAGCTCCTCGACCAACTGGTCGGCCTGGCCGGCGAGACCCAGCCGATCCAACATCGCTGCGGTCTGCTGGCGGGCCTCCGGCGCTGCCACACCGCTGGCGACCAGTGCCACCTGGAGGTTTTCGGTCGCGGTCAGGATCGGGGCCAGACCGTTGTCCTGCGGGACGAGGACGATCCGCTGCGCAACCGCGTGATCACGGTCGCGGAGCGCCTGCCCGTCGACAGTCACTGTGCCGTCTCGTGGGCGCAGCAGCCCGGCCATCGCGTTGAGCAGGGTGGTCTTGCCGGCACCCGACGAACCGGTCAACGCCAGCACCCGACCCGGACGGACCGTCACCGACACGTCCCGGAGGACGGCCGGCGCGTCGCCGTAGCCGACCAATACCCGTTGAAGAGTCAACATCTGCGCTCGCCCCCTCCGGTATCGGCGTTCCGCACAGTGCCACGCCCGACCGGATCGCGCAATCCTCGTCCACGGGCCGTGCAGTGCGCCAAACCGGCCCGCACGGGCGCGAATCCAGGGATGTAGAAAACCTTCGATGGGTGCGTTGACTTCGACGATTTGCTACATAACAATCAGCGTCAATATCGACGGTTGTCTCTCGGTTGTCATCCGGAAGGAGGGCACCCGTGGCGGAAACCGGCGGCCCGAAAACCCATCCGAGAGTGAGGCCACGATGAGACACGGTCGACGACTGGTCGGCGGCACAGCCGCGGCCCTGTTGATGGTCACGAGCCTGATCGGGGCGGCGCCCAGCGCCTCGGCTGCGGCTGTCACCCCCGCGCTCACCGCCGCGGTGACCGCCAAGCTGCTCGGCTCCTCCCAGCTGTCCACGGCCGACGCGCGACCGGAAACCCGGATCACCGTCAGCCGCACCAGCGGCCGCTGGGCGTTCGGCACCGCTGTCGCTCTCGCGCCCCGACAGGAGGACGCCCACCCGACCGGGTCGATCTTCCTCGCCCGGTCCGAGTCCGCCGGGTGGCGGATCGCCTTCGACGGCGAGGCCGCCTTCGGCGAACTGGCCGCCGAGTCGCCCCTCATGACGGGTCAGGAGAGGAGCGTGCTTACCACCACGCCGGCCCCGATGTACGCGGGCGGCGACTACCGGACCGGGATGGCCCTGCCGTTCGGCGTCGGCCAGACGTGGACGCTCACCAGCGGCCCGCACGGCTGGGGCGGAAGCGAGTCGCCGTACAGCTCGGTCGACCTGGCCGGCGGCGACCAGGTGGTCCGCGCGGCCCGGGCCGGAACGGCGTACACGATGTGCCAGGGGTGGATCCGGGTCATCCACGACCGGGGCTACTCGACCGACTACTACCACCTGTGGAACAGCATCTCCGTCAACGGCGCAGGTGTCGGCCAGGGTGCGGTCCTCGGCAACACCGGCACCGACGTGACGTGCGGCGGCGCGGCCTACGGCCGGCACGTCCACTTCGGACTTCGGCAGAACAGCGCGTACGTCCCGATCGCCGGCCACGACATCGGCAAGTGGGTGCTGGCCAACGGCGCCGCCGCCTACCAAGGCGGGGCGCGGCACGGGTCGGCCTGGGCCGGTGCCGGAGCGGGCCTCTACAACTACGGCGCGCTCGGCTTCAACCAGGGGGTGGTCGACGCGAACGGCGGCGGGGTGCTCACCCGACGGGCCGGGCCGGGAACCGGCTACGGCTCGCTCGGCTCGGTCGCCGACGGCGCCACCGTCACCATCTCCTGCTCCGCCAACGGCACCTCCCACACCGGGCGGTACGGCACCACGGCGCTCTGGAACCGGTTGAGCGACGGCAGTTGGGTTTCCGACGCCTACCTGTCGACCGGTGTGAACGGTCCGATCAACGGCTGGTGCTGACGAGTTCGACCACCGAGGTTGGCGGCTGACCGGCCGCCAACCTCAGTCACCGCAAGGAGAGCTGATGCCCGTTCGAAGCTTCCACCGAGGCCGGTTCCTGCTCGCCCTGACCACCGCCCTGACCGGAGTCGTCGCGGTCGCGTCACCGGCCGTCGCGGATCCCGCTGGCACGCCAGTGACGGCCGCCCCACTGGCCGTCGCGTTCGACACCGCCGCCACCCGGTACGACGTTCCGCGCGACCTCCTGGTGGCGCTGGGCTACGCCGAGTCGCGGCTGGAGATGCACGCCAGCACACCGAGCGCGGCGGGCGGCCACGGGCTGATGCACCTGGCGAGCAACCCCGGGGTGCGCACCCTGGACGAGGCTGCCACGCTCACCCGGCTCAGCCCGGCCGCGCTGCGTACCGAACCCACAGCGAACGTGCTCGGGGCGGCTGCCGTCCTGCGCTCGTACGCCGATCAGGCGGGCCTCACCGCCGCCGCGCGCGACGACGTGAACGGTTGGTTCGGGCCGGTCGCCCGGTACGGCGGCGCCAGCGAGCCGTCGGTCGCGCGGCTCTACGCGGACACCGTCTACGACCTGCTGCGTGCCGGTTTCACCGGGCGCGGCGAGGCGGTGGCCGGGCGGCCGGTAGCGCCCCGGCGAGGTGGCCTGGAGCGGGCCGCCGTGCTCGGCGGGATCGGCACCCTCAGCACCGACTACGGGCCGGCCGCGTGGGCGCCGGCCAGCACGAGCAACTACACAGTGGCCAGTCGACCGGGCAGCCACCCGGTCACCCGCATCGTCATCCACATGACGCAGGGCTCGTACGCCGGCGCTGTCAGCTGGTTCCAGAACCCGGCGGCAAAGGCCAGCGCGCACTACACCTTCCGCTCGTCCGACGGGGCCGTCACCCAGTCGGTGCGGGAGAAGGACATCGCCTGGCACGCCGGCAACTGGACCTACAACACCGAGTCGATCGGCATCGAGCACGAGGGGTTCGTCGACAACCCCGCCTGGTTCACCGACGCGATGTACCGCGCCTCGGCCGCGCTCACCCGGAGCCTCACCACGAAGTACGGCATAACCAGGGACCGGGCGCACATCATCGCCCACCGTGAGGTGCCCGGCGCCACCCACACCGACCCGGGCCCGAACTGGAACTGGACCTACTACATGCAGTTGGTGAACGGGGTCACCGGCATCGGCTCCGGCACGGTGAACACCGAGGCGTCCAGCCTCAACGTGCGCTCCGGCCCCGGTGCCAGCTATCCGGTCGTCGGCTCGGTCGCCGACGGCGCCACCGTCTCCGTCTACTGCCAGGCTGTCGGTAGCACGGTCACCGGCCCGTACGGCACGACCGCCGTCTGGAACCGGATCGGCACCAACCGCTACGTCTCCGACGCCTTCGTGCTGACCGGCTACGACGGGTACATCCCGAACGTGCCGCGCTGCTGAGGGCACACCTACGACCGCGACCGCTCAGGCGGCCGCCGACGAGCCGAAGAGCAGGTCCAGCTGGGCGTCCAGCGCGTCCAGCGCCTGCTCGGCGGTGTACTGCCCGCCCAGCAGATAGAGGCCCAGCCCCTCCATCAGCGCGAGCAGGCCGGCCGCCTCGGCGGCGTCTCCGGTGGGTAGGACGCTGGCGATGAAACCGGTCAGCTGCATGGTGTCGGCGCGCAGACCGGTCGCGGACGCCGGTCGTACCGCTGTGTAGGCGAGGAATGCCAGCGCCACCCGCCCGTCGTCACGGGTCCGGTCGTCGAGCGGCAACAGCGCGGCGATCATCGTGCGCAGCAGCAGCCGGGGGGCGGGGTTCTCGCCCAGGCGCGCCAGGGCCTCGGTGACCCGGATCTGGCCGCGTTCGCGGACCACCGCCATCGCGAACGCCATCATCTCGTCCTTGGTCCGGAAGTAGTGCTGGACCATGCCCGCGGACACGCCGGCCTCGGCAGCAACGTGACGGAGGCTGACGGCCTCCAGGCCCTGATCCGCGGCGACCCGCATCAGCGCGTCCGCGATGAGGGTGCGTCGCTCCTGGTGATCGACCTTCTTGGGCATGGCCTCGATCGTTTCACAATGGGTGACCCGGACACCCCGCCGGCGCGGCGGCGGTCACCGGCTGACGGTGGTGCTCGCGGGGGCGCCGCGCGCGCTCCGCAGGAGGCCGTCCGGGTCGTCGGCGTACAGCCGCAGCTCGTCCACGGGCGTGGACCCGGTCTTCGCCAGGTCGACGGTCAACGGCCGGCGCAGCAGGACGTCGATGCTCGTCTGGCTGCCGACGGAGACGGACACCACCCGACGGTCGCCTTCCTGCTCGACCTGCACCGACCTGCTCGACGGCAGCGAGCGGTGACGCTTGCGCAGGGCCTCGACGTCGGTCCACGGGATGAAGATGTCGATGCCCGAGCTGAGCCGCACCCGCAGACCCCGGTCGCCCACGATGTGCGGGTGGATCGTCATGCTGGCGAACAGCCCGATCATCCAGAGCAGACCCCAGATGCCGAGGCCGAGCACGATCCAACGGGCGGGCCGCCACGGCACCACGTGGGTGACGACGACATCGAAGATGGGGATCTCCACGACCGACAGGCCGATGAAGATGCCCAGGATCGGCTTGACCACGCCGAGGTAGCCGAACGGCTCGTCGCCGCGCTCCAGCGGCAGGGGGCGGCGCCGGGCCCAGACGTACAGGCTGCGCCAGGTCGCGGCCTCGGCCTGGGCCGCCCGGCGCAGCAGCGGGCCCACCCGCGCCCTGGTCGGTGCCGTCGTGTCGGTCATGGTCGTCCTTCTCGGTAGGTGCCGACGGTCAGTGGACCGTGATGGTGCCGGCGCCACCGTCCACGGTGACGAGCTGTCCCGTGGAGATCGTCCGGGTGGCGTCCGGTACGCAGATGACGGCGGGAATGCCGTACTCGCGGGCCACCGTCGGTCCGTGCGCCATGATCGCGCCGGTCTCGGTGACCAGCGCCGCGGCGGTGAGGAAGAGCGGGGTCCAGCCGGGGTCCGTGGTCGCGGCCACCAGGACGTCGCCCGGCTCGATGTGGGCGGTGCCCGGATCGTGGACGACCCGGGCCGGGCCGGTCACCCGGCCCGCCGACGCGCCCACGCCGGCGAGCGTCCCGTCGCCGGCGGGCCGCGCCGGCAGCACGGTCTCCACGTCCGTGCCGTCGGAGAGCAGCGCCACCGGCACCGTCCTGCGACGCAACTCCCGGCGGTGCACCGCCCGTCGGGCGGTCACGGTCCCGCGCGGATCCACACCCTGGTGTACGGCGGCGTGCACCTCGTCGAGGGTCAGGAACATGATGTCGTCGGGCTGGTCCAGCAATCCCGAGCCGTGCAGGTCGGCGCCGATGAGCAGCAGTTGGCGGCGCGTCTCGCGCAGCGGGTACAGCCCGGCGAACTTGCCGGCCTCGCGCAGGCCGGCCAACGACCGCGCCCGGCGCAGCAGGAAGCCGGCGATGCGGCCCCGCACCGGGCGCCGACGGCGGGCTCGCGCGACCAGTGCCGTCAGCGACGCCTCCGCTGTGGCGGCGGCCCGCTGGAAGCGCTGGTCGGGCCCCTGCCGCGGATCGGTAACCCGCAGGTAGTTGGCGACCGCGGCGAACACCGGCGTGGGGTCCTCCGCCCAGCGCGGCACGCCGAGGTCGACTTCGGCGACGCCCCGGTGACCGTAGACGTCGAGGAAGGTGGTCATGCCGATGTCGGGCAGCGTTCCGCGCAGGTGGCGCGTGGCCAGCTCGGCCGGCGGGGTGTCGAGGAGGAGCTGACGGTGGTCGCCCGCGCCCTGGGCGAGCCGCCACAGGGCCAGGTCCATCTCGATGGTGACGTTGTGCGGCATGCCGCCCAGCACGGTGTGGATCTCGTGCGGGCCGGCGACGCCCTTGAGCAGCGCGGTCGGCAGCGCGGCGGCGAGCATCCCCGCCACGATCGGCCACATGATGGCGTCGGCGCTGTCGTCGGAGTCCTGCGCCTGCACGAAGCGCAACCGGTCGGCGGCGGTCCGCAGATCGGCGGGGGCGGCTGACCGTACCCTCATCTGCTCGATCGCCTCGAACATGCGGATCCGTGCTGCCTCCGGGCGGGCCAGAGCCCGCAGGATCCCCACCACCGCGCGGCCGGCCGTCCGCAGCGACGCGGCACCCTGTGCCCCACCGCGCCGGGCCCCGCCGCTGGTCGGGGCGAACCGGGGGTCCGCCAGCACGTGCTGCATCACCGCCTGGGCGCGCGGCCCGAAGTCGACCGCCAGGAGCTTCACCAGTCGCCTGCGGGACGACCTGTCTCGCGCCAGGTCGCTCAGGTCGCCGTAGAGCCGGCCACCGATGTCGACGATGTCGACCCGCACGCCGAGCGCGGCGAGCATCGCGGCGATCTGCGTCCGCAGTGTCGACATGCCCATCGGGGTGACCGGTTGCAGCATGCCCTGGACGTGACCGAACTCCAGGTAGACCCGGGGGAGAGGCTCCCCGGTCCGTGGTGGGAGGGGGAACAGGCTGGTGATCGGCCGGGACTGCAGCAGCCACAGGACGTCGTCGGCGTCGATCGCCCACTCCACGTCCTGGGGGGAGCCGAAGTGGGCCTGCAACCGCTCGCCAGTGGCCCGCAGCTCGGCCAGGTGGGCGGACGTCAGGCATCCCGTGTCGTCGTCTCGTGGGACGCCGTCGAGGACGTAGTGGTCGACGGTCGCTGCGCCGTCCACCACGGTCGTCCCGAGGCCGGCAGCGGCGTCGACCGCCATCTCGTCGCGACGCCCGGTCAGCGGGTTCGCGGTGAACAGCACCCCCGCCACCGTGGGCGTGATCATGCGTTGCACGACGACGGCCATCCGCACCGTCTGATGAACGATCTGGCGGGCGTCGCGGTAGGCGGTCGCCCGGTCGCTGTGCAGCGAATCCCAGCAGGTCTCGATGGCGGCGATCAGCTCGGTGGTGCCCGTGACGTTGAGGACGGTGTCCTGCTGCCCGGCGAAGCTGGCGTCGGGCAGGTCCTCCGCGGTGGCGCTGGAGCGCACCGCCACCGGGCCCGCCCCGAGCCGCTCGTAGGCGGCGACGACCTCGGCCGTCGGGATGACGCCGAGTCGGTGGGCCTCGGTGGTGACGCAGAAGCCCTCGGGGACCCGTTCACCGCGCCGGATCAGCTCACCCAACCCGGCGGCCTTGCCCCCGACCAGGTCGAGCATCTGGGTGGTCGCCTCGGACAACGCGATCACGTGCATGGGGCCCACTCTCGTTGCAATACGACTGCATTGCATCTGACCGTACCCCCTTCACGATGCGACTGCAATGTCTCCTTCGGTCGGGCGGCCGGGAGCGGAAGCGTTGCCGGCGTCTGCCATGCTCGGGCCGGTGACGACCGGCCGCCCCGACACAGCCCGCACCCACCGCCGCCCTCGAAACCGCACTGTCCGGGTTCTCCTTGCGCTCGTCGCGGTGGCGGCCGTTCTCGGCGTCGCGCTGGTCGTGGTGCCGATGCTGCGACCGGCGGGTCCGCGCCCGCTCTTCCAGATGCCGGTCAGCTGCGGCGAGACGTGGCAACTGGGCACCTACCCCGGCCACGACGACTACGACGTCGACCTGTTCCCCACCGAGGGCGAGGCGTGGGGGCGGCCGGTGCTCGCGTCGTACGCCGGCACCGTCACGGTGGCGGGCATCAACGGCTCGCTCGGTGGCCGTACCCCGGACAATCCCGACGGCCCACGGGGGCGGGGTGGCGGTTACTGGGTGAAGATCGACCACGGCGGCAAGTGGGAGACGCAGTACCTGCACATGCTCGAACCACCGCTGGTCGAGGTCGGTCAGAAGGTCGCCCAGGGTGAGCAGATCGGGCGGCTCGGCAGCACCGGCAACTCCGGCGCGCCGCACCTGCACTATGAGCAGCGACGCGGCTGGGACAAGGTGGAGACCCACTTCGACGGGGTGCCGTCGACCGTCACCACCGACGACCGCGAATACACGGTCAAGCGGACGAGCAACAACTGCCCTGCGGCCGTCTCCTGAGGACGGCAGTTTGCCCCGGTGTGCCTGGGGGCACTGATTCGGGAGACATTCAGACGCGGGAAGGGAGCCGGCCATGGCCAAGGGTGACGTCGATACCTACCAAGAGGACGGGCAGTGGAAGAACAAGCCGGAGGGCAACGAGCGGGCCAGCAGCACGCATGACGTGAAGGCCGACGCGCAGGCGCAGGGCCGCGAGATGGCCGCCGACCGTGGCGTCGAACACGTGATCAAGAAGCAGGACGGCACGATCGGGGAGAAGAACACCTACCCCCGCAGTCGTGACCCCCGTGACATCGAGGGCTGACACAGCTCGCTTTTCGTCCACTGACCTCCTCGGCATCGCCGAGGAGGTCAGTTGGCTTTCACGGCCTGTTGGTCGCCGCTGGGTCGTCCGGCCATCTCCGTCGTACGGGAAATATGGGCGTTTTGGGGGGATATAGTCCAGAACGGGACTGGAGTGAAAGCTGGGAGTGGGCATGTCGTTTTGGGGCCGGCGTCGTCCGACCAGCACCGCGGCGCTGGTCGTCGTCGTGATCGCGGGGGTCCTCGCGTTCGCGCCGCAACCGGCGCGGGCGGCCGGGTCCGTCCTGTTCGACCAGCCGTTTCACAACAACACAGCGAACGGCCTCGGCGCTGTGGCGGTGCCAGGTGTGCCCGGCGCCTCCGCGACCAACGCCGCCTGTCTCAGCGCGGCGGGCAACTCGGCCACCGGACCCCTGCTCAGCTGCCTCACCTCCACCGACCCGCAGGGCGCGGGCAAGCTGCGCCTCACCCCCGCCACCGTCACCCGCCAGGGTGGGGTGGTCGGTGCGGTGAGTGTGCCGACCTCGCAGGGGCTGCACGTCACCTTCAACACCTACCAGTACGGCGGCAACAACCCGGGCGCGGACGGCCTCGCGTTCGTGTTGGCCGCTGTCGACCCGGCCAACCCGAGACCCCCGTCCACCCTCGGGCAGCCGGGTGGGTCACTGGGCTACTCGGCAGCGTTCAACGGCGCCTCGGTGGGCCTCTCCAACGGTTACCTCGGCATCGGGCTGGACGTCTTCGGCAACTTCAGCAACAGCACCTACCAGGGGACCGGGTGCACGAACCCGCCGTACATCTCGACCACCAACGGCCGGGTCCCCGGCCAGGTCGTGGTGCGCGGACCGGGCCGCAACAGCGTCGGCTACTGCGCGATCAACAGCACCGCCACCAGCACCTCCTCGGCTGCACTGGCATTGCGGGCCGCCACCCGGGCCGCCTCGGTGGTGCCGGTCGAGGTGGTCGCCAACACCACCTCGTCCTCGTTCACCACGGACACCGGCATCACCGTTCCGGCGGGGGAGTACCGGGTCAGGTTCACCCCGGTCGGCGGGTCGGCGCGGACCCTGGCCGGCAGCCTCCCGGTTGTGTCACCGAGTCTGTACCCGTCGCCGACCTGGCTGAACGCCAGCGGCTACCCCCGGCAACTGGCCTTCGGATGGGTCGCCTCGACCGGCTCGGTCACCGACTTCCACGAGGTCGACAACGCCCGGACGGTCAGCTTCAACCCGGTACCGGACCTGAACGTGTCACAGACCAGCGCGGTCGGGGCCAACCCGCAGCCCGGTGACCCGGTCACCTACTCGATCACCGCAGGCGTCGACGCCGGGGCCACCGAGACGTCGCCGATCACTGTCACCCAGACCATGCCCACCGGTGTCGTACCGCGCGGCGCGTACGGCTCCGGCTGGGTCTGCGGCGCCCCGTCCGGACAGACCATCAGCTGCACCAACAGCAACGGCCCGTTCGCCGGTGACACCTCGCTGCCGCCGATCACGGTCGCGGCAACCGTCACCGGCACAGCGGTGACGCCGTCGCTGATCCAGACCACGACGGTGGCGACCTCGTCCTCGATCGACGCGAACCCGGGTCTCTCCACAGTCACCACACCCGTCGCGCCGGCCACCGCACCCGCTGGCGTCACCGTCACCCCGGACCAGAGCTCGGTCTCCGGGGGAATCGCGGTCACAGTGGGCGGCAGCAACCTCACCGGAGCGACAGCGATCACCATCGGTACGGCCGCCGAACAGCAGGCCGGCACGTCGGTGCTGCTGTTGCCGTGTACCTCCGGCCCGGCCGCCGGCTGCTTCACAGTGAACCCGGGCGGCACCCTCGGCATCTCATCCATGCCCGCCCGGTCCAGCCCGGCGACGGTCACGGTCAGCGTCGTCACCCGAGGCTCGGCGGGATCGGCGAGTTACGTCTACGCGTCCGCGCCGGGCACCCCGGCCACACCGACCGCGGCAGCAGGCGTCACCAGCGCCACAGTGAACTGGACTGCGCCGTCGGACAACGGCAGCCCGATCACCGGCTACCTGATCACCCCGATCCGCGACGGTGTCGTCCAACCGACCCTCTCCTTCGACGCCTCCACCACCAGCCGCACGTTGACGGGACTGACCGCTGGCGCCTCGTACGCCTTCCGGGTGGCGGCGGTGAACGCGTACGGCACCAGCACGGCCAGCCCGCCCTCGGCGGCCGTGGTCCCGTACACCCTGCCGGGAGCACCGACGATCACCTCGGCCACGGCGGGGACCAACGCCGCCACGCTGACCTGGACCGCCCCGGCCAACGGCGGCTCGCCGATCACCGGCTACACAGTGACGCCCTACCTCGGCGACGTGGCGCAGACACCCCAGGCCTTCACCGGGACCGCCACGACCCGGATCGTCACCGGGCTGACCGCTGGCACCACGTACACCTTCCGGGTGGCCGCGACCAACGCCGCCGGGACCGGTCCACAGTCGGCCTCCTCCGGGTCGGTCACGGTCAACGCGGCACCGACGTTGACCTTTGCACCGCCGCCGCCCGGCAGGGCGTACGACCCGTACCAGTACCAGCTGACGGTGACCGGCGGGACGGGTCCCTTCGCCTGGGCGGTGAGCGCCGGGAGCCTGCCCGCCGGGCTGACCCTCGACCCGGTCACCGGTCTGCTCGCCGGTACGCCCACCGTGTCCGGAACATTTCCGTTCACCGTCCGGGTGACCGACTCGTTCGACCAGTCGGCGACCCGAGGAGTCGAATTGGTCATCAGCCCGCTCGGTGGGCTCTCCATCAGCGTCCCGGCGATCTCCCCGCTCGGCACCGCCAGCGCGGGCACGACCGGCGTCTCGGGCCAACTCGGCCCGGTGACCGTGACCGACGATCGCGGGCCGTTCTCCGGAAACTGGGTCAGCGTCGTCTCCAGCACGAGCTTCACCACGGGCTCCGGCTCGGCCGGCGAGACGATCCCGAACAGCAGCATCACGTACGCCTCCGGTGCCGCCCTGACCACCACCGGCGTCGGCACCTTCGTCCCGCAGGCCGGCGCGGTGCTGGACACCACGCGTACGGCCGCCAGGTGGTCCGGCCAGACCGGCGGCCCGAACTCCGTCACCTGGAACCCGACCCTCTGGGTGACGCTCCCGCCGGGGGTGGTGGTCGGCGACTACGCGGCGGCCGTGACGCACTCGGTCATCTAGGGTCCGCGGCGCCGGGGCCGGGTTCTGAGAAACATCACTGCCCGGCCGTTCCTCGGGAAACGGCCGGGCAGTCTGTGTGGACCGGAGGTCAGGCGAGCCGGGTGCGTTGTCGGCGGACGAGATACCAGCCGGCAAGGGTGACGAGCACCAACAGGGCGATCCCGCCGACCGCGTAGACCAACCAGTTCGGCCCGGCGGAGTTCGCGACCACCATCGGCACCGCGACGGGCAGGCTGATCTTCCCGGTCGCCGTGCGTTCGACGATGCCGCTGGCCAGCTTCGCGCGCACGTCCCAGGTCCCCGCGGGCAGTGCCTGGTTGACCTCGATCTGGACCTGGCCGCTCTGGCCGGGCAGGATCGTCACGCCGTTGGTCACCTTGAACGGGCCGGCCTGGACCGCCGCCCTGGTCAGCGACAGGGTGCCGGTCATGTCCAGCGCGCGCTCGCCGGTGTTGGTGACCTTCGCGGTGATCACCGGAAACTCGCCGGGTCCGGGTTCCGCGGCCAGCCCGTCGATGCGGAAGTCCGTCGGCGGCTCGCCACCCGGACCGATGTCGAGGTAGACCCGGATGCCCACCCGGTGGATCTGGGTGATGTTGCCGGTGCGCTCCTTCGCGCTGGTGACTTGGGCCCAGATCGCCCCGTACCGCTCACCCTTCGACGCCTTCCTCGGCACGGCGATCTCGACCTCGACCGGCCGTCGCTCGCCCGGGTCCAGCTCGATCCCGGAGGTCTTCAGCCGGATCCAACCGCTGAGTTCGTTGCCCGCGCGTCCCTCGGGAACGGTGAAGGCGTTGTTCTCGACCGATGCCGCCCCGGAATAGAAATCGATCTTCTGTGACTCGCCGGAGGTGTTCTCCACCTCGACCCGACGGTTGATCGTCGCCCCGGGCTTCAGGTGATCCACGATGTAGACCTGGGCCCGGGGATCCTGCACCCTGCTGGCGGGGATGTCCAGCATGCGGATGCTGATGGCGGCGTCCTCGGCGGGCTCCTGTCGCTGCTCCCGCACGGCAGCGGCTGGTGCCGCCGAAACCCCGAGCGCCACGAGGGCGACCGAGGCCAGCAGCACCAGCCGGCCGAGCGGGTCAGAACACCGAATGTGTCACCGTCCCCGTGTAGACACCTTGGACGGTGCCGACGGGCACGTTCACCACCAGTGTGGGGTTCCAGGTGGCGAAGTTGTTTCCCGTGCCGCCGGTGTGGCTCATCGCCGTCCGGGGGACGTTGACGATCGCCTGCTGGGCGGCGGTGGGCTGACCCGGCGTGAAGGTGCCGCCGCCGGCGGTCGCCGTGGCGGGGCCGGACCAGTACAGGACGTTGATGTTGGGGATCGTCTCCCCGGAGCTGCCGCCGCCGGTGACGAAGTCGGTGGAGGTGACGTTGGCGGTCCAGTTGGGGGTGAGCGCTCCACGCTGGTCCAGCACGGTGACCGGGCCGAGTTGACCGGAGATGGTCGTGCCCTCCACCCCGTTGCCGATGTTCGCGGTCGCCGGCACCGTGATCGAGAGACCACCGGCGGCGTCGACGGTGAGGGTCACGACCGTGTCGCCCGTCGTGTCCGCGGCGGCCGGCCCGGCGAGCGCGACGACGGCGGCAACGCCGGCCAAGCCCGCGAGAAACTTTCTACGCATCAAGTCTCCTTGTGTCCTGAATAACCCATGGGAAGCAGTTCGAGCGTAACTACGCAAATGCCCCATTAGGGGCTGAATGACGCAGGGTCACTCCGGCAGGCGGAGTCGATGCCCGAGCGGGTCATCTGGGGGTGGACGATCCACCGCTCTCAGCGAGAGTCGGGGTATCCGAACGTTCCGGATACCCCGACTTCTCGGTGAGCGACGGCTCGTGTGCGCCTCGCGGATCTCCGTCAGGCCGGGACCACGTAGGGGAAGGAGGCGGCACGGGCCGACTTGGTGACCTCCGGGGTGAGCCCGGAGGTGGTGCCGGTGTTGAGGATCAGGGAGAACATCACCTCGGGCGCGTTGTCCGCCATGGTGCGCCCGTTGCGGATCGCGAAGCCGAAGTTCGCGGCCGTGCCGACCTTGTACGACAGCATGTCGGGGTAGAGCTGTCGGGCGACGCTCCAGCCGTACGCCTGGGGGTCCGGTGCGGTGCCGTTCGCCGCGACGACACCCGCGACGGCGTTGGCGATCTCCTCGCCGTCCTCGGTGAGGTCTTGACTGGGGTGGCGGAAGTTGGCGGGATTCGAGAAGTCGGTGTCGTGCGGCCAGAAGATCGGCCACATCATGGGGTGGCCGGCGCGGTTGATCTGGCGCCAGCCACCGGCATCGGTGGCCAGCAGCGTGCGACACCACACGCCGATCTCGGTGCCGTCGCGCAGCAACGGCTCGTCATGGGAGACCTCAAGGACTATCGACTCCACTGTCGTGCCCGCGAAGCTGTTCTTGGCCTGGTCGACGCGCCACGCTGAGCGGTCCACCATCGACCCGTCCTTCACCGCGCCGTTGATGGTGGAGAGTTCGTCGAGATCGATGAAGAACGGGTCGGTGATCCGCCCGGCCCAGATCCGGACGTTGCCGCCGGTCGTCACCTCGCCGGTGCGCCCCTCCGCGATGGGAGTGCCCATCGCGGCGTCGTCGCGGGCGTCCGCCCCGGTCAGCTCGTACAGCTGGAAGGTCTGCCTGTTGTCACCGTCGAGCTCGCCGAAGGCGAACCGGTAGGTCAGATCCTCCATCTCGGCGCCGTTGACATGGATCTTGATCTCGTAACGGCCCTCGGCGTGGAAGCCGCGCTTGATGTCGGCCTTGGTCACCGAGCTGTTGACGTCCATCACGAACACCGTGGCGCGGTTGCCGTCGAAGACGTACAGGTCGTCGATGTAGAGCTGGCCGCCCTGGGCGGCGAGGGGGGTGTCGAGGTGGTGCGACATGAGTTCACTCCCGGAGCGGCCGAATATCTGGATTAATCCGAACATAGCGGGCAGGAGACAACCTGCCGCGCCATCGGCTGAATCCGGAGTCGCCCGGGTTGGGGGCCCGCACGGCGGTGGGCCGCCCGAAGCTGTGCTCGGACGGCCCACTCGGCGGTGCTGGTGTCGTCAGATGCGAGACCACTTCTGGTTGGCCGCGCCGAGGCAGTCCCAGAGGTGCAGCTTGCCGCCGTTGTTGGGGTTGGCTTCCCGCACGTCCACGCACTTGTTGGCGTTGAGGTTGACCAGGTCGCCGGCAGCGTTGAGGGTGAAGCGCTGCGCGGGATTGCCGTTGCACGTGACCAGGTTGACCTCGGTGCCGTTGGCGGTGCCGGCCCAGGCGGGGTCCATGCACTTGCCCATCGCGCGGATGGTCCCGTCCGAGGCGAAGGTCCAGGCCTGCGCGGCGGTGGTGTTGCAGTCCCAGATCTGGAGCTTCGCGCCGTCGACCGGGTTGGCGCTGGGGATGTCGATGCAGCGGCCGCTCTGCGCCCCGCGGATCCGGCTGGTGCCGGGAGTCGGGTTGCCGCCACCGTCGGAGGTGTAGCTGGACACCCGGACGTAGTCGACGAGCATCTGCTGCGGGAACTGCGTGGAGCCGTCCGGGTAGCCGGGCCAGTTACCGCCGACCGCCACGTTGAGGATCATGAAGAAGGGGTGGTCGAACACCCAGCGGTTGCCGCCGAGTCGGGCGGGGTCGACCCGGTGGTACTGCACCCCGTCCAGGTACCAGGTGATCACGTTCGGCTCCCAGTCGACCCGGTAGGTGTGGAAGTCGTCGGCGAGCGGTGCCCCGACGGTGCGGCTGCCGGTGATGCCGCCGCCGCCCGAGTAGCCGGGTCCGTGCACCGTGCCGTACACGGTGTTGGGCTCCCGGCCGATGTTCTCCATGATGTCGATCTCGCCGGCGTCGGGCCAGCCGCCGCCGGTGCCGAGCATCCAGAACGCGGGCCAGATGCCCTGACCGCGCGGGATCTTGATCCGCGCCTCGAACCGACCGTACGTCTGGGTGAAGGTGGCCGCCGACAGGAGTCGGGCCGACGTGTACTCACAGCGCCCGTAGTGGCACTGGTAGTTGCCGGGGTTGTCCCGGCGGGCCGTGATGACGAGGTTGCCCTGGCCGTCGTGGACGGCGTTGCTGGTGCTGTTCGTGTAGTACTGCCGCTCGTTGTTGCCCCAACCGCTGCCGCCGATGTCGAACCGCCACTTGTTCTGGTCGACAGGCGTGCCGGCGGGGGAGTTGAACTCGTCCTGCCAGCTGATCGGGCCGATGGCGGCCTCGGCCCGGTCGGGATGCGGCGGGACGACGAGCGCCGCGGCGGTCGCGACGAGGGCGGCCGCCATGAGTACGAGAGGGCGGAAACGGAGTCTGGGGCGGGCTGTGAACACGGGAGGCTCCTCAGCGAGGGGGTGGCGGAGGCTGCGTGCCGGAGAGGCGGAGAGCGCTCTCTAGAATGAAGCATGTCGATATCATGACCTTCTGTCAAGACTGTTTCCAATATGCCAACCGTCCGTTACCGCCCGATGCTGCGCAGTGATCGGTGGAGTGCCGGTGGGCGACAGGATCACCAGGTCGATCGATGTCTCCGAGGTGGACGGCAGCCGCCGCATCGAAGCAGGTCGCCACGATCGAGTACTACTCGATAGCGGTCGAATCGACCCTTCCTATTGCCGTGAGGCGTCCACCCGGGACAGGATGGCGAGGCGTGCGGGAAACCTCCCCGTAACCTGCGCGCTGCTGGTCTCTGTCACAAGGAAGTGGGAGTCAGTCATGAGCGACGCGTCGACGGCGCTGGGTGTGCGCCTCTACCCGGATCTGGTCGAGCGGGGTGGCCTGGCCCCCGCGCTCATCGAAACCGCTGCCCGTCATGGCCTCGATCTCGGCCGGGTCACCGCCCCCGAGCAGGGGCGGAGCCGGTTCACCTGCGCCGAGCTGCACTCCGAGCCGGGCGTGGTCTGCGTGAAGCTGGGATCGCAGGCCCGATACTTCATGATCGATCTGCGGGTCTCGGGCGAGGTCCTCGCGCGCGGCGACGTCATGGACCTGTTGCAGGTCGCCAAGGTGGCGGCGGCTTGGCAGGCCGGGATGACGATCGCCGAGCTCACCGCCCAGTTCCCGTTCATGGAGGAGATCAAGCACCGCCCGGCGCCCGTGGCCCAGGTCAGCTAGCGCGCCGTCGGTCAGGTCAACACCGCAGCCGGGGCGGCAGAGCAGCCTCGACGCCGACCTCACGGTTCAGCCAGGTCGACTGGACGAAGGCGACGAAGCGTTCCGCGTCGGTCGCGGTGGAGGCCAGTCCGAACGAGACGCGGACCGCGCCGCCCGTCGGCAGCCGCAACGCGGCGAGATACTGGTCGATCGTGTCGACCCGCGCCAACAACCGCCGCCGCAGCGACTCCCTCCTGATGCCGAACGCGCCCTCACCCGCGCCCGGGTTGCAGAAACAGCCGGTACGCAGGGAAAAGCCGGCCGCTGCGGCATCCCGTGCGACCAACCGCTCGTCGACCAGCGTGCCGTCCGGATGGCGGAGGTTGAAGGTCACCGTCGCGCCGCGCGCCGCACCCGTCGTCGGCCCGTACACCTGGACCAGCGGCCCACCGGTGTCGTGCCGCAGGGTGACCAGCCGCTCCAGCAACCATTCGGTGAGCAGGCCGACGCGGGTGTGCACGAGATCGACGCCGATCGAGTCGAGCCAGCGCAACCCGAACTCCACGTCCGGGATGCTCAGGAAGTTGAGCGTGCCGTCCTCGAACGCAGACTCGTCATCCATCGACCGGTGCCAGTCGCCCTGCACGCTGACCGCGCGGATCGTGCCGCCGGCGAACCACGGCCGGCGCAGCCGGGCCAGCGCGTCGCGCCGGGCCAGCAGCGCGCCGACCCCGGTGGGATAGCCGAAGAGCTTGTACCAGCTCAGACACACGAAATCCGGCCGGACGACGCTGAGGTCCAACCGGTTCGTCGGCGCGAAGGCGGCGGCGTCGAGCAGCACGTCGTACCCGTGCTGGTGGGCCAACTCCACCCAGCTCAGCGGGTGCTGCACGCCGGAGAAGTTGCTCTGCGCCGGATAGGCGAACAACCCCCGGCGGCCCGGACGACCCCACCGTCCGGCCAGCCCGCGCGGACCGGCGTCGAGCACCCTGGTCAGATCCGATTCGGCGACCCGCAGCTCCGGCCCGCTCAGCGGTACGTAACGCACGGCCCCGCCGGCTGCCCGGGCGTACTCCCGGATGCCGTTGACCGAGTTGTGGTTGTCCCAGGTCAGCACCAGCGGCGAGGCCCGGCCGAAGTCGTACGCCTCGCCGACCAGCCGGCAGGCGCCGCTGGCGTTCGGGGTGAAGACGACCGCGTACTCGGCCGGGTCGGCGTGGAAGAAGTCGAGCACCGCGCGTCGGGCCGAGTCCACCAGGGAACCTGCCGCCGCGCTGGTGGGGTTCTCCGAGTGGGGATTGCTGTACAGCCCGGCGAGCAGCCGATCGTGGTGTTGGCGTACCTGGGCCTGTGCCGCCACCCCGGCCCCGGCGTAGTCGAGATACACCTGCCCGTCCGTGTCCAGGTGGCGGTACTCGGTGGCGCGCAGCTCGTCGATCCGCCCGGTGGCGGCATATCCCGGCAAGGCGGTCGGGGAGGTGCGCGGCGGCTCAGGTCGTTCCACGGGAGTCCCGTCGTGCCAGCACCGCCCAGGTGGCGCACAGGAAGAGCAGCACGAAACCGCCGAGCACCAGCCAGTTGACCCACACCGGCCGGGAGAAGCTGTCACCGTACGTGGCGAGCAGCGGCGGGCCGAGCGGGGAACCACCGTTACGCCAGAGCTGCTCCACCCCGGCGGTGTGCCCAAGGGCCTCGAACGCCCACCGGTTCGACATCGCGTGGCTGAGCCACTGACCGCCGGTCGCCATGGCGGGCACCGGCAGGATCGCGCCGACGAACAGCACCTGCGGGAAGCAGAGCATCGGCAGCATGAGCGTCGCCTGGGCCGCGTCGGAGACGGCCGCGGAGCACAGCAGGCCGAGGGCGAGCGCCGCCGCCGAGGAGAGCAGCAGGGTCGCGTACAGGGCGGCGAAGTCCCGGCCGTCGACCGGTGGCAGCCGGTCGATGCCGCGCAACACCCCGAGCAGAGCCAGGTCCACCAGGGCCAGCAGCGGAAGCAGCACCGCGACCTTCCCCATCAGGTACGGCACCAGCCGGACGCCCGCCAGCCGCTCGCGGCGCAGGATCGGCAACTCGGTGCAGATCTGCAGCAGCCCGTAGGTCAGCCCGAAGAAGAAGCCGCCGAACGCGATCCAGAACAGGATCATCACGGTCACCGTCGGGCTCGGCCGGATCGGGTCGAACGCACCTGGCCGGAACAGCAGCGCGAACATGCCGAGCACCATCAGCGGCGAGCCGAGCAGGATCGCCAGGGTCAGCCGGTTGCGGACGACGATCTCCGCGTTGCGCGTGGTGAGGACGGCCCACTGACGCAACCGGCCGACCCGTCGGGGCGCTGGCGCGGAAACGTCGCAGTGGTCGGTCGCGCGGGCCGGCGGGCCGGCGTCGCGCTGAGCGGCGAAACGGTCGGGCCATGCGGCCGGGTCGGTTTCCTCGTCGAGGCGCAGGTGCACCTCCGCGAGGGACCGCAGGCCGAAGAACTCCCGGGCGGCGGAAGGTGTGCCGGTGAACGCCAGGCGGCCCTGGCGGGTCAGCACCACGACCCGGTCGCAGTGGTCCACGTCGGTGATCTGGTGGGTGGTGAGCACGACTGTGGTCCCCACGTCGGCGAGGGTGCGCAGCACCCGGAGCAACTCCACGGCGATCGCCGGGTCCAGCCCGGAGGTGGGCTCGTCCAGGAAGAACACCCCGGGCCGGTCGAGCAGCTCGACGGCGATGCTGGCGCGCTTGCGCTCACCGCCGCTGAGCCTGCCCACCGGCACCGCGGCCCGCTCGGCGAGCCGCAGTTCGGCCAGCACCTCGGCCACCCGGTCGCTGATCTCGGTCGGCCCGGTCCCGGATGGGAGGCGTAGCCGGGCCGCGTACCGCAGGGTCCGGGCCAGTGGCAGCTCGCGGTGGATGATGTCGTCCTGGGGCACGAAGCCGATCGCGTGGACCGCGTCGGCCCCGGCGTGTGCCACGGTGCCCGTCGTCGGCCGCCGAACCCGGGCGAGCGTCTCCAACAGGGTGGTCTTGCCGGCGCCGCTCGCGCCGATGACGGCGACGACCTCGCCGGGCTGGATGGTCAGCGAGATGTCGTCGAGGATGCGGCGGCCGCGTGGGACGGTGCGGCCCAGACCGGTGGCCGTGATGCCGACGCCGGTACGCGGGGGAGACGTGGTCTGCTCGGTCGTCATGTCGGGTGCCCGATCCGGTCGGTGGGTGGTCCGCCTGAATATCGTGCCTCGCCGATGCTACGTCCGGTGTGGACCGTGCCGGCCCCGCCAGCTCAGCCCGCGCTCCTTCGTCCTCGCGCCGGTGGGGCACCGGTCGCCGTCACGTCGGCGTCGGGGTCTCGGCTCGGCTAGGTCGCCGAGATCTCGGCGAAGAACTGCCGCAGGGCGTCGGCGACGAGAGCTGGTGCCGTCATCGTCGCGAAGTGTGACTGGCCCGGCCAGACGACGTGGCGCGCGGCCGGAATCGTGGCCGCGAGGGTGTGCGTCGTCGTGGGCATCGGCTCCCACGTGTCGGCGCCGGACAGCACGAGAGTCGGCACGGTGATCGAGGACCACCGGGCGATGTCCGTGCTGTCCCCGGCGAGGGCCTCGAGATCGTGCAGCCAACCGATCGCCGACCGCCGCGCCTCGACCGGGTCGGGCGTCCGGTCGCCGGCCGCGGCGGCGAAGGCGGCGACGACCTCAGCCGGAACCCGTGTCACGCCGTTCAACGCCGCTGCCATCGCCCCGGCGTCGTCGCGCTCGAAGGCGGCACGGTACGCGTCGAGCAGGGGTGCGACCTCCGCTCCGGCCGCGAAGAGCGGCGGCTCGAAGACGGCCAGCGAGCGTACGTCGCGCGGATCGGCCGAGGCGGTGTGCAACGCCACTGTCGCGCCGTAGGACGCCCCGACGAGATGGACCGGCTTGCCGGACGGCTGGCGGGCCGCCGCAATGACGGCGGTCAGGTCGGCGGTCTCCTCCGCGAAGGACTTGGGGCCGGGCGGGACGTCGCTGGGACCGTAGCCGCGCCGGGCCGGCATCCACACCTCGTGGTCGTGGGCCAGGTCGTCCGCGACAGTGGCCCAGGAGTGCAGCCCGCCGCCCGAGCCGTGCACGAGGACGACGGGGTCGCCGGCACCCAGACGCCGGACCACCAGGCGGGTCCCGTCGGCCGACTCGACATGGTGATCGTGACTGGTCACTGCTGCTCCCGCGTTCCGGTCGGCCAGTTGCTCACTGTGGTGTGCACCGCGTCGAGGATCGAGTGCCAGGACGCGTCGACGGCGCGGGGATGCCCGAAGCCGTCCGCCGTCTCGAGACTCACGAAACCGTGCAGGGTGCTGCGGACGAATCGCAACGCGTCGGTCAGAGCGGGCTCGTCGAGCCCGTAACCGCGCAGCATCGCGTAGCTCAGCTCGATGAGGCGCAGGTGCCCCGTCGAACTCGTGCCGACCTCGGCCGGCAACGGGAGCTGGGTCGCGGCGTACTGCCCCGGGTGCGTGACGGCGAACGCGCGCCAGGCGTCGGCGAACCCGACGAGGGCCTGGTGGCCCGCCCGACCAGCCACGGCGATCGCGAGTGCGTCGGCGAACCCGGCCGCCGCGCGGACCGCGACCTGCTCGATCAACGCGTCCCGGCTGCGGACGTGCACGTACAGGGCGGCGTCCGAGACGCCGAAATGCCGGGCGACGGCCGCGACGGTCAACCGGGACAGGCCAACCGAGTCCGCCAGCTCGGCTGCGGCGGCCGAGACGCGCGCGCTGGTCAGTCCCTGCCGTGGCATAACGGTCCTTTGGCTGGCTAGGAAATAACTTAGGACTCCTAAGATAGCACCGCCGCAATCTGGTTGCCGATTGCAGCGGCATGAACGGCGCAGTCGGGGGAAGACCGGCCTTCCGCTGCCGAACAGGAGTGCCGGGATGAGAGCCGTCGTCTACACGGGCGTCCGGACCGTCGCCGTGCGGGAAGTGCCCGACGCGACGCTGGAGGCGGAGACCGACGCGGTCGTGCGGATCACCTCCGCCGCCCTCTGCGGCACCGACCTGCACATGTACGACGGACGGACCAGCGCCGAGCCCGGCCTCGTGCTGGGTCACGAACCGTTGGGTGTGGTGCAGGAGGTCGGCAGCGCGGTGCAGACCGTCCGGCCGGGCACGCGGGTGGTGATCCCCACGCACCTGTTCTGCGGGACGTGCGTGATGTGCGCGCGAGGGCTCTCGGCAGCCTGTCTGCGGGCCCGTGCCGAGGGGCCGGGCGCGGCGTACGGCTACGCCGGAATGGGTCCGTACCGGGGCGCCCAGGCCGACCTGCTGCGCGTGCCGTGGGCCGACGCCAACTGCGTACCCGTGCCCGGGGAGCCGGGGGACGCGTACGAGGACGACTTCGTGCTGCTCGCCGACGCGTTCGTCACCGGGTGGCACGCCGCGGCCACCCTCGCCGGGGTCGAGCCGGGTGACACGGTGGCCGTGTTCGGCGCCGGCACCATCGGTCTGCTGAGCGCGTACTCGGCGCTGCTGCGGGGTGCCCGGGTCGTGTACTGCGTCGACGGTGTCGACGCCCGGCTCGACAAGGCCGGCGAGATGGGCGCCGTGCCGATCGACTTCCGCCGGGGCGACCCGGTCGAGCAGATCCGCGCCGACCGGGCCCGGACCGGGCTGCCGCTCGGCGAGGAGAAGCTGGGCGGGGTGGACAAGGTCATCGACGCGGTCGGGTTCCAGGCCCGTGACCGGGAGCACCCCGAGCAGGAGCGTCCGAACCAGGTCATCGCCGACGCGGCCCGACTGGTCAATGCCGCTGGCGCGATCGCGGTCGCCGGTGTGTACCCGGACCGGGACCCACACCCCGGCCCTGGCGCGGACGGTCACGAGAACCTGGTCGCGCCGTGGGGAGCGCTGTTCAGCAAGGGAGTGGCGGTCCGGTTCGGTCGCACCCACGACCGCCGCTACACCGTCCTGCTGCGGGACCTGGTCGTTGCGGGCCGAGCGCGGCCCAGCATGATCGTCACCCACCACGGCACCCTTGACGACGCTCCCGATTTCTATCGCAGCTTCGACCGCAGAGAGAACGGCGTGATCAAGGCGGTGCTGCGCCCGAGCTGACCGGTCGGATCGCGGTCGACGGCCGCGAATCGGCCTTAATGGGCGTTAAGGCGCGGATCCCTCTCCTGGTGGTGGGCGTGTCACGGCGACCGTCGTCGATCCGGGTCATCCGCAGAGGCGTGGGTCACACCGTTCGGCGAGGATCGCCGTGGCGGCCCCGAGGAGGTGTCGGCGTCGCGGTCCGATCAAGATCTTTCGATGGTGGCGGGCGCGCGGGTGGGTCGTTGTTTGTCCGGCCGCTGTGGATCACCCCTGGTGGTGGGGCTTGTCAAGGGCGGCTGGAGCCAACGGCGGCGTCGCTGCCATTTGACAACGTTGCCACCGGCGCGCGAGGGTGCCCGGAGTGACTGCGGGGGCGGCTGTGACGGGCGAAGACAGTGTGACGTCTATATTGCCGGATTGTTACATTTTCAACAGGCCCTCGCCTTGCGGATGACCCTCTGGCCGCAATACGTTGCCGTCAACAACAAAACCAAGTGAAGGTTCAACCTTCCGGAGGCAACCGATGACGTTGGCGAGGTGGTACGAGCGATGAGCGACGTGCCCATCCTCCTTGAGATGCGCTCCATCACCAAGGAGTTCCCTGGAGTCAAGGCCCTCTCCGACGTCAACCTGGTGGTTCGCGCCGGCGAGATCCATGCCATCTGCGGCGAGAACGGTGCGGGCAAGTCCACCCTGATGAAGGTGCTCAGCGGGGTCTACCCGCACGGCACCTACGACGGCCAGATCATCTACCAGGGGTCGGAGAGCAAGTTCTCCGACATCCGGGCCAGTGAGAACGCCGGCATCGTGATCATCCACCAGGAGCTCGCGCTCATTCCCGGAATGTCGATCGCCGAGAACATCTTCCTCGGCAACGAACCGCGCAAGCGGGGCGCGATCGACTGGAAGGCCGCGAACCGGATGGCGCTGGACCTGATGGCCCGGGTCGGTCTGCAAGAGGACCCGGACACCCTGATCAAGGACATCGGGGTCGGCAAGCAGCAGCTCGTGGAGATCGCCAAGGCGTTCGCCAAGGACGTGAAGCTGCTCATCCTGGACGAGCCCACCGCGGCGCTGAACGAGGCCGACTCCAAGCACCTGCTGGACCTGCTGCGTGGGTTCCGCTCCCGCGGCATCACCTCGATCATGATCTCGCACAAGCTCAACGAGATCGAGGCGATCGCGGACCAGATCACCATCCTGCGCGACGGCCGGACCGTGGAGACCCTCGACGTCAAGGCGGACGGGGTCGACGAGGACCGGATCGTGCGGGGCATGGTCGGGCGAGAGCTGAGCAGTCGGTTCCCGGACCACACGCCGAAGATCGGCGAGGTCTTCTTCGAGGTTCGCAACTGGAACGTCCGGCACCCGATCTCCGCCGACCGGCAGGTCTGCAAGAACGAGAGCTTCGTGGTGCGCCGCGGCGAGATCGTCGGCTTCGCCGGTCTGATGGGCGCGGGCCGTACCGAACTCGCGATGAGCATCTTCGGCCGCTCGTACGGGGTGTTCGAGTCGGGCACCATCATCAAGGACGGCAAGGAGATCGTCCTGAAGTCGGTCGCGGACGCGATCGACAACGGGCTCGCGTACGTCAGCGAGGACCGCAAGGCGATCGGCCTCAACCTGCTCGACGACATCAAGGCCTCGACGGTCTCGGCCAAGCTGTCCAAGATTTCGCACCGCGGCGTCCTGAGCGAGGTCGAGGAATACCAGGCGGCCGAGTCGTACCGCAAGGAGTTGCGGACCAAGGCCCCAACGGTCGACGAGAGCGTCTCCAAGCTCTCCGGCGGCAACCAACAGAAGGTCGTCCTGGCGAAGTGGATGTTCACCGACCCGGACCTGCTGATCCTCGACGAGCCGACACGCGGCATCGACGTGGGTGCCAAGTACGAGATCTACGGCATCATCCAGCGGCTCGCCGACCAGGGGAAGGGCGTCATCGTCATCTCCTCGGAGCTGCCTGAGCTGATCGGGCTGTGCGACCGCATCTACACCGTGTTCGAAGGTGCCATCACGGGCGAGATCGCCCGGGCGGACGCCACCCCGGAAAACCTCATGAAGCAGATGACCTCGACGAAGAAGATGGCCACACGATGAGCCGATTGAAGGACCTTCAGAAGAACCTGTTCGGAGGCACCACCTCCAACGCTCGACAGTTCGGAATGATCTTCACCCTGGTGGCGATCGTCGTCCTGTTCCAGATCCTGACCGATGGCCTCACCCTGCGGTCGGACAACCTGATCGCGCTGTTCCAGCAGAATTCCTACATTCTGATCCTGGCCATCGGCATGCTCATGGTGATCGTCGCCGGGCACATCGACCTGTCGGTCGGCTCCGTCGCCGCCTTCGCGGGCATCCTGGTCGCCAAGTCGATGACCGAGTGGGACCTGCCCTGGCCCGCCGCCATCCTGTTCGGCCTCGCGATCGGCGCGGTGATCGGCGCCTGGCAGGGCTTCTGGGTGGCCTACATCGGGGTGCCGGCGTTCATCGTCACCCTGGCGGGCATGCTGCTGTTCCGCGGCGGCAACCAGTTCATCGGTAACGCGAGCACCGTCCCGGTGCCGGAGGGCTTCCGGGAGATCGGCTCCGGCTTCCTTCCGGAGTTCGGTCCGAACACCGGCTACAACAACGCCACGCTGCTGCTCGGTCTGATCGCGGCGGTGGCGGTGGTGTGGCGCGAGATCCAGGCCCGCAAGACCCGACGGGCGATGGACGCCGACCCGGCGCCGATGTGGATCTCCATCCTGCGGATGGCCATCATGGTCGGCGTGATCGCCTTCGCGGCGCTGCGCTTCGCCAGCGGTCGCGTCGGCACCAGCTTCCCGATCTCCGGCATCATCCTGCTGGTCCTGGTGATCGCGTACTCCTTCTACACCCGCAACACTGCCGGTGGCCGGCACATCTACGCGGTGGGCGGCAACTCCCGGGCGGCCGAGCTGTCCGGCGTGAAGCTCAAGCGGGTCAACTTCTTCGTCATGATGAACATGTCCGTCCTGGCCGCACTGGCCGGCATGATCTTCGTGGCCCGTTCGGCGGCCTCCGGTCCGCAGGACGGCAACGGCTGGGAGCTGGACGCCATCGCCGCGGTCTTCATCGGTGGCGCGGCAGTCGCCGGCGGTATCGGCACCATCAGCGGCTCCATCGTCGGTGGTCTCGTCATGGCCGTGCTCAACAACGGCCTCCAGCTCATGGGTGTCGGCACCGACCGCGTCCAGATCATCAAGGGCCTGGTCCTGCTGCTGGCAGTCGCGATCGACGTCTACAACAAGAGCCAGGGGCGCTTCTCGATCGTCGGGAGCCTGATGCGGCCCTTCCGCCGCGACGACTCCGCCCCACCCGCCTCACCGCCGGACGCGGAGCGCGAGCCCGCCAAGGCAGCGGTGTCCGGCTGACGGCCACCGACCTCTCCACCCGCCTCACCATCTAGAAAGGCAAGTCCTCACCATGCGTAAATTCTTCGGCACGTCGGTGGTGGCCATCAGCGCCGCCGCCATGCTGGCCCTCGCCGGCTGCGGCTCCGGCCGTGACGGCGACAGCGACTCCGGCGGCGAGGCCGCCAAGGGCTTCGCGGCGAACTCGCTGATCGGCGTGGCCCTCCCGGCCAAGACCTCGGAGAACTGGGTCCTCGCCGGTGACCTGTTCACCAACGGCCTCAAGGAGGCCGGCTTCCAGGGTGACGTGCAGTACGCCGGCGCGTCGACCACTGTCGCCGACCAGCAGGCTCAGATCACCGCCATGGTCACCAAGGGTGCCAAGGTCATCGTCATCGGCGCGACCGACGCCGCGCAGCTGTCGACCCAGGTCGCGGCGGCCCACCAGGCCGGCGTGAAGGTCATCGCCTACGACCGGCTGATCACCAACACCCCGGACCTCGACTACTACGTCGCGTTCGACAACTTCAAGGTCGGCCAGCTCCAGGGCCAGGCCCTGCTGGAAGGCATGAAGGCCAAGAAGCCGAACGGCCCGTACAACATCGAGCTGTTCTCCGGCTCGCCGGACGACAACAACGCCGGTGTCTTCTTCAACGGCGCGATGGACGTGCTCAAGCCGGAGATCGACAAGGGCAACGTGGTCGTCGCCTCGGGTCAGAAGGACGTCAAGCAGACCGCCATCCAGGGCTGGAAGGCCGAGGGTGCGCAGGCCCGCATGGACCAGCTGCTGACCTCGACCTACGGCAACAAGGAGCTGGACGGCGTCCTCTCCCCGAACGACACGCTGGCCCGCGCCATCCTGACCTCGGTCAAGGGTGCTGGCAAGCCGACCCCGGTCGTCACCGGTCAGGACTCCGAGGTTGAGTCGGTCAAGTCGATCGTCGCTGGCGAGCAGTACATGACGATCAACAAGGACACCCGCAACCTGGTGAAGGAGACCATCAACATGGTCAAGGCTCTCCAGGCCGGTAACGCCCCGCAGGTGAACGACACCAAGTCCTACAACAACGGCAGCAAGGTCGTCGACACGTACCTGCTCCCGCCGGTCGCCGTCACCAAGGCGAACGCGGCTGAGGCGTACGCCAGCGACCCGAAGCTCGCGCCGCTCACCAAGTAATCACCGCACGGTAGGCAGCAACGCCGATGGGTCCCGGATCTCCTCTTCCGGGACCCATCGTCGTCCTGACAGCCCCGCACCACCCGGCACCGACCCGGAAGGAGGTCTGACCGTGGCGTCACCCGTCCGGTCCAGGCCAGCCGGCGTCGGCCGCAACACCGACTCCCCGCTGCCGTCCGTCCCCGGCGCCAGCCAGGAGGAGATCCGGCGACAGAACCTCGGCGCCGTGCTGCGCTACGTCCACCTGCACGGGCCGACGTCCCGGGCCGAGCTCACCGGTCGGCTCGGCCTCAATCGCAGCACCATCGGCGCCCTCGCTGCCGATCTGGTGGCCAGCGGACTGGTCACCGAGGAGGCGCCCACCACCGCCCGCCGCGCCGGCAGGCCCTCGCTGGTGGTCAGCCCCCGCTCCGACCGGGTCTACGCACACGCCCTGAGCATCGACGCCGACCGGCTGCGCGCCGCCCGGGTCGGTCTCGGTGGGCAGATCCTCGATCTGCGAGAGATCCCTCGACCCGGTGGCATGTCGGCGATCGGCGCCGTCGGGCCTCTCGCCGACCTGGTCCGTGACATGGAACGCTCCGTGGCCCCCGACGCGTTGCTGGTCGGTGGCGCGGTCGCGGTCACCGACACCACCCGGGAACCGGACGGCAGGATCCGGATCGCCGGCGTGGACGAGACGCTCGGCACCGCGCTGGCGGCGGAGTTCCGCGCCGGCCCGGGGTTCGTGGCCGGTGACCTGGCCGACATCGCAGGTCTGGCCGAGCACGTACGGGGCGTGGCGGTGGGCATCGACGACGTCATCTACCTGCACGGCGACCGGGGCATCAGTGCCGGCATCATCGTCGGCGGTCGACTGATCATCGGCCACCGTGGCCACAGCGGCAAGGTCGGCCACATGGTCGTCAACCCGAACGGTCTGCCCTGCGGCTGCGGCTCACGCGGCTGCTGGGAGACCGAGATCTCCGAAGCCGCGTTGCTGCGGCACGCGGGCCTGGACCCGAGCGACCGTGGGGCGGTGGCCGAGGTGCTGCGCGCGGCCGCGGAAGGGGACCGGACCGCCCGGGAGGCGGTCGAGCAGGTCGCCGACTGGCTCGGCTTCGGTGTGGCCAACCTGGTCAACGTGGTCAACCCGGACGCCGTGGTGTTCGGTGGAACTCTCCGCGACATCTTCACCGCGGGTGCCGAGGTGGTACGCGATCGACTGGACACCATGCCGCTGCCGGCCTCCCGCGAGCACCTGCGGCTGCGCGCGGCGGCCCTCGGCCGCGACGCCGTCCTGATCGGCGCCGCCGAGTTGGCGTTCGACAAGCTCCTGGCCGACCCGCTCAACGTCGGTGTCGTCGGCCAGGCCGCGAGCACCGAGCCCGCGTAGCCGCGACTGCCCCGTCGGCGAACCGTCAGGGAGCCGGGACCTCCTCCACCACGCTGCTGCCGCTGCCCGGCCGGGACTCCCACGACCAGGTCTCGTGCAGCCGGACCCGACCGTCGGGCAGCACCGACACCTCCGAGACGCAGTGCCCCGAGGACGTCTGACCGTCGCTGTTGAGTTGGACGTACCGGAAGTCCAGCCGGTTGCCGGTACGGGTGCCGACCAGGTGGCCGCGTCGGATGGATCCGCCGGCGTACTCGGCCCACACCTCGCCGGCCCGTTCGTGGTACGCGAACACGGTCTGCGTGCCCACCTCGCCGGCCACCACGTCCGCCACGGCCCGGAACCGCCGACCGTCCAAGGAGATCGTCATCTGCCGAACCTAATCGAGGCAACGTTCCCGTATTCCCTACCGTATGTTGTACGGTAACGGCGGTTGGACGCCTGCGGGAGGGGAGCGCTGTGACGACGAGAGACGACGCGATAGTGGCGGAAGGGCTGCGTAAGCGATATCGGGACCGCTCCGCCCTGGACGGCTTCGACCTGCGGGTGCGGCAGGGCACGGTGTGCGGCCTGCTCGGCCCGAACGGAGCCGGCAAGACCACCTCGGTACGGATCCTGTCCACCCTGCTGCGGCTGGACGAGGGCCGCGCCGAGGTCGCCGGGTTCGACGTGACCCGCCAGCCCGACCAGGTCCGCTACCGGATCGGGCTGGTAGGGCAAAACCCCGCGCTCGACGGGGCGCTGAGCGGCCGGCAGAACCTTGTGCTCTTCGGCCGGCTGTTCCACCTCGGTCGCAGCCGGGCCCGGCAGCGGGCGGACGAACTGCTGGAGCGCTTCGGTCTCGCCGACGCGGCCGAGCAGCCGGTCAGCACGTACTCGGGGGGCATGCGCCGTCGCCTCGACCTGGCCGCCGGCATGATCCTGGCTCCCGCGGTCCTCTTCCTCGACGAACCCACCACCGGGCTGGACCCGCGTGGCCGCAACGAGGTGTGGGAGTCGGTCCGGGAGTTGGTGCGCACCGGCACCACAGTGCTGCTCACCACCCAGCACCTGGACGAGGCCGACCAGCTCGCCGACCGGATCTCGGTGGTCGAGGCCGGCCGGGTGATCGCCGAGGGCACTCCGGACGACCTCAAGACCCAGCTCGGCGGCGATCGGATCGAGGTCGTCGTCGCGGACCCGACCGACCTCGCCACCGCCGTCGCCCAGGTGCGCCGGGTGGCCGACCGCGAGCCGACGGTCGACGTGGACCGGCGGATGGTGAGCGTCCGGGTCGGTCACCAGGCCGGCGCGCTCGTCGACGTGTTGCGGGCGCTCGACGCCGGGAACGTCGCGGTGGCGGACGTCGCGCTGCGCCGTCCCACCCTGGACGACGTGTTCCTGCACCTCACCGGGCACCGGACCCGGACCGCCGAGGAGGTGGCGGCATGAGCGCGACGAGCATGCCGGCCCCGACGGTGGACCTGACACCCGGCCGGCCCGCCCTCCTGACCGACAGCGGCACCCTGATCTGGCGCGCCCTGGCCCGGTGGCGACGTGATCCCGGCCCGCTGATCGCCTCGCTCGGCTTCAACATCCTGATCGTGCTGATGTTCGCCTACCTGTTCGGTGGTGCGTTGCAGGTGCCCGGCGGCGGCAGCTACCGGGAGTTCCTGATGCCCGGCATGTACGTGATGACCATGGTGTTCGGCATCAGCCTCACCACGATCGCCGTCGCCGAGGACCTGGAGCGCGGGGTGACCGACCGGCTCCGATCGATGCCCGTCTCACCGCTGGCCCCGCTGGTGGCCCGGGCCGTGGCCGACATGCTGTTCGCCCTGGTCACCCTCGCGGTCCTGCTGTTGACCGGTCTCGCCATCGGGTGGCGGGCGCACGGCGGGGCCGGTGCCACGCTCGCGGCGGTGGGACTGATCCTGCTGCTGCGCTTCGCCCTGATCTGGGTCGGCATCTTCCTCGGCCTGGTCACCCGCGGGCAGACGGCCGTGGTGGCCGTGCAGACCCTGGAGTTTCCGCTCGGCTTCCTCTCCAACGCGTTCGTCGCACCGTCCACCATGCCCGCGTGGCTCGGTGCGGTGGCCGCCTGGAACCCGCTGTCGGCAACCGTCGGCGCGACCCGCGAGCTGTTCGGCAACCCCGGTTGGGGCGGTGACTCGTGGGCGGCGCAGCACTATCCGTGGCTGGCGGTGCTCTGGCCGGTCGTCCTGGTCGCGGTCTTCCTGCCGCTCTCGGTCGCCCGCTACCGGCGACTGGCCGGCTGACCCGCTCGACGAATGTGCCCCCGGTGGTCGACCCACCGGGGGCGCGGTCCGTTGGCGACGGGCCGGAATCCGACTGTGCTGACGGGTGCTCGTCGAGGCCCCCGCCCCCCGACGAGCACCCGTCGCCCGGCTACGCGATCCGGCGGATCCGGCGCACCGCGAGATAGAGCAGCAGCAGGGCGAGAGCGACGAAGACGCCCGTCTCGATGCCCTGGAACAGCCAGAACCGGTCCGCCGGTTGGTACAACTGCCAGTTGTACGCGCCCGGCTCAAGTCCCAGTTCCGCACCGCAGACCCGGCCCTCCGGCCCCTTGCCACCCGGTGGGCACTGGATCCGGCCGCCCTCGGCGATCATCGTGCCGTCGGGGTTCCGGACGCCCTGGGCGAGGATCCAGTCTCCCCGGCTCATCTCCGGTGGCCCTTCTCCCTCGATCGGGAAGGTCTGGGTGCGGGCGGGCTGGTAGTGCCGTCGGGCGAGGAGCTCCACCGCCGCCCGTACGCCGATGAACCCGGCGAGGGTGATGCCCATGGCGGGCAGCATCCGCTTCCAGACGGTGCCGGCGAAGACGCCCAGCGCCACGGCGAACAGCGTGTACCCGATCGGGACGATGCCCTGCAGGTCGAAGACGATCATGCCGAACCGGCCCTCGTACGCGGCCTGGGTGAGCGGGTCGACCCACCACGACATGCCCAACCCGTACACCGCCGCGAGGATCACCACGGCCGCGCTCACCAGCCCGAACTTCACCAGAGCCCAGCGGGTGCGGCCGACGCCCTGGGTCCAGACGAACCGGTGCGTGCCGTGCTCCACCTCGCGGGCGACCAGCGGGGCACCCCAGAACAGGCCGACCAGCGCCGGCAGGGTGATCAACAGCACGGCCACCAGGTTGAGGCTGCCGTACTGGTTGCCGAAACGCCGGAAGCCCGCGTCGCAGGCCTCCCGGGTCGCCGTCGCCACATTGGTGTCCGCGAGCTGGCGTGCGCAGTCCGTCAACCCGAGGTCGGCGAAGGTGTGCCGCATCGCCAGGCCGATCGGCACCAGCAGAGCGGCGAGCGCCGCGAGCCCCAGCAGGGTGTAGAACGCCTGCTTGCGGTGTTGCCGCCAGGTCAGCCAGATCATGCTGCCACTCCCCACTCGCTGTGACTGGTCTGCGTGGTGCCGTCGGCCAGGTAGGCCAGCACGACGTCCTCCAGGCTGACCTCGCGGACCGTCCAGGCCGGGTCGGTGACCGGGCCGTCGGTGCGGACCAGCAGCGTGGACTGCCGGTCGGTGTGGCTGGCCCGGACCACGGCGGCGACGCCCCCGATGACGCCGCCGTCGTGCCGAGGGCCGACCAGGTGCCGGTGCCCGGCGACCAGGTCGTCGACCGTGCCGGTGAGCTGCACCTGGGCCGAGTTGAGCACGATCAGGTAGTCGCAGACCCGTTCCAGGTCGGCCAGCAGGTGCGACGAGAGCAGGACGGTGGTGCCGGAGTCCGCCACGCTGCCCATCAACGACTGGAGGAACTCCCGCCGGGCCAGGGGGTCGAGGCTGGCCACCGGCTCGTCGAGCAGCAGCAGCAGGGGCTGCTTGGCCAGCGCGAGGGCGAGCGCCACCTGGGCCCGTTGGCCGCCGGAGAGTTTGCCGACCGGTCGGTCCGGTGGGATGCCGAGCTGCGCCAGCCGCTGGCGGGCCAACGCGGCGTCCCACCGCTTGTTCAGCTTGCCGCCGGCGATGACCAGTTCGGCGGCGGTGAAGTCCCGGTACAGCGGGGTGTCCTGGGCGACGAACCCGATGTCGGCCAGGCCCTCCGTGTCGCCGTACGGGGATCTGCCGAAGACCCGGACCGCGCCCGCATCGGGCCTGAGCAGGCCGACGGCCAGGTGCAGCAGTGTGCTCTTGCCCGCGCCGTTCGGGCCGACCAGCGCGGCGATCCGACCGGCCGGCAGGTGCAGCGAGCAGTCCCGCAACGCCCAGGTGCTGCCGTACCGCTTGCCCAGCCGGTCGGCCTCCAAGACCATGTCCATTCTCTGTCCTCTCGTTCCGCTCATGCGTGCTCCTTCCGCGGGACGTCGTCGGCGAGGGTGGCGCGCAGGGTGGTCTCCACCAGGGCGATGACGTCCTCGGCCGTGAGGCCGGCGGCCTGCGCCCGGTCCAGCCAGGCGACCAGGTCGTCGCGTAGCTCGGCCTGGTTGGGCAGGGAGGCGCCGGCCAGGGTGCGCTGGACGAACGTGCCCACCCCGGGTCGGCCGCCGACCAGACCCTCGATCTCCAATTCCCGGTACGCCTTCAGCACCGTGTTCGGGTTGATCGCCAGGGATTGTGCGACGTCCCGAACCTTCGGCAGCTGGTCGCCCGGCGTCAGCAGGCCGACCCGCAGAGCCTGTTTCACCTGCTGCACGAGCTGCATGTAGGTGTTCACCTTCGACCGGCTGTCCAGTACGAACTCGATCACTCGCGATGATCCTTCCTGTTGTCCTACGACAGTAGGACTAATAGACAGCTTCATCGGCGGCCGGGGCGCTGTCAAGGCCGGCGCGGCGTGTCCGCTCCGGTACGGCGCGTCACAGGCGATGTCCCCGCATGTCGACGGCGGTGGCACCGGCAGGCCAGAGGTTGGCACCGACGGGTCAGCCCGAGGGGAAAGGACCGGCAGCAATCCGTGTGGACGGGGAGGTGTGCGATGGTCACCAACGAGCTGACGACGTCGAGGGCGACTCCACTACAGGTGGCCCGCGCACGTGGGCGGGTACGCGGCCGGTTGATCCTGCTCGGCCCCGCGTTCGTCGCCGCCGTGGCGTACGTCGACCCGGGCAACTTCGCCACCAACTCCGCCGCCGGCGCACGCTACGGCTACCTGCTGGTCTGGGTCGTGGTCGTAGCCAACCTGATGGCGATGCTGGTGCAGACACTCACCGCGAAGCTGGGTCTGGCCACCGGGCGCAGCCTGCCCGAGCTGTGCCGGGAGCGGCTGCCCCGGCCGGTGAACCGGGTGATGTGGGTGCAGGCCGAGTTGGTCGCCATGGCCACCGACCTGGCCGAGGTGATCGGCGGCGCGGTCGCCCTGTACCTGCTCTTCGGCATCCCACTGCTGCCCGGCGGGCTCATCATCGGCACCCTCGCGTTCGCCGTGCTCGCGCTGCGGTCGCGCGGATTCCGCGCCTTCGAGATCGCCATCGCGGTGGGCCTCGGTGTGATCGTCCTGGCGTTCGCGGCGAACCTGCTCGCGGCCAACTCCGATCCGGGATCGGCAGTGGCCGGCCTGGTGCCTCGGCTCCAGGGCACCGACAGCGTGCTGCTGGCCGCCGGCATCCTCGGTGCCACCGTCATGCCGCACGTCATCTACGTGCACTCCGCGCTGACCCGCGACCGCATCCCCGCCACCGACGACACCGAGCGTCGGATCCTGTTCCGTGGCCAACGCGCCGACGTGCTGCTCGCCCTGAGCGCCGCCGGCGCGGTCAACCTCGCCATGCTGCTGATCGCCGCCGCCAGCTTCCGTGGCGGCGGCCCAGGTGGCGCGGACAGCCTGGAGGGCGTGCACGCCGGGCTCGGCCAGACCATCGGCACCGCCGCGGCGTTCGGCTTCGCCATCGCCCTGCTGGTGTCCGGGCTCGCCTCCACCAGCGTCGGCACCTACGCCGGGGAGGTGATCATGCAGGGCTTCCTGCGGCGGCGGGTCCCACTGCTGCTCCGCCGGCTCGTCACCCTGCTGCCCGCTCTGGCCGTGCTCGCCATCGGTCTCGACCCGACCCAGGCGCTGGTGCTGTCCCAGGTGATCCTGAGTTTCGGCATCCCGTTCGCGCTGATCCCGGTGGTCGCCTTCACCCGCCGACGCGACCTGATGGGCAACCTGGTCAACCACCCGCTCACCACCGCCGCCGCGTCCCTGGTGGCCGTCCTGGTGGTCGCGCTCAACGCCTTCCTGCTCTGGCAGGTCGTCGCCGGTTGACCCTGGCTGGCCGGCTTCGCCGGTTGGTCGGGCGTGGCTGGTTGAGCCGAGCCTCCGGGTGGCGACGTCCGCACGAGCGTGATGCCTGTGAGTCATCTTGATGACTCACAGGCATCACACGCGTTGGCGGCCCTGCCCCCCGGCGTGGACGGCCGGGCCGGCGGCGTGCATGGTCAGGTGCGACGGCCCTCGTCGCGGGTGGGGATTTCCTGGCGCTGTTCGAGGGCGTCGGCCGGGTTGGCGTCGGCCGGCAGCGACGTCGTCTCCTCGAGCGTGCCCGCCGGGAGCGCGCCCTGCTCGGCCAGATCCGCCTCGGACGCTTCCGGGTCGATGTCACCCGACACCCGGTCCGGCGGCCCGTAGTCGACGGCGTTCTGCCGCTGCTCTTGGGCATCCGCCTCCGGGGGCGGAAACGTGTCGCCCTGATCATCCCGGTACGTGCTCATCGGAGCCTCCTGACCGGCGGGTGTCGACATGCCGCCGGGCTGCTGCCTACCCGCCGCTGCCGCTGGCACGCCTGGGTGGAGGCGCCTCGTCAGTCAGCCGGGACTGGTCTGCGGGACCGTTCGGCGCAGCCAGCGCGGCGTTCGGCTCGCGCCCGTGCCGTTCCCTGTCCCGGGCACCCCGACGATCGTCAAGCATCAATGGATGTGTCGGGGCGTTGCTGTTCTCGGCGGACCGCACCCCTCCGAGGTCCCGGACCACCTGCGAGGAGAGGGAACACCCATGCGATGGAACGCACGACGAGCCGCTGCCGGCGGCTTCGGACTGGTCCTCGGCGCCGTGCTGGCGCTGGCACAGGTCGCGCCCGCCCAGGCCGAGTCGAACGGCGGCGTACGCGTGATGCCACTCGGTGACTCGATCACCGACGGGTACAACGTGCCCGGCGGGTACCGGATCAACCTGTGGCAGCGCCTGGCCGGTGGCGGTTACACGGTCGACTTCGTCGGCTCGGGGTTCAACGGGCCGGCCAGCCTCGGTGACCACGACCACGAGGGTCACTCGGGCTGGCGCATCGACCAGCTCGACGCCAACATCGTCACCTGGTTGCGGGCCACCGACCCACGCACCGTGCTGCTGCACATCGGCACGAACGACGTGAACCAGAACTACGACGTGGCCAACGCGCCGGCCCGCCTCTCCGGTCTCATCGACAAGATCAGGTCGACGGCCCCGGGTGCGGACATCTTCGTCGCCACCATCACGCCGGAGTCCGACCCGAACCGGGAGGCCCGGGTGCAGGCGTACAACGCGGCGATCCCCGGCATCGTGGCGCAGAAGGGCAGCAAGGTGCACCTGGTCGACATGCACGCCGCGCTCACCACCGCGGACCTCGCGGACGGCGTCCACCCCAACGCCGGCGGGTACGACAAGATGGCCGCCCGCTGGTACGACGCGCTGCGCTCGGTGCCCGACAGCCTGGTCCCGGCGGGCGGGCCGCCGGTGGGCACCCCGGTCGGCCTGGTCAATCCCACCTCCGGACGTTGCCTGGACGTCTCCGGCGCCAGCACCACCGCTGGTGCCCCCACCATCATCTGGGACTGCCACGGCAACACCAACCAGCGCTGGACCCGTACCGCCGCCGGGGAACTGCGGGTCTACGGCGACCGGTGCCTGGACGTGAACGGCGGAGCCAGCGCCGACGGCACCCGGGTGCAGATCTGGACGTGCAACGGCACCGCCGCGCAGCGCTTCACCTTCCGCACGGACGGGACGATCGTGCTCACCTCCGCCGGCAAGTGCGTGAGCGTGACCTCCGCCGGCACGGCCAACGGCACGACCACGCAGCTCCTGACGTGCAACGGCACCGGAGCGCAGCGCTGGTCCACCCGGTAACGGACGCCCGCGTCGGGTCGGTGACGGCGAACTCTCCCCGTCGCGGCCGGTCCCACGCCGTACCCGGTGGGACCGGCCCTGGGCGGCCCGTGACCGGCGCGCGGTCGCGGCCGGCGGCGGTCAGCCGACCGGGGCGGCGGACCTGGCGTCCCGGCGGGCTCCGGCGGCCAGCCCGAGCGCCAGCAGCACGCACAGCGCGCCGACCAGGAAGAGCAACGAGGCAGCCGGCTGGCCCAGCCACTCCCAGAACGGGTGCCACGCCGGGTGCGGCTCGCCGAGGTGGTGGCGCAGCAGCTGCGGGGCAGCCAGCAGCACCGGCAGCCACCACAGCACCACGGCCACCCCGGCCAGGACGTTCACCGTGCCGCGTCGACGTCGTCCCTCGGTGCGCCGGCTGGCCCAGCCGAACACCCACCAACCCGCCACCGCCCCCAGCAACGTCCCGAGCACCCCGGCGGGGACCACCAGGGGCGGTGGCGCGCGGCGCAGCTCGACCGACAGGTAGGGGGCGTCGACGGCGGTCTGCGACGAGACCGAGGCGTTCAGGATGGTGTCGCCACGCCGGGCGAGCAGTGTGGTGTCGGTGATCGCCCGCGGAGTGGCACACGTCTTGTCGGCGCAGGTCGTGCCCTCGGTCACCTGCGGGTCGTACACCTGCCAGCCGGCACCGGTCAGGCGCTGCCGGGCCACCGCGACGATCTGCTCGGTGGGCACCGGCGGCGCGCCGAGGGCTGCGGCGCTGGTGGCGCTCTCCTGGTATTCCCCGCCGTCACCCAACACCAGGGTCTTCACGGTGGTCAGACGCAGCGCGTGCCCGTAGACCACGAAGAGCGCGGGCGGAGTGTCGATCTCGCCGAGGCTGTGGCCGGGAAAGACCGTGGCCAGAACGGCGCCGGCCTCGGCCCGGTCGGGTTGCGGCCGGGAGGTCTCCCAGGCGGCCCGACTGACCAACGCGCCGGTGAAGAGGCCGCAGATGATCGCGGCGAGCGGCACCCAGGCGACGGCCGCGCCCGTGGCCGGACGGCCGAGGCGGTGCAGCGGCAGCCACCCGAACCGGCGGGCCGCGGAGGTGTCGGTCCCGGGCATGGCCACCCTCCAGATCCAGAATGAGGCGGAGCGACACTACATCCACCAGGGGTGCGGGCGCGTACCCCCGATGACCGCCGCCGGTGGCCGGGATCGGCCAGGATGGGCGGGTGGCCGGGTCGCGGCCGCGACGAGGAGGGTGGGCGATGCGGGTACGCGGGCGGTTGAGGTGGGGGCGAGGTGCCCGTGTCGGGGCGGTGCTGGCGGCCCTGCTCACCGGCGTGGTGACACCTGCCGTGCTGCTCACGCCAGGGGTGGCGGGCGCGGCGGCGGCCGGTGCGCCGGTGTGCCAGATACGCGACGACCGGCTCAAGGAGATCTCCGGGATGGTCGCCACCGACGACGGGTACGTGGTGGTCAACGACGGCGCCGACGACGAGGCCCGCCGCCGGATCTTCTTCCTCGACCAGCGCTGCGCGGTGGTCCGCACGGTGTCCTACCCGTCCCAGCCCCGCGACACCGAGGACCTGGCCATCGGCCGGGACGGCACCGTCTGGGTCGCCGACATCGGCGACAACGACCGCTCCCGCACCAGCGTCGCGGTGTGGCGGCTCGCGCCTGGGAAGGACAAGCCGGTGCTGCACCGGATGGCGTACCCGGACCGCCCGCACGACGCCGAGGCGTTGCTGCTCGACTCGGACGGCCAGCCCCTGATCGTCACCAAGGGCGGCAGCGGCACGGTCTTCCTGTACGCGCCGAGCACCGCGCTGCGGCCGGGCGCGACGACACCGCTGGCCCCGGCCGGCCAGGTGGCCCTGCCTATGACCGACACCAGCAACCCGTTCTCGTTCATCGGGCGGGGTGTGGTCACCGGCGCGGCGAACGCGCCGGACGGGCGTCGGGTGGTGCTGCGCAGCTACGCCGACGCCTTCGAGTACGACGTGCCCGACGGCGACGTGGTCAAGGCGTTGACCTCCGGCACCCCGCGGATCACCCCGTTGCCGGACGAACCCCAGGGCGAGTCGATCACCTACAGTCGCGACGGCAGGTCGTTGCTCACCGTCTCCGAATCCGCCGACCAGCCGCCGGGGACCCGCCCGACGATCCTGCGCTACCCGGCCACCGACGGGCCGGTCACCGCCGCAAACCCGACGGGGTCCGCCGCCCCGGTGTTGCCCACCGCCGTCCGTCCGATCGCCGAGGACACCATCGGCCTGGGCGGCCGGACCTGGCTGCTGATGGCTGGAGGCGGGACCCTGCTGGGCCTGCTGGCACTGGCCGGTGTGCTGCGGTGGAGGTACACCGCGCGTCCGTGAGTGGGCGGGTCGTTGCGGCAGGATGGGTGCATGTCCGTGCTGTCCACGTTGCGTCACCCGATCGTCGCCGCCCCGATGGCCGGCGGCCCGTCCACGCCGCCGCTCGCGGCAGCCGTCTCCGCGGCCGGTGGGCTGGGCTTCCTGGCCGCCGGGATGATCGACACCGGCCGTCTGGTCGCCGACGTCGCCGAGGTCCGTGCGCGCACCGACCGGCCGTTCGGCGTCAACCTCTTCCTGCCCGACCCCGGCGGCGTCGACGAGGCCGCCATCCAGGCGTACGCGCAACGGCTCGCCCCGCTGGCCGCAGAGCGCGGGGTGAGCCTGGGCGCACCGGTGGGCGGCGACGACGCGTACCCGGAAAAGCTGGCCGCGCTGCTCGCGGACCCGGTCCCGGTCGTGTCCTTCGTGTTCGGGCTGCCCGATCGGGCGGTGGTGGCCGCCCTGCGCGAGCGGGGCACCGAGGTGTGGGCCACGGTCACCCGCCCGGGCGCCGCGACGGCCGCCGCAGGCCTGGGGGTGGACGCGGTGGTGGTGCAGGGCACCGAGGCCGGTGGGCATCGTGGCGGCCTGCCGGACGACGACGACTACGCGCTGCTGCCGTTGCTCCGCCTGGTCGCCGCTGGTTGCGATCTGCCGCTGGTGGCGGCGGGCGGCATCGTCGACGGCCCCGCGGTGGCCGCCGTGCTGTCTGCCGGTGCCGCCGCCGCGCAGCTCGGCACGGCGTTCCTGCGTTGCCCGGAGGCGGGCAGCTCGCCGATGCACCGGGCGGCGGTGGCCGGTGCCGCGCCGACCGCGTTGACCCGGTCGTTCACCGGCAAGCGGGCCCGTGGCGTGACCAACGACTTCCTGCGTCAGCACGACGCGGCAGCGCCGATTGGCTACCCCCAGGTGTTGCACCTGACGCGTCCGCTGCTCGCCGCTGCCCGCCGCGACGGGGACGCGTCGATCGCCAACCTGTGGGCCGGGCAGGCGCACCCGCTGGCCCGGGACCTGCCGGCGGCCGACGTGGTCACCGAGGTGAGCGCCGGGGCGCGGGCTGCGCTCGCCGCAGTGCTGGAGCGGTCGACCCGCTGGGGATGACCAGGACGCCGGCAACCAGCTGTGGCGGGCCGGGGCGGGACGGACCGGAGACCCGTTAGAGTCTCGCCGTGATCGAGATCGGTGCGCAGGTCGAGCTGTCCCACCCACCCGACCGGGTCTGGCTCGCACTGACCGATCGGCAGCTGCTCGGCCGGTGGTTCGCCGACGCCGACACGGTGGAGGGCGTACCGGACCGGCTCCTGCTGCGCACGGCCGGGTTGCCCGGCTTCGAGGCCAACGTCGAGGTCGAGGTGACCGAGCGGCGGGAGCCGGAACTCCTCGTCCTGGCCTGCGACGAGGCCGGCCGGCTCAGCGAGCTGACCTGTGCGGTCACCGCCACCCGGCAGGGCTGTCGGCTGGAGATTCGGGAGGTCACCACGCACGGCGCGTGGTCCGCCGAACAGCACGATCCACGCGCGCAGCAACTCCGGCAGGCGCTGACCGTACGGTTGCCGGCGATCCTCGACTGGCTCGCCTTCCAGCAGGTCGATCTGCGCCGCGGCGACGGCGGGATGACGGCGGAACTGCCGTTGGTCGGCGTGTTCGGTGGGCCCTCCCGTGCCCGTCGCCGTCGCCGGCAGGTGGCCGCCGCGCTGGTCGGGGTGGTGGCCGTCGGAGGGGTGGCGGCGTGGGTGGCGCTTCCGGCCGAATCGGAGCAGCGCGCCGCGCCGCCCGCGGCCCCGTCGCCGTCGCCGTCCGCGACACCCGTCGAGGTCGCCGCCACGCCGCGGCCGACGACCTCGGTACGCCCCTCGCGAACGGCCGCGTCGCCGACCGCCCGTCCGAGCCGGAGCCCGTCGGCGAAGCCGTCGCCGACCCTCACGTCGGCGCCGCCGCCCCCACCGCCGCTGACGGCCAGCTACGACACCGACTCCAGCCGCCTGTTCGGCTACACCGGCGAAGTGGTGCTCGGCAACCGCGCCGGCACCGCCGTGGACGGCTGGGTGGTGGTGGTCAGCCTCGCCGACGGCAGCACCGTGGACGACGTCGACGGCGCGGACTGGCGACAGAACGGGCGGTCGGTCACCTTCACCGGGGCCGCTGTGCCCGCCGGTGGGTCGCAGACGTTCCGCTTCGACGTACGCGACAACCGGCCGAAGGCCCGGGAACCGGAGACCTGCACGGTGGACGGCAACCCCTGCGCCGGCCTCTGACCTAGGCTGCGGTCATGGCACTGCTGCACCGGGCCACGCTGCGCCCCACGAAGCTCGACCTGCTGGCGGCCTGGCTGCCCAGCCAACCCTGGTTCCTCGGGCCGACCGACGTCGCTGGTGAACTGGCCGGCGTCACCGGCGGTCTGACCGGCGCCGATGTGGTGAGTCGGGGCGCGTACCGCTTCGACGACCCGGCCGACGAGGTCGGCATCGAGACGATGCTGGTCGGCACCGCCGACGGGCCGGTCCACCAGGTCCCGCTCACCTACCGCTCCGCGCCCCTCGACGGTGCCGACGACTGGCTGGTCGGCACCACCGAGCACTCGGTGCTCGGCACGCGCTGGGTGTACGACGGCTGCGCGGACCCGGTCTACGCCGCCGCGCTCGCCCACGCGATCCTCGCCGGTGGTGGCCAGGCGGAGCAGTACTTCGAGGTGGACGGTCGGCGTGAGATGCGTGAGCCGACCGTGACGATCGCCGTCAGCGGCGCCGGGGACGCCGACGCGGCGCCGGTGGGCGCCGTGCGTCAGGTGGTCGACGAGGACAACACCACCATCGTCACCGACTCCGCCGACCTGGTCGTCGTCCGTCGGCCGGGCGCGGGCGACGCCACCGGGCCCACCCTGCTCGGCAGTTGGAACGGGCAGCCGACGAGCGTGCCGCTGGCGTACGCCAGAACGCGGTGAGCGTGCGGTGGGCGGCCCGACGAGTCGGACCGCCCACCGCGTTCACCACTGCGCCGGAGGCGGGGGCGGCGACACGGGTGGCCGGTCGTCGCAGGTGATGGTGTTGGGCAGCAGCCACGGGGCGAGCCAACCGCCGTCGTTGCCGCCGAGGTCGGTCAGTGTGAACTCCGAACCGGCCGGGGTGAAGTGGAACGAACCGCAGTTGTTGACGCCGACAGCGCCCACGTTGCGGGCGTCCACGTTGGCGAACGAGGCGGACCCCGCCGTACGGGCGCTGAGGACGGAGGTGCCGGTGCCGTCGACCCGGACGTCCCGGAACCGCACGTTGCTGATCGAGTAGAGGTCCTTCACCGGCCAGTCGCTGACCAGCATGATCGCGTTGTATGTGCTGTCGAGGTATGCGTCACCGGTCACCTGGACGTCAGCGTCGATGCTCCGGTCCAGGGCGAAGATCCAGATCGCGCCCAGCCCGATGTTCCAGTTCAGCTCGTACGTGCCGGCGCGGGCGGTGGTGTTGTTGGTGAACCGCAGGTGCCCGGTGAACGGCTCCGCGCCGAAGCGGGAACCCGCGTGGAGGGCGCTGCCCTCGCGGACCGGGTCGGCGACGAGGTTGTGCGAGACGGTGGTGTCCGTGCCGCCGTAGATGGCGATGCCGTTGGCCAGCGTCGGTGACTGCACGGTGTTGTGGTCGAACGTGTTGCGCGCGTTCGCCGTCTTCTCCGACCACATCGCCAGGCCGTCGTCGCCGGTGTTGCGGACGAAGTTGTGGGCCACGACGGAGTCGGTCACACCAGTGTGGAAGTTGAGCGCGTCGGCGATCTGGTCGACGATGATGTTGTTGGTGACCCGGACGTTGCGCATCGGCCCGTCGAACCACACGCCCACCTTGGTGTGGTGCAGGTAGAGCCCATCGATGGTCGAGTCGCTCATCGCGCCACCGATCGCGTTGACCTGGTCGGTGTCGATGCGTTCCCGGACGTCTCCCTCGATCGCGAAGCCGGAGAGGTGGACGTTGCGGCTGCCGCCGTCTGCGGCGTCGCGGCCGTAGAACCCGACGCCGGTGTGCACCGAGCCGTCCGGTGCGGGGGTCGGCAGGGCGACCTCACGGCCCTTGATGATGGTGTGCCAGTTGCCGGCGCCCTCGATGGTCACGTCGTCGACGGTGATGTGCCGGTTGACCTGGTAGGTGCCCGGCGGGATGTAGACCTTGAGGTGGGTGCGCCTGGCGAAGGCGATGGCCCGGTCCAGCGCGTCGGCGGAGTCCCGCCGGCCGGTGGGATCGGCCCCGAAGGCCAGCACGTTCGCCGCGAGCAGCCGGACGTGCGGCGGCGCGACCAACTCGGAGTCGAGCAGGTCGATGACGGTCCAGGCGGCGGCGCTGCCGGGCGGCGCGGTGAGCCGGATCTTGTCGCCGGCCCGGTAGGTGCGGCCGAGCAGGAGCCGCTGCTCGTCGTAGAACTGGCCGGGCCGGAACGGCGTGCTGATGCTCGGGGTCGGCGTGGTGGCCGACGGCACGCACTGGCACTCGGTGATCCACCAGTCCGGGTGCAGCAGCCCGGCCTGTGGGTCGTTGGTGAACGGGTACTGGTTGTAGAGCCACGAGTACTGCGACGTGAGCGTCATGGTGCGCACGTGCTTGCCGTTGACCGCGACCCGCAACGGCGCGGTGATCCCGCCGCCCTGCGGCGCGTCCGGGATGCTGTACCGCACGGTGATCCCGTTGGCCGCGCTGGGCAGGACGAACTCCACGTACTCGCCGGGGGTGAGCCGGACCGCCCGGCGGCCGGAGGCCTCCGCGGGCAGGGTGTAGGCGGACCGGTCGGGGCCGATGACCTCGCCGGTGGTGCGGGCGTTCTCCGCCTCCTGCTCGACGAAGTCGACGTCCGCGCCGCGCCCGGCGACCAACGCCGGGTCGAGAGCGGCCCGGGTGACGACCGGCTGGGCGCCGGCGGACGCGGGTGGACTGGCGGTGGCCACTGTGGGCCCGGCGACCAGTACGGCGAGGCCGGCCGCGAGCGCGACAGCGGTGCCGCCGGGCCGGCCGGGGCGTCCCCGCGCCGGCATGAGGCTGCGAAACATCGGTGACCCTCCTGGGTGGGTGGTGGTGGAGGTCCGCCCGGCGTTCCCCGACGCCCGACATTGATCGTCATGATGCAGCACCACACATCGCACTGCAAGACGTCTATCGAACAATGAAAATAACGGGCTATCAAGCCGCAAGAAATGGACGGTCGTCGAGTTGAGGTCTCGCGCGTCGCCTGCCCCGCCCAGCTCACGCCGGGCGTAGGCTGGCCCCCGTGGATCAAGAAGACCGGATCGCCCTTTTCCTCGACTACGAAAACCTCGCGTTGGGCGCACGCGACAACCGTGGCGGCGCGGACTTCGACTTCCGGCCCATCGCCGACGCGCTGGCCGAACGAGGCCGTGTCGTGGTCCGCCGTGCGTACGCCGACTGGTCGTACTTCGACGAGGACCGCCGGATGCTCACCCGGTCCCACGTCGAGCTGATCGAGATTCCGCAACGGATGGGCGCGTCCCGTAAGAACGCTGCGGACATCAAGATGGCCGTCGACGCGATCGAGCTGGCCTTCGAGCGCGACTACATCTCGACGTTCGTGATCTGCAGTGGCGACAGCGACTTCACCCCGCTGGTGCACAAGCTCCGCGAGCTGAACAAGCGGGTCATCGGTGTCGGGGTCGAGGGCTCCACGTCGGCACTGCTCCCACCGGCCTGCGACGAGTTCCTCTACTACGACCGGCTGGAGGGTGTGGACATCCCGCCGACCCGCAGCCGACGGGGCCGTTCCAGCCGGCCGGCCGGCACGGACCAGCGCCCGCCCGAGCCGGAGCAGGAGCTCGAACGGGAGCGCGAGCCCGAGGTGGACCGCCGACCCGCCGGCGAAGAGCCGGGACGGGACGTCGACGCACTCGCCGTGCTGGTCGCCCAGACCGTGGCCGGGTTGCAGGGCAGTGCCAACGGCGACGTCACCGCCTCCCGGCTCAAGCGCACCCTGCTGCGCAAGGACCCGACGTTCAGTGAGTCCGACTACGGCTTTCGCACCTTTGGGGAACTGCTGCGGCACCTCGCCGAGCAGACCGTGATCGAGCTGGCCGAGGGCCCCGCGAAGGGTGACCCCGAGGTCTCGCTGCCCGAACACGGCGACCGGGAGGTGGCCTTCGGGTTGCTCCGCGGTGTGGTGGCCGAGTTGGGCAGCAGCGGCAACCCGGTGGCGCTGTCCGGGTTGAAGAACCAGCTTCGGCGGGCCCGCCCCGACTTCAGCGAGAAGAAGCTCGGCTATCGCAGCTTCCTCCAGTTTTGCAAGGCCGCCGCGACCGGGGGAGTGGTCGATCTGCGTTGGAGCCCGGAAGCCGACGACTACCTGCTCACCACCCAGGGATGAGCACCACCGCCGATCACTCCCTGTGATGTTCGCATCACAGGCGAGGGCTGCTCGCCGCACTCGGCCCCTCGGGGCAGGGCGGGTCGACAAGCGCCCTGACCGGTGTACTCAGCGATATCTCATATCCACCTGATCCGCCACTCAGGGCGGGAAGGATCCGCCCTCGCGGTTCCTCCCTGTCACCAGATCGGTCGAAGTACGCCTGAATTATGGCTATCGCCCTGGTATCCACCCGCCTGCGCCGTACCCTCGACGCAAAAATTGCTATACGGTCGGCGAATGAAGGTCGAGGAGCATTGGTGGAACGGAGACACGACCCCGCGCGGGCGCCGGGACGTGTATATCCGTACTGACGGGCAGGGTTGGGAGGTCCGCGCCCAGATCGGTGGGGCGTCGGGTCGTGAGCGGGTGCAGCAGTGCCCAAGCCGGGCCTCGGCGGCCATCCTCGCCGACGCCTGGCGCGGCACCCACCCTTCCTGGCGCGAGCTAAAGCAGCGCTGATCCGGCTCCGGGCCGGGCCGGCAACGCTCCTGGGCTCCAGCCCGGCGCGCTCGCCGGCCGGCCCGGTGCTCGGTACCCAATGGTCCGGCGTTCGGCATCCAGTGGTCCGGCGTTCGGCCTGCAGTGGTCCGGCGTTCGGCATCCGGTGGTCCGGTGCTCGGGCTCCGGTGGTCCGGTGCTCGGCACCCAGCCAACCCGCCTGCGGTCGGCCGCCGACGACGTCTTCACCGCTTCTGCGACATGACCTGCGCGACGTTTCCCGCAGGTGCCGGCACACAGTTACGTTGCGACCGTCCCGATCGAGGCAGCCGCCTGTTTCCTGAGGGCCGCGGTCGCCGAGGACGGTGGGTCTTCTCGGTCGGTTTGATGCGCAGTGGCGTCTGTGTACCGGTGTCCCCGCCGTCAGGCCGGGTACTCGGAGGTCCCCGATCGCGGGTGCTCGGAGGCGCCCGGTCATGGGTGCTCGGAGGCACCCGGTCGAGGGTGTCGGAGGTTCCCGGTCGCGCCCGATGGAGGTCGCCATGTCGCACGGTCCCGACGAGGAGAACCCCAGGCTCGACAAGGAGGTCCGGGAGGCCGAGCGTCGGCTCGGCGACGACGCCAAGCCGTCGGACGACGCACTGACCGACGACGACGCCCGGGTGCCGGACGACGCCCCCTCCGAGCAGGACCCGGGCACCTGAGCCGGACGAACCGTCCGTGAACCCGACACGTGCGCTCCCGACCGATCCGGCGCCGGCCGCCCGCCCGTCGGCGATGCCGCCAGCCCCGCCCGTCAGACCCTCCGCCCGCCTGCCCGTCAGGCCGCCCGCCCGTCAGGCCACCGACTCTCAGGCCATGATCGACTCGGCTTTCTTGAAATCGGGGTATCGCAGGCGGTCTGACACCGCGACTTCATGAAAACCGAGTCGATCAACCGCACGCCGGCAACCCGAGACGGGCAAATCGGGTGACGTGCTGTCGGCGGTGCGGGTGGAACGCCCACGGGCCTGCCCTGCGGAAGATGCCGGACAGGCCCGTGGTCGTAGGGAAAAGCGGTCAGTGCTTGAGGGTGAACGTGAAGTCGCCGGAGAGCTTGCCGTTCAACCGGACCGCCGAAACGAGCTTCCCCTGGACGATCAGTCTCTCGACCTCGCCTCGGGTAAGACCGCAACCTTCAGCGATCAGTCGTACTGGTCGGACCGGGATCCGCGCCGCGAAGCGGACCGAGACGTCGATCGTCTCGCCGTCCGGGTGATCCGATCCGCCGGTGTCGAGGCGCCAGGCGCCAGTCCAGTCGAGGGCGATGCGGTTGGCGCGCTGCACGTCCGGATCCTGGAGCAGATCGGCTGTCAGTCCAGGGTCGTTGCCGTGCAACCGGTCCAGCAACTCCGGTGGGATGGTGCGAACTGTCATTCGCTCCAGGACGGTGAGCTTTGCCGTCTCCCCGCAGGCGGTGCAGAGCGCGAGGAGCCAGACGTCGATGAGTTTGTGGTTGGCGTTGACTCGAAATTTGCCGCTTGGCCGGAGGCGTTCGGACGCGCACGAGCGGCAACGGCGGTTGATGAGTGGCAGGCAGGTGGGCACGACGGCCCAGTTTCTGAGCACAGAGGTACACCGGTTTCAGTGAGAGGTCCGCAGCAAAAAGCGGCGCGGCGCACACGGCGCGACGCGCGACAGATCAGCGCTTGGGATGTCTCACAGGGTGTACAACGGCACGTCCTTGCCTAGACGACCTGGTTGCGCGCACGGTAACGGCGCCCAGCGGCGCCGATCCACTGGTTTTCGAGCGCTTCAGGACCGTCCGACCGGACAGGTGCCGGTTACGACAAGGTCAGACGGTGGGGACCGGCAGCACCGCGCCTTCGACCGCGGACCGGTGGGCCAGCTCGATCAGCTCGACCGTGGCGACCGAGTCCCGTGGGTCCACCGGCATCGGCGCGCCGTCGCGCAGCGCCGTCGCCACCTGCGCGTAGAAGCTCTGGTACGCACCGGGTTCCGTCGGCACGGGTCGGAGGTCGCCGTCGACACCGAGCTTGCCGTACCGCTCCGGCGGGACCTCGCCCCAGCCCGGCTGGTCCGGCCGGCCGCCGTCGTGCAGCGCCGCTTCCTGCACGTCCAGCCCGTACGTCGTGTAGCCGGCCCGGTCGCCCAGCACGCGCAGGCGGGGGCCGAGTTGAGCGGTGACCGCGCCCATCCACAGGTGCGAGTGGACCCCGTTGGCGTGGGTCAGCGCCACGAAGGCATCGTCGTCGACAGCTGCGCCCGCGCGGCGACGGTCCACCTCCGCGTAGACGCGGTCGACCCGGCCGAAGAGCTGCACCGCCTGATCGACGAGGTGGGCGCCGAGGTCGAAGAGTGCGCCGCCGGCCTCCTCGGGACTGGCAAGCTCCCGCCAGCCCGGCTTGATCGTCGGACGGAACCGCTCGAACCGGGACTCGAAGCGCAGCACCCGCCCCAACTCGCCCTGCTCGACGAGGCGGCGGGCGGTCAGGAAGTCGCCGTCCCAACGCCGGTTCTGGAACACCGTCAGCGGCACCCCACGCTCGGTCGCCTCGTCGACCAACGTGCGACCCTCGGCAGCAGTCGCGGCCAACGGCTTGTCGACGACGACCGGCAGGCCGGCTGCGAGCGCCGCCCGTGCCATCGGCACGTGCAGCCGGTTCGGCGTGGCCACCACGACCAGGTCCAGAGCGTCCGGCGTACGCCAGAACTCGTCGGCGTCGTCGACCAGGCGGGCGTCCGGGAAGTGCTGCCGGGCCTGCTCGCGCCGCTGCGGGTCGCGGGTCACGATGGCGTCGAGCCGCAGCCCGGGCGTCGCGGCGATCAGCGGTGCGTGGAACACCCGGCCCGCCAGCCCGTACCCCAGCAGGCCAACCCGCAGCGCCTCCGCCATGCCGTGCCCCCATCTCCCTGGTCCGCGCCCGACGTGGCGGCGGTACCGCTGAGGAAAACCTATCGCCCCGAGCGACCCGACCCGATCTCGGCCCGACGCTGGTCAGCTCGCCGGGTCGGCCCGCAGGTAGGTGAGCACCGCCAGCACCCGACGGTTGGTGTCGTCGCTCGGTGGCAGGTCGAGCTTCAACAGGATGTTGCCGACGTGCTTGCCGACCGCCGCCTCGGTGACGTGCAGCCGGAGGGCGATCGAGGCGTTCGACCGGCCCTCGGCCAGCAGCGCCAGCACCTCGCGCTCCCGGGCGGACAGCGCGGCGAGCGGATCGCGGGGGCGGTGCAGCAGTTGCCGGACCACATCGGGGTCGATGGCGGTGCCACCGGCCGTGACCCGGCGCAGCGTGTCGACGAACTCGGTGACCTCGGCCACCCGGTCCTTGAGCAGGTACCCCACCCGTTGGCCGTCTCCGCTGTCCAGCAGCGCCGCCGCGTACCCGGTCTGCACGTACTGGCTGAGCACCACGACGGGGAGGTGGGGTCGTTCGGCGCGCAACGCGACGGCTGCGCGCAGCCCGTCGTCGCGGCGGCCGGGCGGCATCCGGATGTCGGTCAGCACCAGGTCCGGTTCGTGCTCGCGGGCGGCGTCGAGCAGGTCCGGCGCGGAGCCGACCGCGGCGCAGACCGTGAAGTCGAAGCGGGTCAGCAGCGCGACCAGGCCCTCCCGCAGCAGCACCTCGTCCTCGGCGAGCACCACCCGGGTCAGCGACGGCACGGCAGCTCCACCCGGACCAGGGTAGGCCCGCCGGGCGGGCTGGACAGCAACAGCCGTCCGTCCACTGCGGCGACCCGGTCGGCGAGACCGGTGAGGCCCGTACCCCGGGTCGGGTCGGCACCGCCCCGGCCGTTGTCGGACACCTCGACCACGAGGTCGCCACCGGCCCGGGTGAGACGGACGTCCGCGCTGGTCGCGCCGGCATGCCGGACCACGTTGCCGAGAGCCTCGGACACCACGAAGTACGCGGTGGTCTGGACGATCTCCGGTAGCTCGTCGTCGAGGTCGGCGCGGACGGTGACCGCGACGGTGGCCGCGTCGGCCAACTCGCGTACGGCGCCGGCCAGGCCGAGGTCGGTGAGGCTCTGCGGCCGGATGCCGTGCACCAACTGGCGCAGCATCACCATCAGGCCCCGGGCCTGCTCGTGCGCGACGGCGAGCGGCCGGGCGGCGGGGGAGTCCTCGGGTACGTCCAGTCGGGCCAGGCCGAGTTGAAGGGTGAGGCTGGTCAGTCGCGGCTGCGCGCCGTCGTGCAGGTCCCGTTCGATCCGGCGGCGTTCGGCCTCGTACGCGCCGACCAGCCGGGTGCGGGACCGGGCGACCTCGCGCAGCGCCGCGGCGTCGACCGGCGAGGCCAGCGCCCACCGGGCCACGGCGGCCTGGGCGGCGGCGAGCAGACCGACGGCGTACCAGAGCACCGGGATCAGCAGCACGCCCACTATCGCGTACGGGATGGCTTCGCCTGTGGTGTCGATCGGCTGCCAGATCACGACGGGCTGGTTGGAGTCGCCGGCCAGCCAGGGGCTGGTGATCATCCCGAGGTCGAGCAGCACCACCACCAGGAACACCCAGTACGCGACCGGGGCGACCCCGCCGAGCCAGAACAGGTAAGCCACCTCCCGCCACCCGGCGGCGCTGCGGTAACGGGCGGCCAGGCCGGGCCACGGTGACGTGGGCAGTGGGCGGCCGTCGACAAGCCCCAGCCGCCACCGCTCGATGACGGCCACCGGGAAGCTCATGAGGGGCGCCAGCGCCAGCAGGGTGAGACTGCCGACCGCCAGGAACAGCATGAGCGGGATGCCCGGCGGCCGGCCGTGCAGCAGCAGCGCGTTGAGGGCGGCGAAGAGGGGCGCGCCGATGACGAGCAGCCCGACGGCGAGCACGCCCGCGATCGGCAGTGTGCTGACCAGGTAGGCCAGTGCCCGCCATGGCCAGGCGGAGACCAGCCAGTCGCGGCGACGCAGCGCCCTGGCCAGGTGAGAAGGGCTTTCCGGGGTCATGCCAGAGACGCTAATCGGGGACGACCACGCGCCCCAGCCGTCCAGATCCACTTTCCGGGGTATGCCCAGCACTACCCACCGAACGCCCGTGCGGCGCTGTCCGACGACAGCGAGGCCAGCTGACCCGGGCGCGCTGGCCGTTGCGCGTCAAAGCGGCGTCACGATCGCGCCGATCGGCGTAGCGGAAACGTGAAAGCCCTGGCCGGCGGTGCCCCCGTCGCGGTGCCATTGCCTTCGGCGGGCCCGAAGTACGGGTCTCCGCCCTCGCCGGAGGCGTGCTGTGGTTGTCGATCAGGAGCAGAAGACCGCCGTGGTCGGCGGGTCGACCCCGACCGGGGTGAGCGTGGCGATCGGTTGGACGGTGCTGATCGGCGCCGCGCTGCTCGCCGGGGCGCTGTTCTCCCCGGCCGAGCTGCCCGCTCGGACGCTGGTCATGTCTGTTGTCGCCGGGGCGTACGCGGCGGTGGTGGCCGATCTTCGCGCGGTCGTCGCGGTGACCGGGCTGGGCATGGCGACCTTCGTCGGCTTCCTGGCCAACCGCTTCGGTGATCTGAGCGCGGGCGGGGACGCCTGGTCGTACGCCGTGGTGATCGCCTTCGCGGCCACGCTCGGCGCGGGTTACCGCTGGTTGCGGTCGGTGCCCCCGGCGGCCGAGTGACCGCCGGCAGGGCCGGGGTGCGGCCAGCCGCGCGGCGTACGTCGTACGCCCGCGTTGTTAGGATGGCCGCACCATGGCAAGTGAGCGCAAGGCGACCGCGGACCCGGCCCGCAGCCTGGCCATCCTCTGGCGCACTCGGGAGCCGACCAGCCGCAGCGCCGGGCCCGGCCTCAGCGTCGACCGGATCGTCCGGGCCGCGATCGACATCGCCGACGCGGAGGGCCTCGACGCGTTGACCATGCGACGCGTCGGCGAGGCGCTGGGCGTCGGCACCATGTCGGTCTACACGTACGTGCCGGGCAAGGCCGAACTCGTGGACGTCATGGTCGACACCGCGTACGGCGAGATGCCGCGACCCGCTGTCGAGGGTGACTGGCGGGCCCGGCTGGAGCGGATCGCCCGCGACAACCTGGCGCTCTACCAGCGGCATCCCTGGATGCTGCGGGCCGAGACGACCCGACCGGTGCTCGGCCCGCACCTGCTGGCCAAGTACGACTACGAGCTCGGCGCGGTCGTCGACATCGGTCTCAGCGACGTCGAGATGGACGCGGTGCTCACGCTCCTCCTCGGCCACGTGAAGAGCGCGGCGCGGGCCGCCTCCGAGGTGGTCGACCTGGAGCGCCAGTCCGGCATGACCGACGGCCAGTGGTGGCAGTCGCACGCGCCCTGGCTGGAGACGTTCATGACGGCCGGCAGCTATCCGATCGCCTCCCGCGTCGGCACCGCAGCCGGTCAGCAGCACGGTGCCGCGTACGGCCCGGAGTACGCCTTCGAGTTCGGTCTGCAACGCGTCCTCGACGGGATCTCGGTGGTGGTCGCCGAGCGGGCGGCCAGCCGGTGACCGGCCCTGCAGAGCTAGCCTGATCCGTCGCCGTCGCCCGCCGCGCTTCGGGCCAGCCGGGCGAGCGAGCGCGCCGACGGGCCACCCGGCTCGGCGTGGTAGACGACCAGCGACTGGGTGGTGCCGCTGATGGTGAACTTCTCGTAGCGCAACTCCAGCTCGCCCACCTGCGGATGCCGGAACACCCGTAGACCACCGCCCGCGCGAACGGTGACGTCGTGTCGGGCCCACAACCGCCGAAACCGCTCGCTGCCGGCCGTCAGCTCCTCGACCAGCTCGGTGAGCCGGGGATCGTCCACCTCGGCGCCGACCTGTGCGCGCAGGCCGGCCACCGCGTTGGCCGCGACGGCCGTCAGGGCCGGGTAGAGCGCCGGCACGCTCGGGTCCAGGAAGACCGCGCGCAGCAGGTTCACCCCGGCCGTGAAGATCGGTGCCAGCGCGGTCGCGACGGGGTTGGCGAGGAGCACGTCCAGGTGTCGCCCGTGCACGAAGGCGGGGGTCTCGCTCCACGAGCCGACCAACTGCCTGATGCCCAGGGGCACCCGCTCCTGCCGGCGCACAGCCGGACCGGTCGGCGCCGGCCGGGCCAGGCCGTACAGGTGCGCCGCGGCCTCCGCGTCCAGCATCAGTGCGCGGGCCAGAGCATCCAGCACCTGCGTCGACGGGTGCCGGTCGCGGCCCTGCTCCAACCGCAGGTAGTAGTCGACGCTGATGCCGGCGAGCAGGGCAGCCTCCTCGCGCCGCAGGCCGGGCACCCGCCGACGGCCGTGCGCGGGCAGCCCGACGTCACCCGGCCTGATCAGCTCGCGCCGGGCACGCAGGTATTCGCCCAGCGGGCCGGCTGTGCTCACCCGCTCATCGTAGGAGCCGCCACCGGTGCCCATCCTGGTCCTGCCAGTCCCAGGAAAAGCAGGGATCCGGCTGGCACCGGCCGCCTGGGTGACAGTGTCGGGGTAAGCGTGATCGAGAGACGGGACAGCAATGACAACTCGGATCAACACTCCCTTCGGTTTCGCCTCGACCGCCGACGAGGTCCTCGCCGGTGTCGACCTGACCGGCAAGCGGGCCGTCATCACCGGAGGCGCCGCCGGCATCGGCGTCGAGACGGCCCGTTCGCTCGCCGCCGCCGGCGCCGAGGTGGTGCTCGGGGTACGCCGGGTCGCCGCCGGCGAGCAGGCCGCCGCCAACATCGCCGCCAGCATCGGTGCGGACCGGGTCAGCGCCCGCGAGCTGGACCTGGCCGACCAGGATTCGGTACGCCGGTTCGTCGCCGGCTGGGACCAGCCCCTGCACATCCTGGTCAACAACGCGGGGATCATGGCGCTGCCCGAGCTGGAGCGCACCGCCGAGGGCTGGGAGATGCAGTTCGCCACCAACTTCATGGGGCACTTCGCCCTGACCGTCGGTCTGCACGACGCCCTCGCCGCGGCCGGTGGCGCCCGGGTGGTGTCGGTCAGCTCCAGCGGGAACCTCTTCTCCCCGGTGATCTTCGACGACCTGCACTTCGCGTTCCGGCCCTACGACCCGCTGCTCGCGTACGGGCAGTCCAAGAGCGCCGAGGCGTTGCTCGCGGTCGAGGCGACCCGCCGCTGGTCCGGCGAGGGCATCCACGCCAACGCGCTCAACCCGGGCGCGATCGCCACCGGGTTGCAGAAGCACACCGGCGGGCTGCGTACGCCCAAGGAACGGCAGAAGACCCCGCAGCAGGGTGCCGCCACCTCGGTGCTGCTCGCCGCGTCCCCGTTGCTGGACGGCGTGGGCGGTCGCTACTTCGAGGACTGCGCCGAGGCGGCGGTCGTCACCGAGCGCCCTGCCGACTACACCGGTGTGGCCGCGTACGCAGTCGACCCGGGTAACGCCGAACGGCTCTGGAATGTCGCGTCGGACCTGATCTCTCATCGCGTCGGCACCACCGGCCGCTGAGTACGACGCGCCGATGGATGACACGCCGCACCAGCAGCGGCCCGGTCGGCACGACGTCGTGGAGTTGCGGGTCCACGGCGTGTCGGGGGCGCGACCGGAGCAGGTCCTCGGTCGGGCGCACGTCCGGCAGGTCGCGGGTGACGACAGCGGTGGTTTCCACCGCGTCGCCGAATCGGAGGACGCCGAGCCGGACGGTGTGACGCTGGAGGCGTACCGGTGGGGTGACCTGCCCTCCGGCACCGTGGCCCGGACGCTCTCGCTGGTCTTCCTGTTGCCGTTCATGCTCAGCAACGTGGCGGTCTGGATGCGGCCGACCGGCCGTCGCAGCGGCGCCGGGGTCACCGTGCTGTGCCGGCTCCTCGCCCTGAACCTCACGGTGCTGTACGTGGTGTCCATCGGCGGGGTGGCCCTCGACCTGCTCGCCTGGCGGTGTCTGGGCGCGGCCCGGTGCCGTGGTCCCTTCGACACCATGGCGGGGTTGGACGGACGGGAGATCGGGCCGCGGTTGGCCGTGCTCGCCTTGCTGCCGATCGCCGCCGTCGCCTTCCTCCGGCTGCTGGGCACCCGTCGGCCCCGTCCGGCCGGCAACCCGTTGTGGGCCGTCGAGCCGATGGTGGGACGGCTGCGCGCGGTCCACGTCGCCGCCGCGCTCGCGGTGCTCAACCTGATGCTGCTCGTGGCCCGGACCGCCGACGGTGCGACGGCCTCGACGACGGTGCTGCTGGCGCTCAGCGCGGCGGTGCTGCCGGTCTGCGCCGTTCTGCTCGCCGTCCCCGGCCTGCTGGACCGGGCGGCGACCATGCGGATGGTCACCCGGACCGCCAGCACGGTGGGCGCGGTGGCCGTTGCTCTGAGCGTGGCCACCCTCGTCGCCGTCGCCCTCGACGAGCGCCCCTGGCCGTCGTCGGACGGGCTGCCGGGCTACGACGAGGTCGTGAACTGGGCGCTGCTCACGCAGATGACGCTGCTGGTGGCGCTGAGCGGGCTGGTGCTGTGGCACCAGGGCCGGGGAGGCCGCCGCAACGCGCTGCCGCGGGGGCTGGGCGCGGCGGTGGTCGCGGCCATCGCGGTCGGCCTCGGCAGCGCGTTCGCCGCCAACCTCGTCTACCAGAGCGGCAACCTGCTCGGCGGCTACCGCGGCGACGGTGGGCCGCCGCTGCCGTACCAGTGGACGCTGTTGGCCTTCTTCGTGCACGTCATCGCGGGCGTGGTGTTGTGCGGTGGGCTGACCCTCCTGTCGCGACGCCGCCGGTGGCGGGCGGCGGCGGCGATCACCGCCCGCGACTTCCCGGCGGTGGGGCCGGAGGGCGCCGAGCGGCTGCGCCAGGTGACGAGGGCGGTCGCCCGCGCGCGGTTCGTCGAGTGGCTGGGACTCCTCGCGATCACGTACGCGGCCCTCTCGGTGATCGGTCTGGCCACGAGCCTGTTGAGGCTGACCGACCTGGCACCGGACCAACTGGCATGGCGTGTCCTCGGGCTGCCAGCCGGGGCCGTCGGCATGGGTCTCGCCCTGGGCAGTTATCTCGTCGCCGCGGTGCTGGTGGCCCTGATCCTCGGAGGCGTGTTCGCCTACCGCACGGCGTGGTTCCGCCGGCACGTCGGCATCCTGTGGGACCTGGGTACCTTCTGGCCCCGGGCCGCGCACCCGTTCGCACCGCCGAGCTACGCCGACCGTGCGGTGCCGGAGCTGGCCGACCGGATCACCCACCTGACCGCGCGGCACGACGGGGTGCTGCTCTGCGGGCACAGCCACGGGTCGGTGCTGCTCGCCCTCGCGGTGCTGCGGCTGCCCCCGCGGGTACGCCAGCGCGTCGTCCTGCTCACCTACGGGTCGCCGCTGGACCGCCTGTACGCCCGGCTCTTTCCGGCCTATCTCAACGAGACGGTGCTCCGCGCGGTGGGGGACCGTGTCGAGTGGCGGTGGCTCAACCTGTGGCGGGACACCGACCCCGTCGGTGGTTGGATCTTCGCCCCACACCGGCCCGGCGACCCGCCTCCGGACCCCGCCGACCCGGCCGGCCGGGTCGACCGGCGGTTACGGGACCCACAGGGCCTGCTGCCTCCTCCGGGGGAGCGCCGTCCGCCACCGGTGCGGGGGCACCATCCGGGCGAGTCCGATCCCGAGTTCCGGGCGGCGATGAGCGAACTCGCGGCACGCCTCCGTCGCGGTGACTGAGGCTTCCTGGCCGGGCAGTGCGAGGTCCGGTGCTGTTCAGGGATCCTCGGGTGAACGATCGGTCTCCGCCACCATGGCTCGGACCTTGCGCAGGGTGGCGTCGGGCGACTGGATCGCGGCCCGCCAACGGTCCAGCGTCCGGGTGAGCACCCGGACCGCGAACTGCAACTTGTTGACCTGCTCGCGGAGCACGCCCAACTCGGATCGTGCGCTGAGCGCCTCGCCCTCCAACTGGGTGATCCGGGACTGCAACGGCTGCACCAGGGTGAGTGCGGCCTCGGTGAGGGTGTCGGCGGCGTCGGCCCTGAACTTGCCCCGCTGCACCACCACAGTGGCGATCGCGGCCAGGCCGGTGCCTCCGCCGAGGATGGCGAGCACACTGAGCGCCATCTGCACCCAGTGCGGTGCGACTGGCGGCGGGGAGCTACTCACGTGGCACCTGCCGGCACCTTCTCGTAGCCCACGATCTCGCAGGCCCGCACCAGGCGGCGCAGGTCGACGGCGATCTGCGCCGCCCGCCAGAGCGACCCGATCGTCACCGCGATGACGAACGACGTCGCGACGATGGACTGTCGCCCCGACATGGCCACCACTGCCACCGCGTACATGCCGGTGATCGTGCCGAGCACCAGCACGGACGCGAGTTCGATGCCCAACCCGGTGGAGAGCCGGCCGGGCCACACGATGCCCAGCAGCCCGCCCACACCCACCGCGATGAGACCCAGCTCCCAGGCGACCTGGATGGGCACCGGCATGGCCGTCTGCACGGAGGTCGGCCGGACCTCGAGGGTCATCATCAGCACGCCACATACGGGTGCCGCGGCCAGGACAGCGATCTCGTACGGCTGGTGGCGGGATCGGATACGGAGGTTTCCCACGGCAACTCCTTGGTCGAGGACCGGCGTCCAGCAGCGGCCGGTGGGCCGGTGCCGTTCGGTGGGTCGCGACTGTGGAGCGGCGGTTCCGTGCGGCGTGGCCCGTTGGTGCGCTGCCTGTGGACGGTCGTTGAGCGAGAAAGCTGCGACTCGCCGTCGTTGGCTGCCGATATCTGCCTGTGTAGCACCGATGACCGGTTGTCGTCCACCAGGTGCAACGTCGTGTTACCGCAGCTCAGAGCCCATTTCGGGTCGGATTCGAGCGCGTCGGGTCGCCCGGAGCGCGGCGACCCGACCGCACCATCACCTCGGTGACGAAGAGTGTCGGATATCTTGCCGAGGGTGACAATGGTGCGATCGGGGCGCCGATCGGGTCAGCGGGCGAGCAGGGCCCGCAGTGCCCGGACCACCTCGGCGGGTGCCTCCTCCGCCATGAAGTGCCCGCAGGTGACCGTCCGATGCTCCAGATCCGGAGCCCAGGCGCGCCACACCGCCGCCGCGTCGTAGCCCAGCGCGGCACCCCAGTCCTGCTGAAGCACTGTCACCGGCATCCGCAGCTGGTTGCCGGCCTCCCGGTCGGCGGTGTCGTGGGCGACGTCGATCCCGGCCGACGCCCGGTAGTCGGCGACGATCGAGGTGACCGCCTCCCGGGACGCGCGCAGGTACTCCGCCCGGACGTCCGCCGGCATCGCCTCCGGATCACGGGTCCAGACGTCCAGGAAATGGCCGAAGAAGGCGTCCGGGCTGCCGCCGATCAGCGCTTCCGGCAGACCGGGCGGCTGTGCCATCAGGTACAGGTGGAACGCGACGGCGGCGGAGGTGCCGTGCAGCACCTCCCACGTGTCGAGGGTGGGCACCACGTCGAGCAGCGCGAGATGGCTGATCACCTCAGGGTGGTCGAGACCGGCGCGGAACGCGACCAGGGCACCACGGTCGTGGCCGGCCAACGCGAACCGTTGGTGGCCGAGCGCAGCAGCCAGCGCCACGACGTCGGCGGCCATGGTGCGCTTGGCGTACCCGTCGCCGTCGGGGTCGAGGGGCTTGTCACTGTCGCCGTAGCCTCGCAGGTCGGGGCAGATGACCGTGTGGTCGGCGGCCAGGTCGGCCGCGACGTGCCGCCACATGAGGTGGGTCTGCGGAAAGCCGTGCAGCAGCACGATCGCCGGCCCGGAGCCGCCCACGGCGACGTTGAGCGTCACACCGTCGGCGACTGTCACACGGCGGTAGTCGAATCCGTTGATCCTGGGGTCCACGGGAAACCTTCCTGGTGAGCGGTGCCGGCAGGGGCGGTGGCCCTCGCCGTCGTACCTGGTCGAGCCTGCGCGGTGGTGATCAGCAGGCGATCAGTGCCGAGTCAGTGCGGTCCGCCCGGCGCGCCTAGATTGATGCCATGACCAGGCAACCGGCGGCACCGGACGCGGTGACCTTCGGCGTCCTCGGGCCGGTGACCGCCGTGACCGCGCGTGGCCCGGCCCCGCTGCGCGGGCACCGGCAGCGCCTGGTGCTGGCGCGGCTGCTGATCGCCCACGGGCGGGTGGTGCCGGTGGAACGTCTCGTCGACGACCTGTGGGAGGTCGCAACCGACGGCGCGGTGGGCGCCATCCGCACCTTCGTCGCCGACCTGCGCCGGGCCCTGGAGCCCGACCGACCACCCCGGCAGCCGCCCCGGATCCTGGTCACCGAGCCACCCGGGTACGTGCTGCGGGCCGCCCCGGAGGCGGTGGACGCCGGACAGTTCGAGGCGGCCGTCGGCGAGGCGGGCCGGTTGCTGGCGGCGGGACGTCCCGCGCCGGCCCTGGCGACGCTCGACGGGGCAATGCGGCTCTGGCGCGGGCCCGCGTACGCGGACTGCGCCAACGAGCCCTGGGCGGTCGCCGAGATCAACCGGCTGGACGAGTTGCGGATGCTGGCCGTCGAACGGCGCGCGGAGGTGCTGCTGGCCTTGGGTCGGCCCGACGAGGCCGCCGCCGACCTGCCGGCCCACCTGGCCAGCTATCCGCTGCGCGAGGATGCCTGGCGGTTGCTCGCGGTGGCCCGCTACCGCGCCGGGCGACAGGGCGACGCGCTGGCCGCGCTGCGCGAGGCGCGACACGCCCTGGTGACCGAGCTGGGCGTGGACCCCGGGCCCGAGCTGCGCCGGTTGGAAGCCGACATCCTGGCCCAGGCGCCGCACCTCACCCCGGCCCTCGACGACGACGCCACCCCCAGCCCCGTGCGACCCGTCGAACCGGGTCCGGCGCGGCAGCGCCCGTTCGTCGGTCGGGACACCGAGCTGGATCGCCTGCGGCAGGCCGCCGAGGCCGCGTCCCGCCGCCGCGAACCCACCCTCGCGCTGCTCAGCGGCGACCCGGGGGCCGGCAAGACCGCGATGGCCGAGACCCTCACCGAGCGGCTCGCCGCCGAGGGCTGGACCACGGCATGGGGACGCAGCCCGGAGTACGAGGGCGCGCCGCCGGCCTGGCCGTGGACCCAGATCACCGACGCGCTCGCCGGACCGGCCGACGGCCTTGTTGCCGACGATGGCTCGGGTGACCCCGCCGGGACGCGCTTTCGCCGACACCGTGCGGTGGCGTCCCTGGTCTCGGCGGTCGCCGACCGCGGGCCGGTGCTGCTGGTCCTCGACGACCTGCACCGTGCCGACGGCGACACCCTGGACCTGCTGACCGCCCTGCTCACCGGCCCGCAGCCGGCCACCGGGCCGGTCTTGATCCTCGGCACCTACCGGGCCACCGAGATCAGCCCCGAGCTGACCGCCGCCCTGGCCCGCGCCGCCGGGCTGGAGCCGATCCGGGAGTATCTCGCCGGCCTGCCCGTGTCGGCGACCGACGAGTTGGCCCGAGCCGTCGTCGGTGCGGCACTGGACCCGGCCACCGCCCGGTTGATCCACGATCGCAGCGGCGGCAACCCGTTCTTCGTCCGGGAACTGGCCCAGTTGTACGCGAGCGAGGGGGAGGCAGCGCTGGCCGCGGTGCCGCCCGGGGTGCGCGACGTGATCCGGCACCGGTTGGCGCAGCTACCCACGCCGACGCGTACGGTGCTGCGGCAGGCAGCCGTGCTCGGCCGGGACCTCGACCCGGAGGTGCTCGGTGCGCTGGCCGGTGACCCCACCGCCGTGCTGGACGCCGTCGACCGCGCCCTGCAAGCCGGTTTCCTCACCGAGCGGGAGCCCGACGGGCGGCTGCGCTTCACCCACATCCTGGTCCGCGACACGCTCTACGCCGACCTGTCCACGCCGCGCCGCGCCGCCTGGCACGCAGCCGTCGCGGAGGTGCTGCGACAACGGGAGCCCGTCGAGCCCGCCGCGCTCGCGCACCACCTGCTCCGCGCCGGCGGACCGGTCGCCGCCGGTCGCGCTGCGGCGTACGCCCGCACAGCCGCCGAGCAGGCCGAACGGGGCGGTAACCCGCACGAGGCCGCCCGCCTGTGGGGGCAGACGATCGAGGCGTACGACCGCGCTGGTGCGGGCGAGCAGCGCGAGCGGTTGACGGCGTTGCTCGGTCTGGGACGCGCGCTGGCCGTGACGGGCCGCCTGGCCGAGGCGCGACGACGGCGTGCCGAGGCGATCACCGCCGCCGAGTCCGTCGGCGATCCGCTGCTGATCGAGGAGGTGCTGGCCGGCTTCGACGTGCCCGCCATCTGGACGCGCAACGACGACGACCTGCTCTCCGGGCACATCGTCCGCGCTGCCGAGCACGCCCTGACCGCTCTCGGCCCGACCGGTTCGGCTCGGCGCAGCCGGCTGCTGAGCACCCTCGCGCTGGAGCTGCGCGGCACCACCACCGACCGGGGCCGCCGTGCGGCGCACGAGGCCGAGACGATCGCCCGGACCGTCGGTGACCCGGGGCTGCTGGCCTTCGCGCTCAACGCCCGCTTCATGCACTCCTTCGACCGCGTCGGCCTGGCCGCAGAACGGGCCCGGATCGGCGCCGAACTGGTCGACCTGGCGGCCCGGCACCGGCTGGTGACCTTCGAGGTGCTCGGTCACCTCGTCCTGGTCCAGGCACACTGCGCGCTGGCCGACCGGCCCGCTGCCGACGCGCACGCCCGCGCCGCCGACCGCCTCGCCGAACGGTACGAACTGCCGCTGGTCGGCGTCTTCACCAGCTGGTACGCGGCACTGCGCCTGGCTCTGGACGGCGACCCGGCCGCGGCGGCGGACGCGTACCGGTTGGCTGCCGACCGGCTGAGCGCCGACGGCATGCCGGGTCTGACCCGCGGGTTGCTTCCGCTCGCCCTGCTCGGCCTGCGGCTCGCCGAGGCCGTCGGCGGTGACGGGCCGCACGCCGGTCCGGACCAGCCGATCCCCGGGCCCGACGGCGCGGACTGGGCAGATGGGCCCGGCGGTGCCGGGTGGGCGGACGGGCCCGGCGGTGCCGGTTGGGCAGATGGGCCCGGCGGTGCCGGGTGGGCGGATCTGGACTGGGGGCCGCACGAGCCGTGGGTCCGGCCCTTGCTGCTGCTCGCCGACGGTGACCGGGACGCTGCCGAGGCGGCCCTGCGGACTCTTCCGGACGGGCCGCACGATCTGCTGCGGGAGGCGCGGCTCTGCCTCGTCGGCCGGGCGGCGCAAGCCCTCGGAGACCGGGTCACGATGGAACGGGTCTACGTCGAGCTGCTCCCAGCGGCGGATGAACTGGCCGCCGGCAGTGGGGTGCTCACCGTCGGCCCGGTGGCCGGGCACCTCGCCGCCCTGGCCGACGCGCTGGGCCGCGACGAGGAAGCGGCCGCGCACCGCCGCGCCGCCCGCGCGGTCACCGCCCGGGCTCGCGCCGTCACCCCGGCGCCCTGACCGCCTGGGCCCGCGCCGTCACCCCGGCGCCCTGACCGCCGTCCGCTGCCGGCGGCGACTTGCCGATTCGCGTCGGAACCCCGCGGCGGGTGCGGTCAGATGGAACCACCGGCGCGTCCACCGTCGGCCGTCGATCAAGGGGGTACGCCGTGGAGGTGCTCGTCCTGATCGTGGTGCTGGGCGCGACCGTCCTGATCGGCACCACCCTCGGCGGTCGGTACCGGGTCGCCCCGCCGGTCCTGCTCATCGCGTTCGGGGTGCTGCTCGGCCTGACGCCGCCGCTGTCCGAGGTGACCCTGGAACCCGACCTGGTGCTGCTGATCTTCCTGCCGGCGATCCTGTACCGGGAGAGCCTCACCATCAGCCTGCGCGAGATCCGGGCCAACCTGCCGGTGATCGGGCTGCTGGCCGTGGTCCTGGTGGTGCTCACCATGGTCACGGTGTCGTTCACCGCGCAGGCGTTCGGGGTGAATCCCGCCGCGGCCTGGGTGCTCGGCGCGGTCCTCGCCCCGACCGACGCGGCGGCGGTCACCGGTCTCGCCAAACGGCTGCCCCGGAAGCTTCTCACCACCCTGCACGCGGAGAGCCTGATCAACGACGGCACCGCACTGGTGGTCTTCGCCGTGGCCGTGGGTCTGCTCAGCCAGAGCGCGGAGCCGGGCGTGCTGGGCATCGGCGAGGAGTTCGTCGGTGCCAGCGTCGGTGGCGTGGTCGCCGGTCTGCTGGTGGGCGCCGCCGTGGTGCTGATCCGCAAACGGCTCGACGATCCGCTGCGCGAGGGCGCGCTCAGCGTGCTGACACCGTTCGGCGCCTTCCTGCTGGCCGACTCGGTGCACGCCAGCGGTGTGCTGGCGGTGGTGGTCGCCGGCCTGGTGCTGGCCTATGCCGGCCCCCGGGTGATCCGCGCCCGGTCCCGGGTGCTGGCGTACGCGTTCTGGGACCTGTCCACGTTCCTGATCAACGGCGGTCTGTTCGTCCTGCTTGGCACGCAGATTCCTCGCGCGGTCCGGGGCATCACCAGCACCTCGGCCCAGCGGGCTCTGCTGATCGTGGTGATGGTCACCCTGGCCGTCGTCGGCACCCGCCTGGCATTCGTCTACCTGACCGCGCAGGTCGCGAAGTTGCGGCGCCGCCGGATCCTCGACCCGAGCCAGGGGCCGTCGAGCTGGCGGGTGGGAACAGTTGCCGGCTGGGCCGGTTTCCGGGGCGCCGTGTCGCTCGCCGCGGCCCTGGCCGTCCCGACGATGACGGCCTCCGGTCGACCGGTGGTCGAACGAGACCTGATCATCTTTGTCACCGCGCTGGTGATCGTGCTGATCATGCTCATTCAGGGCACCACCCTGCCGCTGGTGGTGCGCTGGGCCCGGCTGACCGGCGACCCGGAACGCGTCGACGAGACCCGCAACGCCCGCCGACGGGCCACGGAGGTGGGCCTGGCCGCTCTTCCCCGGGTCGCCGCCGAGATCGGCGCCCAGCAGGAGGCGGTGCAGAGGTTGGAAGCCGAGTACCAGCGGCATCTGGCGGACCTCAACGAGAGTGGCGGGAGCACGGCCGAGGAGCGCCGGCTGGAACGCAGGCTGCGCCTCGGGGTCCTCGCCCACAAGCGTCGGGAGGTCACCCGACTGCGGGACAACCGGGAGATCGACGATCTCGTGCTTCAGGAGCTCCAGGCCGCGCTGGACAACGAGGAGATCCGGCTGCTGGGTCGCGGGCCCAACGAGTGAGGACCTGCGCCCCGGCTCCCGGTCGGCTCAGAGCACCTGGGCGAGGAAGCGGCGCAGCCGAGGATGCTCGGCCCGCTCGAAGACCTGCCCGGGCGGACCGGCCTCCAGCACCACGCCCCGGTCCATGAAGGCCACGGTGTCGGCCACCTGCCGGGCGAAGCCCATCTCGTGGGTGACCACCACCATGGTCATGCCAGCGGCGGACAGGTCGGCCATCACCGCGAGGACGCCCTTGACCAGCTCCGGGTCGAGCGCGGAGGTGGCCTCGTCGAAGAGCATCACCTCGGGTCGAAGTGCCAGCGCCCGGGCGATCGCGACCCGCTGCTGCTGACCGCCGGAGAGCTGAGCTGGTCGGGAGTTGGCCTTGCCGGCCAACCCCACCAGCTCCAACTGGGCCCGTGCCACGGACTCCGCCTCGTCCTCGCCGAGCTTGCGGAGCCGGCGCAGCGCGAGGGTGACGTTGCGCAGCACGCTCATGTGCGGGAAGAGGTTGAACTGCTGGAACACCATGCCGACCCGCTGCCGCAGCGCGTCCGGGTCGTCGCCCAGCACGCTGCGTCCGTCCAGCAACACGTCGCCACGGTCCGGCTCGATCAGCCGGTTGATGGTGCGCAGCAGTGTGGACTTACCCGACCCGGACGGGCCGATCACGCAGGCTGTTGCTCCGCGCGGCACCGTGAGGTCGACGCCGCGCAGCACCCGGTTCGGCCCGAAGGCGAGGTGCACGTCGCGGACGTCGAGGCTGACCGAGGTGGTCGTGTCGGTGCTCATCGCCGGTCTCCTTCGGTCGGGGCGTACGCCGGGGTGGTGTCTTCGTCGTCCTCGTCTGTCGGCGCGGCGGCCGGCCGACCGTTGCGCAGCCGTCGGTCGATCCAGTTGACGACGTGCGTCAGCGGGACGGTCAGCGCCAGGTAGAACACCCCTGCCAGCAGCAGCGCCGACTCGTTGCCGGTGGTGGCCGCGTAGTCCTGCCCGATCCGGAACAGCTCCCGCTGGCTGGCCACCAGCCCGAGGAAGTAGACCAGACTGGAGTCCTTGATCAGCGCGATGAGCTGGTTGACCCAGGCCGGCAGCACCCGCCGGATGCCCTGCGGGATGATCACCAGCCGCATCGAGTCGGACCAGGAGAAGCCGAGAGCACGGGCACCCTCCAACTGGGCGGCCTCCACCGACTGGATGCCGGAGCGGAAGATCTCCCCGATGTACGCGGCGGCGATGAGCGACAGCGCCAGGATCCCCAGCGGGTAGGGGTCCGGTCCCCAGACCTGCATGCCCAGCGGGGCCAGCCCGACGCCGATCAGCAGGATCGTGGCCGCGGCCGGCAGGCCACGGAACACGTCGGTGTAGACCCGCGCCGGCCAGCGCAGCCACCGGCTGCGGGAGATTCCGGCGACGGCCAGCAGCAGGCCCAGCACCGAGCCGAGCAGGGCGGCGGAGACCGCCAGGATCAGCGTGTTGGGCAGCCCGACGGTCAGCATCTCGGGCAGAGCCTCGCCCATCGCCTCCCAGTCGAAGAAGGTTTCCCACAGGGTGCTCAACGGATCCATCGGTTGCCTCTCCTACCGCCCTGCTCGCTCGTCACCGGTTCAGGACGCGGTCGACGCGGACGCCGACGGCGCAACGGACGCGGACGCTGACGGCGCAGCGGACCCGGACGCCGACGGCGCAACGGACGCGGACGGTGCCGCCACGGTGCCGCTGCCCGGCGTGAAGTCCGCCGGGATCGGCCGGCCCGGGTAGTACTGCGCCTGCAACCGGCTCCACGTGCCGTCCGCGATGACCTCGTCGAGGCCCTTGTTCAGCGCCTCGCGCAGCTTGTCGCTGCCCTTGGCGACGGCGTACGCGGTCGGCGCCGGGCTGAGCTGCTTGGCAGCCACGGTGATCTTGCCGTTGCTGTCGGCGGCCGACTTCTCGCCGATCTCGGCCGGGGCGATCCACGCGTCGGCGGTGCCGGCCTTGAGCTGGTTGATCGCGCCGTTGTAGTCCGGCACCCGCACCGGGTCGAGCTGCTTGCCGCTGGCGTAGTCGTCCTGGACGGTGCCCTGCACCACCACGACCCGCTTGCCGGCGAGCTGGTCGAAGCCGGTGATCGGGGAGCCGGCCGGGACGTCCAGGCCGAAGTAGCCGAAGTCGTAGCCGTTGCCGAAGTCGACTGTCTTCTTCCGCGCCTCGGTGATGGTGATCGAGGAGCTGCCGACGTCGAACTTGCGGTTGTTGACCTGGGAGAGCAACGCGGAGAAGTCGGTGCCGACGAACTCCACGGTGAGGCCGAGCTTGCCGGCCACAGCGGTCAACAGGTCGTTGTCGAAGCCGGTGAACTTCCCGTCCTTGAGGAAGACGTTCGGCGGGGCGTCGGTCAGGGTGCCGGCCCGCAGCACGCCCGGCTGGGCCAGGCCGTACGGGTTGGCGGCGGCGTCGGACGAGCTGTCGTCGCCGCAGGCGGTGAGCGCGCTGGCGGCCAGGATGGCGGCCGCGCCGAGGGCGGCGGCACGGGTCAGGGCAGGAAGAAGTCGCACGGGTGTCTCCGAGAGGTCGTGTCTCGGCACGCACGGGTGTGCGTCGCCGACGGTGCGCCCGATGGGCGTACCGGTGAGGGAGAGGGTTCGGGAGAAGTGCTGCGCTAGTGCGTCATGCCGCGACAGGCGGCGCTGCACATTCGCATCATGTCCACGTGCCGTCGCCGGGTCAGTGCCGGCGAGGGCCAACCGGCGCGGAGTTCCGCGACGTCGGTCGGTGGGGTGGTGCTGAGGATGCGCATGGTTCTCCCGGGTCTGTGCTGACCTGGGTGCCAGGCCACGCTTGCACCGACGTCGTGCCGGTGCCTGGTCTTCACCCGGGGCACCCCACCGCGGAGGAGGGTTGCCGGCCAGCGAGCCGGGGCTTCGCGCTGGCGCTCATGACCTGGGCCGAGGCTAGCAGCAGGCACCGGTGGATCGTCCAGTCGTTATGACCACGCTCACCGCGACGAGGTGCCCGGCCCCGCAGGTCAGCCGGCATGTACGTGCGGCCGGCGGCGCGGGTCGGGCTCCTGGCGGCGCAGGATCTCCCGGGTCACCGAGGCGATCGCACCCTGCCCGAACGCCAGATAGCGCAGGATGTTGCGGCCCGGGCTGCCCTCGCTCCACTCGAAGTAGATGTGTGGGCGTCGCCGGCTCCGGTCGCGGATCTCCAGCAGCAGGGCGGCGAGCGCGGTGGGCACCGAGGAGCTGGCCAGGCTGAGCACCGGAAAGCGGTGGTCCGCCATGCTGCCGCGGACCAGCAGCTCGGTTTCGAAGTCCGAGGGGTCGGTGACGTGCACTTCGACGAAGATGACGTCGCTGTCGTCGGGGAAGTCGTTGTCCGCCATGGTCTGTGCCAGCTTGGCGCGGTACTCCGCCACGTCCCGGTGGTCGGGTTCGTGCGCGATGAGGCGGATCCGCCGCCCGCTGCGCTCGTCGATCATCCGGGTCGCGACCGTGTCCAGCTCGACCTGGCTGACCCGCAGCTCGTAGGCCCGGGACAACCGGGAGAGCACCGAGACCACGATGATCGCGCTGATGAAGCAGGCCGCGATCTTGACGCCGTCGGGGCGTTCCACCACGTTCGCCACCGTGGTGTAGATGAAGATCACCGCGATGGTTCCGAACGCGATGGTGCGGCCGTGCTGCCGTCGCCGTCTTGCCGCGAGCGTCACCGCCGTCGCCGCCGACGTGATCAACACCAGGACCCCGGTGGCGTACGCGCCGCCCTGCGCGTCCACGCTGGCCTCGAAGAGGATCGTGATCAGGAACGCCACCGCGGTGAAGACCAGCACCAGCGGCCGGACCGCACGCGCCCAGGTCGGTGCCATGCCGTAGCGCGGCAGATACCGGGGTACGAGGTTGAGCAGACCGGCCATCGCCGACGCCCCCGCGAACCAGAGGATCCCGATGGTGGACAGGTCGTAGACGGTGCCGAACACCTCCCCGAGGTGCTCGTGCGCCAGGTAGGCCAGCGCCCGGCCGTTCGCCGGCCCACCCGGCTGGAAGGCCTCCGGCGGGATCAGGACGGTGGTCGTCACGCTGCTGGTGATCAGGAAGACGCTCATGATCACCGCGGCGGTGGTGAGCAGCCGGCGCGCGCCGCGGATCCGGCCCAGCGGGCGCGCCTCGGAGTCCTGCGGGTCGCCTCGTACGCTCGGCATGACGGCCACCCCGGTCTCGAAACCGGACAGCCCCAACGCCAGTTTCGGGAAGACCAGCAACGACAGCCCGACCACCATCCAGGGATCGCCGTGCCCGGTGCTCAGCGTGGTCGTCCAGTCCTCGACGGCGCTCGGGTGCGTCACCACCCGCCACAGCGAGTCGACCATCACCACCGCGTTCAGCCCCAGGTAGAGCGCGACCAGGACGACGGCGATCCCGATGGCCTCGGTGAATCCCTTGAGGAACACCGCGCCCAGCAGCGACACGAGCACCAGCGTGACCAGCACCTCGTGTCCCTTGAGCCCGCTGGGCCAGAACGGGTTCTCGTCGATGTGCGCTGTCGCGTCGGCCGCCGAGAGGGTGATGGTGATGATGAAGTCGGTGGCCGCGAAACCGAGCAGCACCAGCACCAGCAACTTGCCGGGCCAGTAGCTCAGCAGGCGTACGAGCATCGCGATGGAACCCTCACCGTGTGGGCTCTCCACCGCCACCCGCCGGTAGACCGGCAGCGCGCCCAGCAGTGTCACCAGCACCAGCACCAGGGTCGCCACCGGTGAGAGCGCCCCGGCGGCCAGCGCCGCGATGCCCGGCTGGTAGCCGAGCGTCGAGAAGTAGTCGACGCCGGTCAGGCACATCACCTTCCACCACGGGTGGTGCCGGTGCTCCGGCGGTCGCCCGTGCGGCCCCGGGTGCTGCACGGGCTGCTCCGAGCCGGTGCCGAGCAGCCACCTGCGCAGCCGGCCCGCGCGTCTGTCGACCTCCACCGGCGCGTCCCCCGTCATCCCGCCCATGGTCACCGTGAGTATCCGCCCGCCGTACGGCGCCCGTCCGCCGGTGCGCGGAACCCAGCCGCCGCCGCAGCGGGTTTCGGGCCCGGGGCAGGGGGGAAGCAGCGCCCCCGGGTCGGCGGGCGTGCGCCGTGCCGGGCGTCGCCGGGGGAGGGGACAGGGCATGGTCGGTGGCCGTCGCTTCCGCCCGGGTGGTGGCTTCGGTCGCCAACTCGACGAGTACGAGACCAGGATCGGCGTGCCGCCGTCCACGGACTCGTCCGCTGCGCCGGCCGGCGGGCTGGTGGACAGCGCGGTCTACATCCGAGGCCACCGGTTCGCCTCGCCGTCCGGCCTCGCCGAGACGTACCGCTGCCTGCAGGAGCAGGACGGCGCGATGGCCTGGATCGGTCTGTACCGGCCCGACATCGAGCAGATCACCTCGCTGGCCCGGGAGTTCCGGTTGCACGACCTGGCGGTCGAGGACGCGATCAACGCCCACCAGCGCCCCAAGCTGGAACGGTACGGGGAGACCCTGTTCGTGGTGCTGCGCGCCGCCCGCTACGACGACCTGCGCGAGGAGGTCGAGTTCTCCGAGCTGCACCTGTTCATCGGGCCGGGCTTCGTGGTCACCGTCCGGCACGGTGAGGCACCGGACCTGGCCGCGGTGCGGCGGCGGTTGGAGACCGAGGCGCACATGCTCGCCCGGGGCCCGGAGGCGGTGCTGTACGCGATCCTCGACCAGGTCGTCGACGGGTACGCCCCGGTGGTGGCCGGGCTGGAGAACGACATCGACGAGATCGAGACCGAGGTGTTCGGTGGCGACCCGAACGCGAGCCGGCGCATCTACGGCCTCAGCCGCGAGGTCATCCAGTTCCAGCGGGCCGCCCGCCCTCTGCTCACGGTGCTCGACGCGCTGGCCGACGGCGCCGGCAGCGGCAGCGAGGACGAGGAGCTACGCCGCTACCTGCGCGACGTGACCGACCACCTGACCCAGGTCGTGGAGCGGGTGGACGGGTTCCGGCACCTGTTGCAGAACATCCTCACCGTCAACGCCACGCTCGTCTCGCAGCAGCAGAACGAGGAGATGCGCAGCCTCACCGCGGCCAGCTACGCGCAGAACGAGGAGCTGAAGAAGGTCTCGTCCTGGGCGGCGATCCTGTTCGCTCCCACGCTCATCGGCACCGTGTACGGGATGAACTTCGTCCACATGCCGGAGTTGAACTGGCGCTTCGGCTACCTGTTCGCGTTGTTGCTGATGTTGTTGGTCTGCGGCACCCTCTACCTGATCTTCAAGCGGCGCGGCTGGCTGTGAGCAGCTCGGCCGGGATCACTCGATGCCGCGCAGGATGTGCCGTTCGTCCTCGACGTCGTCGTCGCCGGCACTGATCCGGCCGAGCAGCACGGCGGCGGCCCAGATCGTCAGTGGCGTGGCCGCCCCGGTCATTCCGCCCCCGGTCCGGTCGTCCCGGGTCTGGCTCCGCTCCGCGCGCGGTGGCCTGCGCTGAGCCTGCATAGGCACTGCCTCTCCTCGTCGAAGCCGCCTCGGCGACACGGGGTGCGCCCGCGCCACCGGCCGGGCCACCCGCGCTCGGGCAGGTCACCACCGGTACGGCATCCATGTCGAACCATCCCACGTCGGGCCGCGTCACCACCGCTTGTTTTCAGTTTCCCGACTGTCGCCCGCCAAACCGGACATTTTGTGGGTGCCTCCCGCGCCCGTCAGGGGGCAGACCCCTGGACAGTGCTCAGGGCAGTGGATGGGCGATGCCGCGCGCGTGGTCGGTGAGCGCCGCGCCGACCACGGTCGCGGCCAGTGGCAACACCTCCAGACAGCGCCGCACCGCGGCGGCCATCAGCGCGTTCGGCACCCGCATGGAGAGCGTGCAGTGCGGCACCCAGCGACCCGGCTGGTAGTGCTCGGCCAGCGGGATGCCGGCGGCGGTGAGCCGGTCGGACACCAGGCGTTGGTGGGCCAGCAGCTCCGGGGTGGGCGCCGGGCCGAGCCAGAGCACCCGACCGACGAACTGGCCGGCGTGTTGGAAGTCGAGGCGCAGCGGGGCCGCGACCACCGTCCCGCGCAGCGCCTCGGCGACCTGCTCCGGGTCGAAGCGGGGCGCCACCGCGAGGGAGACGTGCGGTCGGTGGCGCCGCTCCAGCAGCGAACGCATGCTCTGCACGCCCTCGGCCTCCAGCGCGTCCCACAGCACCCGGATGCGGCGGCTGGCGTCCGGGTCCAGATACAACTCCAACGCCGCGACCATTCGATCACCGTAGCGGCCGAGGTTTGAGCGCCCGTCTCCGGCGGTACCTGGTGCGAAACCGACCAGGAGGCGTGCCCGGTGGACGTGAGTGACCTGCTGACCGAGACGTACGACCGGCTGCCCGACCTCGTCCGCGCGGCGGTCGACGGGCTCAGCCCGGAGCAACTGCGCCACGAGCCCGGGCCGGGCACCAACTCGATCGGTTGGCTGGTCTGGCACCTCACCCGGGTGCAGGACCACCACGTCGCCGACCTGCTCGACGCCGAGCAGATCTGGGTGAGCGGCGACTGGGCGGGCCGGTTCGGCCTCACCGCCGACCCCGACAACACCGGCTACGGGCACTCGCCCGCGCAGGTCGCCGCAGTGCGACCGGAGAGCGCACAGGCGCTGATCGACTACTACGAGGCGGTCGCGTCGCGTACCGGATCGTTCGTGGCCGGTCTGCGCCCGGCGGACCTGGACCGGGTGGTCGACGAGGGGTGGGACCCGCCGGTCACCCTCGGCGTCCGACTGGTCAGCGTCGCCGACGACGACCTGCAACACGTGGGCCAGGCCGCCTACGTACGCGGCCTGATCAAAGCCGGCTGACCGGGGTCCGCCGGGCTCAGGGCACGATCACCGCCCGGCCGTCCAGTGTGCCGTCGCGCATCTGCCGGTACGCGTCGAGCGCGTCGTCCAGGGCGAAGGTGGTGGTCCTCGGCCGGATCAGGCCACGGGCACCCAGATCGAGCACCTCGACCAGCTCCGGGCGACTGCCCCAGTAGGTGGTCGCGATGCTCACCTCGTACGGCACGGAGAAGAACGACACCGCCACGGTGCCCCCTCCGATGCCCACGATGGTCAGGTCACCCACGGTGCGGGCCGCCGCCACACCGAGCGCCATGGTGGCGTCCGCACCGACGAAGTCCAGCACCACGTCGGCACCCCGACCGCCGGTCGCCTCGCGGATCTCCTCGGCGGCGGTCGGACCCGACATCACGGTGCGGTCGGCGCCGCACTCCTCGGCCAGCCGCAGCGCCTCGGCGCGGGTGTCCACCGCGATGACCCGCGCGGCTGTGGTGGCCTTGAGGATCTGCACGCCCACATGCCCCAGCCCGCCAACCCCGATGACCACTGCCGTGCTGCCCGGCGGCAGCTTCGCCCAGGACCGCCGGACGGCGTGGTACGGGGTGAGGCCCGCGTCAGTCAGCGGCGCGGCGTCCACCGGATCCAGCCCCTCGGGAAGGGGTACGACGTGCCGGGCGTCCGGGACCAGCTCGAACTCGGCCATGCCGCCGTCCAGTCCGAGCCCGCCACCCCCGCTCGGCACCGGTGCACCAGCAGGGTTCTCGCAGTACGGGTCGACGCCGACCCGGCAGCGGGCGCAGGTGCCACAGCCCCACGGGCCGAAGACGGCTACCGGTTGCCCGACGGACAGCCCGGTCACGCCGTCACCGAGGGCGTGCACCCAGCCAGCGTTCTCGTGGCCGAGGGTGAACGGTGGGTTCCAGGGCATGGCGCCCGGCTCGAAGTCGTCCATCAGGTGCAGGTCGGAATGGCAGGCGCCGGCGCCGCCGATCCGGACCACCACCTGACCCGGCCCGGGCGTCGGATCGGGGACCTCGACCAACTCCGGTTCCGACTTCCACTCCTGCAACCGCAGCGCGCGCATCCGATGCTCCCGTCCGTCCTGACTCTCGGCTGGACCGGTGGCTGCCCGCTCTGCCGCCGCGCAAACGGGCCGACGCGGGCGCAAGCTCGGTGGCCCTCATCCCATGCGGGTGAACCGGCGTCACCCCGGCGCCGGTGATCCTGCGGAGAACCGTGGGAGGGGAACCTGATGCGTACGACGGCGGAGCAGTACCTGCGACAGCTGGATTCCGGCCGGCGCCCCGACCTGCCGGAAACGACAGCGGGCACACTGCGCCTGGACGTACGCGCCGACGGCTGCACCGACCACTGGTATCTGACCATCTCCGACCAGCACGTCAACGTGGCCCGCTCGGCCGACGACGCCGAACTGGTGGTCCGGGCGGACCGGTCGGTCGTCGACCAGATGGTCAACGGTGAGCTGCATCCGGGCGCGGCTCTGCTGCGCAACGAGCTGACCGTGCAGGGCAACATCCAACTGTTGATGTTGCTGCGGCGGATCTTCCCGGGGCCGACCGGCGCCCGCCATCCGCGGGAGCTCGGCCGGGCCGCGTTGGCGCGCCGGGCACCGGAGCGGGACGCGGTGGCCACCCGGGAGGCCGGGCGGTGAGGCAGGAACTGCTCCACGTGATCGCCGGCAGCGTGTTCGCCAACAGCGACGCTCAGGGCGACATGGAGGTCGACCCGCAGCAGCCGGTCGGTCTCTTCGCGTTCGACACCCGCTTCCTGTCCCACTGGGTGCTCAGGATCGACGGCGAGCGGATCAACGCGCTCTCCCGCGACGACATGACGTACTTCGAGACCCGGTTCTTCCTGGTGCCCGGCGCGGCGAGTCACTACGTCGACGCCGACGTCTCGATCATCCGGCACCGGTCGATCCACGACTGTTTCCACGAGAAGATCACCGTGCTGAACCACTCGGCGCAGCCCGCCGAGTTCACCGTACGGATGGAGATGGGCAGCGACTTCTCCGACATCGCCGAGCTCGGGCTCCGGCAGCGGACCGTCGAGGCCACCGCCGACTCGGCGAACAACCGGCTCGTGCTGCGCTATCAGCGGGACCGGTTCGTCCGCCAGACCACAGTGCGAAGCACCCTTCCCGTCGAGGTGGACGAGGGGGGAATGACGTTCCGGATCCGGATCGACGCGGAGGGGCAGTGGGAGACGGACCTGCACGTCGCCATGACCATGGGCGGCGAGGACGGCCAGGACATGCGCGCCCACCTCAAGTCGCACCAGTGGGCCGTGCGGACCGGGATGCGCGAGGACCTGGCGGACTGGATGGACCGGGCGCCGCAGCTGGTGGCCGAGCGCCGCGGGCTGGAGGAGATGTACCGGGGCAGCCTGGCCGACCTGGCGGCGCTGCGGTACAGGCCGTTGTCGTACGACGATCGGGTGCCCGTCGCGGGTCTGCCGTGGACGATGTGGTTGTGCGGACGGCACAGCATCATCACCAGCCTCCAGACGTTGGCGTTCACCCCCGAACTGGCCCCCGCGACGCTGCGGATGCTGGCGCTCATGCAGGGCGGTCAGCTCGACGACGACATCGACGAGGAGCCGGGCAAGATCCTGGCCCATCTGCGCTACGGCGAGTCCGGAGCGTTCGGCGACCGGGCGAACGCGCTGTACTACGGCTCGGCGGACACCACCCCGCTCTTCGTCGTCCTGCTCGACGAGTACGAGCGCTGGTCCGGTGACGCGGACCTGGTCCGCGAGCTGCGCCACCCGGCCCGGATGGCGTTGGACTGGATCGACGAGTACGGCGACCTGACCGGGGACGGCTACGTGCGCTACCAGCGTCGCAACGAGCGGTACGGTGCGATCAACCAGGTCTGGAAGGACTCCCCGGAGTCGATCACCGACGCGAACGGCCGGCAACCCGCCTTTCCCCGCGCCACCTGCGAGGTGCAGGGCTACGTCTACGACGCGAAAGTGCGCGGCGCCCGGCTGGCCCGGGAGTTCTGGGGTGACCCCGCGTACGCCGACCGTCTGGAGCGGGAAGCCGCGGCGCTGAAGGAGCGCTTCAACCGGGACTTCTGGCTGCCGCACCAGGAGTATTACGCGTTGGCCCTCGACCCGTACGGTGAGCCGGCCGACGCGCTGTCATCCAACATCGGGCATCTGCTGTGGAGCGGGATCGTCCCGGACGACCGCGCCGAGGCGGTCGCCGAGCACCTGGTCGGGTCGCGGTTGTTCGGCGGTTGGGGAGTGCGCACCTTCGCCACCGGGCAGCGGTCGTACAACCCGATGGGCTCCCACCTGGGCGCCGTGTGGCCGGCGGACAACGCCCTGATCGCCGCCGGGCTGCGCCGCTACGGCTTCGACACCCAGGCAGCCACCATCGCGGCCGCCATCTTCGACATGGCACAGACCCTCGGTGGGGCGGTGCCGGAGATGATCGCCGGCCACGAGCGCCGGCTGACGAAGTATCCCGTCCAGTTGCCGGCGGCCGGGCGCCCGCAGGCATGGTCGTCGGGTGCGCTGCTGATGCTGCTGAGCACCATGCTGGGGCTGCGACCCACCGGCGACAACCTGCTGGTGAACCCGGCCGTGCCGGCCGGCTTCGGTCGGTTGGACCTGTTGGACATCCCCGGTCGATGGGGTCACTCCGACGCCTACGCGAGGGACCGGAACACCGCGCACAGGGCCCGCCCACGGGAGCGCTGAGACCCGCCGCCGTCGACGCTCAACGGCGCCTCGGTCAGCCCATGGTCCTGGCGCCGTCGATCGACTCCCGCAGGATGTCGGCGTGCCCGGCATGCTGGGACGTCTCGGCGATCAGGTGCAGCAGCACCCGACGAACCGTCCAACTCGCACCCGGCTCGAACCACGGCGCCTGCGGCAGCGGGTGTGCCGCGTCCAGGTCGAGGGTGGCGACCAGCTCGTCGGTCTGGGCAGCCACCTCCTTGAATCGCTCGACGAGCCCGGCCAGGGTCTCGCCCGGCTCCATCCGGAACTGACCGACCCAGTCGACGGCCTCGCGCTCCATCGCCTCCGCGCCGCCCACGGCGAAGAGCATCCAGCGGTGCTCGATGCCGGCAACGTGCTTGACGAGGCCACCGAGGCTGAGCGCGCTGACCGTGGGACAGGTGGCCGCCTGCTCGTCGGTGAGCCCGTCGACGGTCTGCAGGAGGAAACCGCGATGCCTGCGCAGACTCTGCAACAGGTCGGCCCGCTCACCGGTGAGCTGCTCCGTGCTGGTCATGCCGCCACCCTTCGTCGCTGTGCGCTCGACACCCGAAATCTCATCCGGTGTCACCGTAGGACGAGGCACCGACACTTCCCGGGCGCGACACCGGGGCGACGCGCGACCCGCCAGCGGTTGCCGATCCGCGCCAGCGGCCGTCCACTGAATGACATGGGTGTAATCAAGGTGGGCACGTCGTCCTGGGCGGACCAGTCGCTGCTGCGCTCCGGGTGGTATCCGCGCTCGGCCAACACACCGGCCCGTCGACTGGGCTTCTACGCCGGCCGGTTCCCGTTGGTCGAGGTGGACACGTCCTACTACGCCGTCCCGGTGCCCGAGACCACGCAGGGCTGGGTCGACGCCACCCCGGACGACTTCACCTTCGACGTCAAGGCGTTCAGCCTCTTCACCGGCCACCCGACGCCGGTCGCCGCGCTGCCCCGGGACCTGCGCCCGGCGGGCGGCCCGAGCCGGATCCGCCGCCGGGACCTGCCGCCGGAGGCGTACGACGAGTTGTGGACCCGGTTTCGCGCGGCCCTCGACCCGATGGCGGCGGCCGGCAAGCTGGGTGTGGTGCTGTTGCAGTTCCCACCGTGGCTGGCCCGCGGCGTCGCGGCCGAACGCCGGATCGTCGAGCTGGCGCAGCGCTGCCGGCCGTGGCGGGTCGGCGTGGAGCTGCGGCACCGGTCCTGGTTCGACGGTCCGGCCGCGGCGGACACCCTGGACCTGCTGCGCGCGCACGACCTGTCCCTGGTCTGCGTCGACATGCCGCAGGGGCATCCGTCGTCGGTGCCACCGATCCTCACCACGACGGCGGAGCCGGCGATCGTCCGGTTCCACGGCCACAGCGCGGCCTGGCGGGACGGCGACAAGCAGGAGAAGTTCCGGTACGCGTACGCCGAGGACGAGCTTCGGCACTGGGCCGGTCTGCTGGCCGAGCTGGCCACCGAGGCCGACGACCTGCACGTGCTGTTCAACAACTGCTGCGCCGGGCAGTCCCAACGCGACGCCACCCGGCTGGCGCAACTGCTCGCCGAGACGATGATCGCCGATCAGGCTGTCCCGGCCCGGGCGGCGTCGCCCACCGGTTGACGATCGGGAAGGCCGGCGTTCGGGTCAGGAGCGCCGGCCCCGGGCACGGAACGCGTCCTGCGTCGACTCGCCGATGTCCGCGTCGTCGGGGAAGGTCCGGCCGCTGGGCGCCGGGTCGGGTGGGGCACCCGGACCGGCCATCGTCGTACGGGTCGGCTCCACCGAACCGAAGCCGTGCCGTCCCGCCGGATCGGACGGCCCCGCCGGGGCACCCGCGCGTCGCTCTCCGCGCCGCCCCTCGGGCACCGCGGTCTCCTCGCTGCCCTCGTCCATCGGTGAATCCTCGTCCGTGCCCCAGGGCGCGTCGGCGTCGAAGCCGTCGCTGGTGCCCCACGGCTTCACCGCCTCCGGCTCCTGCCGGTCGTTGTCGCCGCTGCGTGCCTCGTACGCCGCCATGGCCACCCCGCTCGTCGGTCCGCCGCTACCGGCGGACGGTGTGCCGTCTCCGCCCACCGTCGTCGCCACCTGGCCTGCGCGGCGCGTCGATGAGCCTGCGTAGGGCCAGCCAGCGCCCCGCCGTCGAGGTGGCGGCGGGACGCCGGCCGGCCCGACGTTCAGCGTCCGGCCATCGCCATCGGCCGCTTGCCGTTGCTCATCCCCGCCATCTTGATCATGGTCTTCGAGGCGCTCTTCATCCCGCCGCCCCGGCCGAGCATCCCCCGGAACACCTGCCCGGGCTTCTGCTGCTCGCCCATGTAGGCGGTGACCACCACCAGGGTCCCGGTCAGTGCCGGAATGGCCCACTGGAGCAGCTTCATCTGCCGCTGCGAGGAGGCCACACTGGCCGGAGTCTGGTGGTTCGGTTCGGTGGCGCCGCTCACCGACGGGCCACCCGCCTTCTCCAACCGCATGCCGATCAACCGGCTGTAACCGGTCACAGCGAGGGCCCCGATCGTCAACGCGGTCTTGATGACGCTCGTCCGGGCGACGCCGGACTGGGCCGCCACCCGTGGGCTCTCCGTCACCAGCTCGCCCACCGCGCCGGCCAGGTGTGCGCCGATCGCCGCCGCGTTGACGGGGGTCCACCTGGACCATCCCGCCGAGGCGACCGGGAGTCGCTGAGTCGAGTCGCTGATTTTCGCCGCTGCGCCGTTGACACCGAAGGCACCCATGAGGGAGCCGCCAAACCAGGCCGCCAGGCCCAGATCGTGCATCGAGCGCAGTGCGGTATGCCGTTCGGACATGTGATCCCCTTCCGCCGTGTCGGGCGCTGCGGCTTACCCGCCGGTCGGGCGGCTAACCCCGCCCCGTGCGGGCCGATCCAGGCCGTACCGGGCAGCCAGGGGACGTTGCGGGCACCGCTGGGCCGTATCGCGCAAGCAGGAGTCGTCCGCGCGGTGGCGGGTAGATCCCGAGCGACGCCGACGAGAGGGGAACGCGATGTCGCAGCCGGACGAGAGCCGGGAGAAGACCCCCAAGACAGACGCTGTGCTCATGCACCCGGACAACGACCCGCACAAGAACACCGCGGAGGTCGCGCCGCGCAAGGATCACGCGGCGATCCAGGTGGAGCGCGACGATGAGTTGGTGCCGCTGGAGCGGGACGAGTGAGTCGGCCGGCCGGGCCGTCGCACGGCGACCGGCCGGTACGACTCAGCGTGGCGGCAGGTCGCCGGCGAACTCGGCGACCCGCCGCGCCAGCGGTGCGCCCGCGCGGACCCAGGTGAAGTGGTCCAGCGGCGCGCCGGCCTGGGCCACTGTGTAGCGCTCCCGGGTCACCGGGGCCGTGGCGAGCTTCTCGCAGAGGTTGTCCACGGTCTCGTGGGGGGTGAACTGGTCGTCGTCCACACTGACGGCCAGCACCGGTGTCCGCACCGCGCGTACCGCCGCCTCGGTGTCCGTGCCGTTGAGCCGGGGGAACCGGCCGGTGCGCGCGGTGTACGCCCAGTCGCGGATCACGCCGCGCGCCTGCCGGCCGCCGAACCCCCAACCCGGCCACACGCCGAGCAGCGCCGTGGTGGCGGCGATCCCCTGGGTGTACGGCAGCACGCCGAGGCCGCGCCGACCCGGATAGTTTCGCCAGTACGGGATGCCGACAGCGATCAGCGCCAGCCCGTCCACCTCGTCGCCGCCGTGCAGGGCGAGGTGCAGCAGGGCGGCCTGCCCACCGAGCGAGTGCCCGACCAGCAACCGGGTGCGCCCGTCCAGTCGTGGCTTGAGCGCGGCCAGCACGGCGCCGACGTCGGCGGCCAGCTCCGGGTAGCCGTACCGGTCGGCCCGGCTCGGCGTGGGGGTGCTCGCCCCGGTGCCACGCAGGTCGGCGACGACCACGGCCAGCCCGGCGGCGCGCAGCTCGGCGGCGAAGGGCCGGTAGTAACGGGCGCGGACGCCCATCGCGGGCCAGATCACGGCCACCGGCGCATCCGTCACACCGGTCGGCTCCGGATAGACCTGCACACCCAGCCGACCACCGTCGACCTCGACGAACTCCTGCGCGTACTCCGGGTCCCCGTTCACCGGCCCAGCCTACGGCCTGACGTTACTGGCGGGTAGCCGCAGGTGGTCGACACGACGGAGGCCCCGCCGATCGGCGGGGCCTCCGGGATGGCGATGCGGTCAGGAGACGGAGATCGTCCCGTTGCCGGCGCGGACGCAGGCCACCGACCGGGCGCTGGTGGAGGCCGCGCCGCTCAGGCACTGGCCGAGCACCTGGTGCCCGGTCGCGTTCGGGTGCCACGACTCCTGGCAGGTCTGGAAGTAGCTGACGCAGGTGTTGGCGATCCGCTGGATGGCGATCTTGTCCTTGCCGGCGAGGCTGGTGACGAACGTGCCGGTCGCGCCGTCCTGGAGCCGGATCGGCGTGGCGAGCGAGCCCGTCGGGCTGCTCGTCTGCTCACAGAGCCGGGCGCCGTTGAAGGCCTGCTGCACGTTCAGGTACACCAGGTCGTCGCCGGGGAACTCGGCCGCCAGAGTGTCCCGGGTGGACTTCACGATGGTGCCCAGAGCCTGCGAGAAGCGGTGCCCCGGGGCCAGGCTGGCCCGGTGGATCGGGCAACCGGCCGCGTACCGCTCGGCACCCAGGTCGCGGAACTTGTCCCGGGTGTCGTCCCGGCTGTCCTCCTCGTGGAACTGCGGGTTCAGGTCCAGCGGCAACGGGTTCGTGTAGTCCTGGAACACCACCCGGTGCTGTCCGTCCGCGTCCACCTGGTCCAGGGTGGTCAGCAGCTGGCGTACGGCGGCGGTGGTCTCCGCGGTCGCGGCGCTGATCTGCGCTGCGGTGGCCAGGTCGGCGTCGCTGCACGGCTTCTGCTCCACCGGGCCACCCAGGTACGCCCAGAACTCCCACCAGCCGGTCCACGCGTCGGCGATGAACCGGTTGGCGCACTTCTCCGCGACGCTGCCGAACGTGAACGAGCTGTTGTTGGAGCCCAGGCCGATCAGCACCAGGTCGATGTCCTGGGTCTGCGCGACAGCGCGGAGCTGGTCGATCTGCGCGGCCACCGTGCGGCCCTTCTCCCGGGCGGCGGAGGCGGTGGCGATGTCGCGTGGCTGGCCGCCGGAGCAGGCCAGGTTGAACCGGTTCTGGATGCCCGGCAGGTTGGCCTTGTTGAGCGAGGCGTTCGCCGACCGGTGGCAGAAGAACGCGTTGTTGTTGGCCGCTGTCCAACCGGGGAAGCCCTGGGCGACCCCGTTGACGTCGACCACCGGGGTGTACGCCCCGGCGCCCTCGCCGCTGATGAAGCTGTCCCCGAGTGCCACCGCGGCGGTGGGCAGCGCGGCGGACGCGGGTGCGGGCAGCGCGACGGCTGTCGACAGCGCGGCCATGGCGATCGTTAGTCCCGCGGCGAGCGCGGTACGGCGGAACCTGGGCATGGGGCCCCCATCCATCGAAAGATGAAAGATTCTCTGAGAGCGAGATCAGATCACCCCTGTGCGACGGGCGTCAATGGCCCGTAACAGAATCGTTCGATGAAAGACATGCGCGTGTAGACGTGCCGTGCGCCTCGCCGAGGCGGACCAGCACTTCCGGATGACGGTGGCCGTCGACCACGCCGGCCTTCGCCGGGTGGCCGCGCCGAGCTACCTGCGGCTCAGGTCGCCGCCGCGCTTGAGCACGGCCGCGCCGGCGGCGTTCAGACCGACACCCCAGAGCAGCAGTACGCACAACCACTGCGCCCACCGCAGCACTGTCATGTCCCCCGAGAGCAGGTTGCGGACGCTGCCGAGCGGGGTGAGCCACGGCTGCGCCGGACGCAGGGCGTCCACGGCGCCCAACAGCCCGAACAGGCCCAGCGGCAGGACGATCGTGGCGAGGAACGCGACCACCGTCGACCGCAGCAGCAGACCCAGCCCGGTGCCGACCAGGCCGGCGACGACCTGCACCAGCACGCTGCCCACAGCGACCGTGCCGGCGTGCCGCCACGGCTCGTCGGCGACCTCGGCCGGGGAGAGCGCCAGCGTCGCCGCGCAGATCAGCACCCCGACGACACCGATGACCACGGCCGGCAGCACCACCGCGAGCACGCTGGGCAGGACCGGGGCGGAGCCGGGCGCCCGTCGTAGGTCGCGCACCAGCAGGATGCCGAAGAGCGGCGTCACGACCGACATCAGGCTCTGGACCGTCTCCGAGAGCGCCGCGAACGTCCGGTCGGCGGGAGCCGCCGCCGCCACCAGCGCCACCGCGTACAGCACACCCGCCAGCACGGTGCCCACGAGCAGCCACCGCCGGGCGCGGGTGCCGAGGGAGCGTCGCAGGGCGTCACGTGTCGTCTCGTCCATCCCGGTCGCCTCCCGACGAATGCCCTCGACCAGCCGCGATCATGAGAGCGTACCGACGCCGGTGCCTCTGCGTGGTCCCGTGATCACCCGCAGGCTGTTTCCTCGCTCACGTCCGGAGGCTCCCGCGCGGCGGGTCGCGCGGGCCCTCCGGGAGTTGTCCTAGCCTCGGGCTAGGCTCGCTGCGGCGCGCCACGCCGGCTGATGTCGCCGGTGACCGGCTGCACACCGCCGAGACCGGGGAGTACGACCAGTTGACCGCAGAGCCTGACACCCTGTACGGGGCCGATGACCTCACCCACCTTGAGGGGCTGGACGCTGTCCGCAAGCGGCCCGGCATGTACATCGGTTCCACCGACAGCCGTGGCGTGGGTCACCTCGTCAACGAGATCCTCGACAACTCCACCGACGAGGGCGTCGCCGGTCACGCCAGCACCGTCGAGGTGATCCTGCACGCCGACGGCTCTGTGCAGGTCGACGACGACGGCCGGGGCATCCCCACCGACGTGCATGCCAAATCCGGCATCTCCGGCGTCGAGCTGGTGCTCACCCGGCTGCACGCCGGCGGCAAGTTCGGCGGCTCCGGCTACAAGACCTCCGGCGGCCTGCACGGCGTCGGCGCCTCGGCGGTCAACGCGCTGTCCCGCCGGTTCGACGTGACCGTCCGCCGGGCCGGAAAGATCCACGCGATGTCCTTCCGGCACGGCGTCCCGGGCATCTTCGACGGCGACGGGCCGGACGCGCCCTTCACCGCCGGCCCCGGGCTCCAGGTCGTCGGCGCGGTCAAGCGCGGCCAGCGCACCGGCACGTCGATCCGCTGGTGGCACGACGCCCGCTACTTCGAGACCGGCGCCGCGCTCGACGTCGAGGCGGTCCGCACCAAGCTGCGCAACACCGCCTTCCTGGTCCCCGGCGTGACCTACCTGCTGCGCGACCTGACCGGCGAGGCACCCACCGAGGAGCGGTTCCACTACCCCAACGGGCTCAGCGACATGGTGGAGTTCCTCGCCCCGGCCGGCGACCGGCCGGTCTCCGGCACCCTGCTGGTCAACGGCGAGGGGACCTACCGGGAGAACGCCGCCGACGCCAACGGCGTCATGCAGTCCAACGTGCAGCGGCGCGCCGAGGTCGAGGTGGCGTTCCGGTGGGGCACCGGCTACGAGCGCACCGTCGAGTGCTTCACCAACACCATCCGCAACGCCCACGGCGGCACCCACCGCAAGGGCTTCGAGCGGGCCCTCGTCCGCAGCCTCGCCGACGCGATCCGCAACACCCGCGGCCTGCTCAAGGCCAAGGAGGAGCCGCCCACCCTCGACGACGTCCTGGAGGGGATGACAGCGGTGGTGCACGTGCGGATCCCCGAGCCGCAGTTCACCTCGCAGACCAAGGACGAGCTCTCCACCACCGGCATCACCAAGGTCATCCAGACGCAGGTCGACGCGCACGTCAAGGCCTGGCTGGAGGACCGGCGCACCAAGGCCGAGGCCCGCACGGTCCTCCAGAAGATCGTCGACGCGGCCCGGGTGCGGCTCACCCAGAAGCAGCAGAAGGACGCCGCCCGGCGCAAGACCGCCCTGGAGGGCGCGTCCATGCCGCCGAAGCTGGTCGACTGCCGGGCCACCGGCATCGACCGCAGTGAGCTGTTCATCGTGGAGGGTGACAGCGCACTCGGGACGAGTCGCATGGCCCGATCCTCGGAATACCAGGCGCTGCTGCCGATCCGCGGCAAGATCCTCAACGTGCAGAAGGCCAACCTCCAGCAGGTTCTGGACAATGCCGAGTGCGCGGCGATCGTCCAGGTCCTCGGCGCGGGCTCGGGGCGCACGTTCGACCTCTCCGCACTGCGCTACGGCCGGGTGCTGATCATGGCCGACGCCGACGTGGACGGCGCGCACATCCGCACGCTGCTGATCACCCTCTTCGCCCGGTACATGCGCCCGCTGATCGAGGCCGGTCGGCTCTACGCCGCGATGCCGCCCCTGCACAAGATCACCACCAAGGGGCGCAGCCCGCAGACTGTCTACACCTACACCCAGGCCGAGATGGAGACGACGGTCCGCAAGCTGGAGAAGGCCGGCAAGCAGATCGTCACGCCCATCCCGCGCTTCAAGGGTCTCGGTGAGATGGACGCCGACGAGTTGTGGGACACCACGATGAACCCGGCCACCCGCGCCGTACGCCGGATCACCCTCGACGACGTCGACGCCGCCGAACGCATCCTCGAACTGCTGATGGGCGAGAAGGTCGAGCCGCGCCGCAACTGGCTGATCGACTCCGCCGACCGCGTCGACCGGGATGCGATCGACGCATGAGCGCTTTTTTCGTTCCGATGGAGAGCTGAGTCATGGCACGCCGTAAGGAAAACAAGGTCGACCTCTCCTCGTTCGACCAGGCCGGCGCGCGGGTTTTCGACAACCCGCTGGTCACCGAGGTGTCCGACTCCTACCTGGAGTACGCGTTCTCGGTCATCCACTCCCGCGCGCTGCCCGACGCGCGCGACGGCCTCAAGCCCGTGCACCGGCGCATCCTCTGGTCGATGTACGAGCAGGGCTACCGCCCGGATCGCGGGCATGTGAAGTCCGCCCGAATTGTGGGTGACTGCTTCGTCGCCGGCACACTCGTCTCGACGCCCGCTGGCCTTCGGACCATCGAGGAGATCGAGGTCGGTGACCTCGTTCTGGATGGTGCTGGCGCACCAGTGCCGGTGACCGCTGTCTATCAGAATCCAGTGTCCGACCTCGTGCGCGTGACCTGGAGCAACGGGCACACGATGCTCGTCACGCCGGGCCAACGCTTCCGCGTGGTCGCCGATGACCTTTCGGTTCAATGGGTGGAGGCTCGGGACCTCCCGGGGCGACTGGCGTTGGCGTACGGCAGCCGCCGAAATGTGGTGTCAACACCGACCGGCGACATCTACGACTATGTGCGCGGGCTGCTGGTAGCCGAGGGCTTCCCAGTGCACCGATCTCGCGCGGCGGACGGTCGGGTCCGGATCCACATGTGTGACATTGAGCCGCTCGATGTCGCCCATGGTTGGGCCATCGCCAGTGGGCTGAACGTTTCCCGAGGAAAGCGTGAGGCCGAGAATCCGCTGCACCGCGACCAGCACATTCTTACCTTCAGCCGACACGAAGGACTGCTAGAGGCCACGCGCCCGCTCAGCCGCGACAAGCGTGTGCCCGCCGACATCATTCGCGACCGGTCGGCCTGGGTGCCATTTCTCGCCGGCTTCTTCGATGGAGACGGCTACATTCGTAAGCGTTTTCGGGAGGTTGTCTTCGTCAGTACCAGCGAGGTGCTGGTGCGGCAGATTTACGCCATGCTTGCCGACCTGGGGCTACATGGGCACCATTGGACCAGCGGTCGTGGCTCACAGGAGCACCCTCTTCATGGCCTGTCGGTCAGCGGCCGGGACGCCTCGGATCTCGCCCGTCTTCTGCTGCCGTGGGTGCGGATCGGTTACAAGCACGACGACTTGCAACGGGTCGCCGAGATCGACTACCAGTACGGCGGCAAGCAGGGCAATGACCGGCTGCCGTACGCCCCGGTCATGGCCGCGTTCACGGCCGCGCACCAGGGCGGCGGGTGGTTTCGGGACCGGGATGGCCAAGCGTTCCGCGACTCCCTGTCGGCTAGCGGCGGACCGAAGGTGCGATATGGCAAGGACCGCAATGGCGTCCCGCTCGCTGAACGATCTTTCCAATTAGAGCGTGCGGTACGAGACGGCTGGATCCGCAAACTCCACCGCCTCGGTTCACCGCTCGCTTCTCGGCTGGACGCGTTGGTCGGTGGATCCTTCCTACGGGTCACCTCGGTGGAGCCGGTGTCGCCCGACGTCACCTACGACATTCAGGTCGGCAGCGACGAGCACGCCTTCGTTGCCGAGGGCTACGTCGTCCACAACTGCATGGGTAAGTACCATCCGCACGGCGACACGGCGATCTACGACGCCATGGTTCGCCTCGCACAGGACTTCTCGCTCAACGTGCCCCTCATCGACGGGCATGGAAATTTTGGATCTCCAGACGATGGCCCGGCAGCCTCGCGTTACACCGAAGCACGAATGTCCCGTGAGGCCATGCTGCTCGTCGGTGAGCTGGGCGAGGACACCGTCGACGTCGAGCCCAACTACGACGGGTCACTGACCCAGCCGACAGTGCTGCCGGCCGCATTCCCCAACCTGCTGGTCAACGGCGCGTCCGGGATCGCGGTCGGGATGGCCACCAACATGATCCCGCACAACCTGGGCGAGGTCGTCCAGGCAGCCCGCTGGCTGATCAACCACCCGGACGCCACTCTGGACAAACTCATGGAGTTCGTCCCCGGCCCCGACCTGCCCACCGGTGGGGTGCTGCTCGGCCTGGACGAGGTGCGCCGGGCGTACGAGACCGGGCGCGGCGTGGTGCGGATGCGCGGCAAGGTGGAGATCGGCCCGATCGAGGGCAGCCGTGGTCGCCAGGCGATCACCGTGGTCGAGCTGCCCTACGGCGTCGGCGCGGAGAAGGTCATCGCGGCCATCACCAACGAGGTCACCAAGACCAAGCGTCTGACCGGCATCGCCGACGTCAAGGACCTCACCGACCGGGAGAGCGGCACCCGCCTCGTCGTCGAGTGCAAGGTGGGCGTCAACCCGCAGGCGCTGCTCGCCGACCTCTACCGGTTGACCCCGCTGGAGCAGTCGTTCGGCGTCAACAACCTGGTCCTGGACGGCGGTCAGCCGCGCACGCTGGGGTTGAAGGCGCTGCTGGAGGTCTTCCTTGCCCACCGCTACGAGGTGGTCACCCGGCGCACCTCGTACCGTCGGCGCAAGCGGCAGGAGCGGCTGCACCTGGTCGACGGTCTGCTGATCGCCCTGCTGGACATTGACGAGGTGGTCCGGCTGATCCGGGGCAGTGACGACGCGCAGGCCGCGAAGGACGGGCTGATGAGCCGGTTCGGCCTGTCCGACATCCAGGCCACCTACATTCTGGACACTCCGCTGCGCCGGTTGACGAAGTTCGACCGGATCGAGCTGGAGGCCGAGCAGGAGCGGCTGCGCGCCGAGATCGCCGAGCTGAGCAAGATCCTCGACGACGAGCGGGTGCTCAAGAAGCTGGTCTCCGACGAGCTGGCCGCCGTGGTCAAGCAGTTCGGCACCGAACGGCGTACGACGCTTGTCGACGGTGACCTCAAGGAGGTGCTGGCCGCGTCCGTGCCGGCCGGCCCGCTGGAGGTCGCCGACGACCCGTGCCAGGTGATCCTCTCCGCGACCGGGCTGGTCGCCCGGACCGCGGCCGAGTCGGAGGAGAGCTCCGAGGGGCGCCGACGCAACGGCCGGGTCAAGCACGACACCGTACGCGCCATCGCGCACTCCACCGCCCGGGGTCGGGTGCTGCTGTTGACCAGTGCTGGCCGGGCCTTCAAGGTCGACGTCCTGCCGCTGCCGGTGTTGCCGGAGCAGGCCGGCACGGTGTCGCTGCGAGGCGGGATGTCCGCGGCCGAGCTGGTGCCGTTGGAGGCGGGGGAGACCGTCGTCGGCCTGGCCCCCCTGGGTGGGCAGGCGGAGGGCTCGCCGGGGCTGGCGCTGGGCACCCGGCAGGGCGTGGTGAAGATCTGCGCTCCGGAGTGGCCGGTGCGCTCCGACGAGTTCGAGGTGATCGGTCTGCGCGACGGTGACGAGGTGGTCGGGGCGACCTGGCTGACCGATGGCACCGAATCGCTCACGTTCGTCACGTCGGAGGCGTCGCTGTTGCGCTTCCCCGCCGGGCTGGTTCGTCCGCAGGGCCTCAAGGGCGGCGGGATGGCCGGCATCAACCTGCCGGCCGGTGCGCGGGTGACGTTCTTCGGCGCGGTCCGCACCGACGACCCGGGGCACGGCGAGCCGATGGTGGTCACCTCCACCGGGGCGACGGTCAAGGTGACGCCGTTCAAGTCGTACCCCGCGAAGGGCCGGGCGACCGGCGGCGTGCGCGCGCACCGCTTCCTCAAGGGTGAGACGGACGTGGCGGTTGCCTGGGTGGGCCCGCGCCCGGTCGGCGCGACCGGCACCGGCGATCCGGTGGAGCTGCCGGCGGCGGACCCCCGCCGCGACGGCAGTGGCTTCGCGGTGATGCTCGGCCCAACGGTGGTAGGCCACCTCATCGAACGCGACTGACCCCCCAAACCCGCCGCCCCCCGGGGCGTGCGGGGTGTCCCGACCTCAAGATCCGCGCAACTTCGGGGGAGTTGCTGCCTCCGACATCCCGCAGGCAGCGCTTTCCCTGAAGTTGCGCGGATCTTGGCGTCTGAACGCGGTCCGTGCGCGGGGTATGGTGAGGGTTCTTGTTGTCGGTGATGGCCTGGGTGCGCCGCCAAGCACCTCTCACATGATCTTTCTTCTGTCCGGCGGAGTCGCCGGCGCGGCGTGAGCGCCGCCATCCGGGTCCGGCCAAGGCGTGAGCTGCGTGCCGCCCGCCGACCCCGCCAGCATCGCTGCTGGGGTCATCTGATCGCCGCCCCGCTCTGGCCGCTGCACGGCGCGAACCTGGGCACCCTGCTGCGCACCTGTGACGCGGTCGGTGCCTGCCTAGCCGTGCCGCCGTTCCGGTGGGTGGACGAGGCTCTGGCCCGGGGCAACACCCTGCGCCGGCCGGGCTGCGTCCACCGGGTCGGCAGCCCGCTGCGGTGGCTGGCCGCCGAACGGGCCGCCGGCACCCGGATTCTCGGGGTGGAGCTGGCCGACGAGGCCGTCAGACTCGGTGACCTGCCCGCCGCTCGGGGGCGCACCGTGGTGCTGCTCGGGCACGAGTCGACCGGCATCCCGCCCGAGGCACTCGACCACCTGGACGCGGCCGTGGAGATTCCCATGGTCGGGCACGGCCAGAGCCTGAACGTCGCCGTCGCCGGGTCGCTGGTCCTCTACAGACTCGCCGGCCTGCTGTAGGGCAGGCCGGGGCGGCGCCGACGAGGTCAGGCGACGTTGACGGGGCGGAACTGCACGCTGACCCGGGGGCCGACGGGGCGGGCGGTCTTCGGGATGGCATGTTCCCAGGTGCGTTGGCAGGAGCCGCCCATCACGATCAGGTCGCCGTGGCCCACCGGGAAGCGCAGGCTGTCGCCGCCGCCGCCACGTGGGCGCAGCAGCAGAGGGCGGGGTGCTCCGAAGGAGACGATCGCGACGATGGTGTCGGTGTGTGCTGACCGGCCGATGGTGTCGCCGTGCCAGGCGACGCTGTCCCGTCCGGAACGGTAGAGGCACATGCCTGCGGTGACGAAGGGCTCGCCCAGCTCGGGCGCGTAGTGCCGGGTCAGCTCCGCCCGTGCCGTGGTGAGCACGGGGTGGGGGAGTTGCCGGTCGCCGCCATACCAGCAGAGCAGGCGGGGCACGTCGACCTCGGTGTCGTACATGGTGCGCCGCTCGGCACGCCAGGGCACCTCGGTGAGCAGGGTGTCGAGGACGGCGTCGGAGCCGCGCACCCAGCCCGGGAGGTGGTCGACCCAGGCGCCCCGGCTGAGCTGGTGTCGTCGGATCTGACCGGGCAGCGCCCCCAGGGCCGGCTCGGCGTCGGCGAGGTCGAGCATCGACGGCTGGTAGGCGGCCTGCATCATGCGGCCACCCTAGCAGTCCTTTCGTACACCCGTGCTATTCCTGTGCCACGCGGATCCCTCAAGATCGTGCTCGATCCCAGATCATCCGGCCGGTCCCGCCCACCACCTCGCTACCGAAGCTGATCACCGAAGCTGACTTGGTGGTCAGCGCCGCAGGCACGTCCACCTGGGAACTCCGCTGCCTCGGCGCACACGCCCACGGATGGTCCGGTCCGCCACCAGGGCAGCCTGTGCCTACCCATTCCGCGTTGGCCGGGGTGGAACGCGTCCGATTCACCCGGGAGTGCCCCGGGTAGGGTGCCCCGGGTACGGCCCCTTCTGGGCCGTCGCGGGCGTCGCCGTCGCGCCGTCCGACGTCGTACCGAGGAGGACACGCACGTGCTGGTGACCTTGCCGAGCGTCGGGATCCCAGCATGACGAGCGCCGCCGCGGCGACGGCTGCCCGGCCCACCCCCGCGCCGGCCCGGCTGCCCTCGCTGACCGGGCTGCGCTGGATCGCCGCGTTGCTGGTCTTCGGATTCCACGCGGGCACCATGCGGATCATCGCCGAGCCGGACTACAAGGCCGTGGTCGACGCGCTGTTCACCCTCGGCCTGTCCGGGGTGCAGTTCTTCTTCATCCTGAGCGGTTTCGTGCTGGTCTGGTCGGCCCGCGTAGGCGACTCCCGGCGCACCTTCTGGCGGCGACGGGTCGCCAAGATCTATCCGAATCACCTGGTGCTGTGGGGGGCGGCGCTGCTGGTCGCCTGGTGGTTCGCCGACCCGGTCCTGCCGGCGGTCGCGCTGGAGAACCTGCTGTTGTTGCAGGCCTGGGATCCCCGACCGGGCTGGTTCTACAGCATCAACACCGTGAGCTGGTCGCTCTCCTGCGAGTTCTTCTTCTACCTCTGTCTGCCGTTGGCGCTGCCGCTGCTGCGCCGGGCCCGGCCGAAGCTGCTCTGGGTGCTGATCGTCGCGCTACCTCTGCTGATCCTCGCGCTCTGGCCGGCCCAGCACCTGGTGCCGGAGGCGAGCCGCTGGTGGTTCACGCAGATCTTCCCGCCCGTACGGTCGCTGGAGTTCTGGATGGGCGCGGTGGCGGCCGAGCTGATGCGCCGTGGCCTCTGGCGGGGCCCGGGGCTGACCGCAGCCAGCGTGATCTTCCTGGCCACCTGGGTGGCAGCGGCAGAATGGATTCGCGCCGAGCTGTGGACCACGCTGCTCGCGGTGGCGTATCTGCTGGTGATCACTGCCGCCGCGGACGCGGACGTCCGAGGTAAGCGTTCCCCATGGCGGTCCCGACCGGTGGTCTGGCTCGGCGAGGTCTCCTTCGCCTTCTACCTGGTGCACGTGCTGGTGATGACGAGCGTGCTGCGCTGGAGCGGTGACTGGGGGACGGGCTTCCAGGGCTGGCGTGGCCCCGTCGCGGTGCTCGGCTTCCTACTGGTGAACCTGGTCCTCGCCGGGCTGCTGCACCGCTTCGTCGAGACCCCGATGATGCGCCGGCTCGCTCCACGCCGCCCGGCCCGCCAGGTGGCCGTCCCTCAGCAACGCACCGCCAGTATTGAAGTCAACGGCCGCGAAGACCGCACCGCCGATGCCGTCGGGACCCAGGCCCAGGCCGGCGAAGCTGCCGTCGGCGACGTCGAGCAGGCCAGCAGTCGATCGACGTACGTCGACTCGCGCTGAGGCGTCCGCACTGGTCAGCGCGGTCGGCGCGGTCGGCGCGGCGTACGCCGACACGCCCGTGGTCGATGCGCCCGGCCCGGCGTGACGGTAGCGTGGGGGCGTGCTTCCGGTCGCGTTCACCTGTCCCCTGTGGTGGGTGGCGCGCTGGGCGACACGGGTGCTGACCAGCCTCGCCGTCGTCGCGGCCCTGGCGCTTGGCGCAGGCCCGGCCTCGGCCGCCGCGCCAACGCCGACCGCCGCGCCAACGCCGACCGTGCACGCGGCCCCGGCGGTCGCTGAGGGAGCCGCCGAGAAGGCCTTCCCGGTCTGCTCAGTCGACTCGCACCCGGCCGTGGTGGCCGGAGTGCCGCTGGTGTGCGCGGCCAGGTCTGAACGGCTGCCCCTCGTGGACGGTCCGAGGAGCTGGGCGCCCCGGGCTCCACCCGGGCGCTGATCCACCGGGACGAGCGTCCCGTCGCCGCGCCCTGTCGATCCACCCGTCCCGCACCTCGCCGATCCGTGGCCCACCGTGGCCCGGTGGCCGGTGGGGCTCCCACCGCATTGTTCTCTCCCCGAGGTGCCGACCATGGAGACCGTCGTCTTCTACCAGTTCGTGACCGAGGTGCCGCAGGCCGCCGCCATCTGGTCAGCCCTGTTCCTGCTGGCACTGGGCGTACTCGTCGTGCTGGCCGCCCGCCCCGAGCGGGACCGGCCAACGGACGACCCGGCCCCGGCGGCGCCCACCGCCCGGGAGTTGGCTGAGGCCGAGGCCGTCGACCTGCGCCGGTACGCCGAGGAAGTGGCCGTCGCCGCGGCCGGCGCGGGGCAGAACGCCCGGCGGCGACGGGCTTCCTGGCTGACCGCTCAGGAGGAGATGGAGCGGGCCTGGGGCGGGTACGACGAGGCGGACGCGGCCGCGCGTCGCTTCGCGGGGGCCGGGGCGCTGCCCACCCCGCATACCCCCCGCACCCCCGCCGAGTACGCCTCCCGGGAGCGCTACCTGCATCGCGCGGCGGCGGCGGCGCACTGGCGGGGCGACCTGACCATGGCGCAGTTCGGCGACGTGTTCGGGCACCGGCACGGTTGGGATCCCCGGCGGCACCCGGTCGAGCAGGAGGTGCTGCTGAGCCGGGCGATCCGGGACGCGAGGCTGGCCGACTACCAGGCCGCAGCCACCCGGGAGCGGGCCGCCTGGCGGGACGCGGAACTGGCCGCCGAGTCGGCCCGCACTCTCGCCGAGGAGGCGTACGCGGCAGCGGCCCGGCTGCGGCCGAACCCGGTACCCGCCCGCCGGGCGGCTACCCGGGCGTTCCGTCCCGCCCTCGTGGCACGTTGGCGCCCGGCTCGCGCGGGTTGAGCCCGATCCGTTATGTGAGCCCGGTCATGTCAATGGCGAATCGGGCGTCGGGCACGATTGGCTCGATTGTCCCCGTGATTGTGGCCGCATAATCGGCGACCTGTCCGGTTGTCGCCCGTTGGCGTCACCGTAACCGCTTGTCCCATCGAGTCACGTCATCGGCAATACGCGCAGAAATTGTCGCGCCGATTGGGGTTTACGCAGCTGAACCCGGCTTGGCAGGGTGAGAGCCGGCCAGTACTGTCGTCCCGTCCGGTGCGGTAACCGATCGCAAGAGGCGACGCCGCGCCGACCCGCTCAATCGTGATCTACGAACCGGGGACCCATCAGTAAGTCCGGGGTGAATCCGCGAGCCACGGCCCGCGGTAGGGCGATCTTCCCGCCCGAATCCGTCAGCTAACCCGGTAGGCGGTGTCGGAAGGAGTTCCATCCTCGTGCATCACCTTTCCACCCCTCGGTTGTTCCTTCGCCTCCACGGCGTAGCGGTGCCCCCGCTCATTCGTCCAGTGACGGTGAGCTGACCCCCCGGGTCATCGCCTAACCGCCCGGCCACGCCGGGCGTTCCCCTGAGCGGTTCACCATCCGCGGACCATCGTCCGCGCGCTGGCGCCTGCCCGGATGCCGGTCCGGCCCCGGTGTGCCGCTCTCCCCCCGATCCGTGGAGGACCCCGTGAAGCACACCCTGAAGCGTCAGCTCCGCCGCCTCACCACCGAGCGTCCGTACCAGATCGTTGTCGCCTCCGCCGCGGCCCTCGCCATCGCCACCACCACCGGCGCCCTGGTCACCAGCGCCGACGACGCCCCGGCCAGTCAGCACACCGCGACCACTGTCGCCGAGATGCGCAGCGACACCGCTGCCTCCCGCAGCGAGGCGCGCGACGCGTCCCCCTCGGCCAGCACCGCACCGACCACCGCCGCCCCCGCGCCGGCCACCAGTGCCGCGTCGCCCGCAGCCAAGGCCAGCAGCAACCCGGACCTGACCCGTAAGCCGGAGCGGCCGAAGCCGCCGGCGACCAAGGTGCTCGACTACGACTACCAGGCGCAGAACACGTACTACAACTGCGGCCCGGCTGCCACCCGCAACGCTCTCAGCGCCGCCGGAATCGACCGCACCCAGAACGAGCTCGGCGCCGAGCTGGGCACCACCGAGATGGGCACCAACTCGGCCCTGGACACCACCCGGGTGCTCAACGCCGAGGTGAAGGGCTCCCCGTACCGGACCCGGATGTTCGCCGGCACGCCCAGCCCGGCCCAGATGGACCAGCTCCAGGCCGACGTGGTCAAGGCCATCACCGACGGTCGCGGTGTGGTGGCCAACGTCGTCGGCGACGCCACCGACACCAACGGCGGCTGGCACTCCTACGGCGGCGGGCACTACATCGCCGTGGTGGGTTACAAGGACAACGGCCGGACCGTGCGAATCGCCGACTCGGCCAACGCGGCCGACCCGTCGTACTGGATCACCACGATCGACCTGGCCAACTGGATCGCCAGCCGGGGCTACTCCGCCTGACCCAGGCACGTTGACCGCTTCGGGCGCCGTCCCCCACAAGGGGCCGGCGCCCGCGGCGTCTTCACCGAGCGGTCAGGCCTGCGCCGCATCGACGACCCTCGTACCCGTTCGCGAACCGTGGGAGACTGCGGCCGTGGTGGATGAATCAGGTGGCCGGGCAGGCCGTGGGCCGATCCTGTTGCTGCTGCACGGGATGGGGGCGACCGGGGACGTCTGGTTGCCCTCGGCCCCACTGCTGAAGCAGCACTGGCCCGGGCGGTGGCTGGCACCGGACCTTGCCGGTCACGGCTGGTCGGCCCCGCTGCCGTCGTACTCCTTTGATGGGTTCGCCGAGCGGATCGCCCACGGCCTGGTCGCCGGCGACCGGATCGTCGTGCTCGGGCACTCGCTGGGCGGGGTGGTCGGCCTGGCGTTGGCCGCCCGCGCCGCCGGGATGCCGGTGGACGCGGTGGTCGGGCTGGGCATCAAGGCGGTCTGGTCACCCGACGAGCTGACCCGCGCGGCCGAGCTCGCCGCGCGCCCGGTGAGCTGGTTCGCCAGCCGCACCGAGGCGGCCCGCCGCTACCTGCGCGTCTCCGGGTTGGTCGGCCTGGTCCCGCCGGATCATCCGGTGGTGGACGCCGGGTTGCGTCAGGTCGACGGCCGGTGGCGCCTCGCCATGGACCCGACAGCCTTCGGCGTCGGCGAGCCAGACCTGGTCCCGTTGCTGGCGGCGACCGACGTGCCGGTGGTGCTGGCCCGTGGCGAGCACGACCCGATGGTCACCGACGAGCAGCTAAGGGCGTACGGCGTACCGGTCGTCACGCTGCCCGGTCTCGGCCACAACGCACACGTGGAGGACCCGGCTGCCGTGCTGGCGCTGCTCGACCCGTACCGACGGGGGTGAGCTGGATGAAGCGGACGCGGTGGCTGGTCACCTGGCTCCGAGCATCCGGCGGACCCGGCCGGCGACGGCCTGCTTGACCCGCACGCGCAGTGACCGCGCGTGGAGGGTATTGACCTCTGTCTGGAGCGTCCGGGTTTCGTCCCGCAGCCACTGGATGCGCGTCAGCAACTCCTCGGGAGAGTAGGCGGAGACCGGCCGGACCGCAGGTGGGTAGACGGTCTGGCGGACCTGCTCGTCGAAGCGGGTGGCGCTGTCTCCATCGGCGAACGAGAGGCCGAGGTCGTGCTTGGCGAGGAACGCGGTGATCCGTGCGAAGCGCTCCTTGTGGCCCTCGTTCAGGGCCGTGTAGTCGGCCTCCGCATAGAGTTGGGCAGCGTCGACGTCGGCCGGCGCATCGCGCAACAACCGGTGCGGGATGTCGAAGTATCGGGCCAGCTCCAGGGTGCGCGAGTCGTGCGCCAGCAGATAGCCGGGGATGCCCGAGATCAGCGCCGTGATGGTGCCGTGGATCCGGGTGCCGAAGGCGAAGTCGAACCCGGAGAGATAGTCCATCCAGGGCCACGGGTCCATGAACATCCGCACCTTGTCCTCGACGAAGAGCGGGTGCGAGGTGTGGATCGGCATGTCGGCGGTCTTGCCCCGCAGCTTCGGCGCGTCGCCGTAGAGCAGGGTGCCGAGGGTGTAGAGGTCCTGTGCCACGTAGCGCAGGTTCGGGTAGCGCTGGTGGTGGTGCAGGATGAGGGGGGCCAGCGCCTTGACGTACGGCGAGATGACGAACGCGAGCCGGTCGTCGATGCCCAGGGTCGCCTTCGTCTTCTCGATGCGCAGGCTGTCGCCGTGTAGGAACATCGACGGGCAGCCGATCTGCTCGACAGCCGAGAAACCCAGCTTGCGGAGGTAGTTCTCGGTGATCTCGCCGCGTACGCCGATGCTGTGCGAGCGGTCGAGCACCGCCCGGCAGAACGCGCTGACCGGCTCGTCGATCGGGCGGAGCTGCTCCAGGTCGCCGTCCACGTCGGTCTGCGCCCCGACGCCGAGCACCACCACCGGGATCTTCAGCCGTTCGATCAGCCGGGCCATCGACGTCAGCCGCTTCGCGTAGTCATGACGGAACGCGTTGGCCAGTGGTATCACGAAGACGTCGTACTTCTCGTTGATCTCGTCGGCGTCGCGTGGGTCCGCCCGGAAGCGCGACGGGGTGATCTCGGCCGTGGAGGTGGCCAGCAGCTTGTGCGCGGCGTGGCTGAAGACCAGATTGCCGGTGTTCTTACCGATCCAGTCCCGCTCGTACGTCTCCTCGGCGCTGAGGACGTCGAACGGGCCCTTGCGGGCGCGCAACAGGATCCGCTTATGCATCGGTGGCTCCACCTCTCGTCCGGCGGCGGAGGCGTCCGACCCCGGAGATCGCCCGGCAGTGTCCCGGGAGGCGGCACATCTGTCACCTCCAGGCCCCGCGATACTAGGCCACCGGCCGGCCGGCGGCCCCACGCGGCGATCGGCCCGCAGGATCGCGGCGGGTCAACGATTCAACAAGCGTCGCACCCGGCCGCCGACCGCCTGCCTGACCCGGGTCCTCAGCTCTTGCTGCTTGAGGGTCTCGACCTCGGTCAGCAGCCTTCGGTTGTGGTCGCGCAGCCACTGCACCCGTTCCAGCAGCACATCGGAGCCGGTGGCGCCGGCCGGGCGGACGGCGGGTGGGAAGGTGGTGGCGCGGACCTGCTCGTCGAAGCGGGTGGCGCTGTCGCCATCGGCGAAGGCGTGCCCCAGGTCGTGCTTGGCGAGGAAGGCGAGCATGGTTTCGAAGCGGGCCTTGTGCCCGTTGTTCAGCGCCGTGTAGTCGGCCTCCGCGTAGAGGTCGGCGGCGTCGACATCGGCCGGCACGTCCGCCATCACCCGGTGCGGGATGTCGAAGTACCGGGCCAGCTCGAGCGTGCGCGAGTCGTGCGCGAAGAGGTAGCCCGGCGTGCCGGCCACCAGCGCGGTGATGGTGCCGTGGATGCGGGTACCGAAGGCGAAGTCGAACCCGGCCAGGTACTCCATCCAGGTCCACGGGTCCACGAACATGCGCACCTTGTCCTCCGTGAACAGGGGGTGCGAGGTGTGGACGGGGATCGCGCTGGTTTTCCCGCGGTCCGCGGGAGCGTCGCCGTAGAGCAGCGTGCCGAGGGTCTTCAGGTCCTGCGGGAGGTAGCGCAGGTTCGGGTAGCGCTGGTGGTGGGCGGAGACCACCTCCGCCATCGACTTCACGTACGGCGAGATGGTCAGCGCGACCCGGTCGTGCGGGGTCAGGAACTCCTTGCGCTTCTCCACCCGCAGGCTGTCACCGTGCAGGAACATCGACGGGCAGCCGATCACGTCGACTGCGGAGAAGCCCAGGGTGCGCAGGTAGCTCTCGGTGATCTCGCCCCGAACCCCGATGCTGTGCGAGCGCTCCAGCACGGCCCGGACGAAGCGGCTCACCACGTCGTCGATCGGGCGCAGGTATTCCCGGTCGCCGGCGACGTTGGTCTGCACGCCCACCCCGAGAACCACCACCGGGATCTTGAGCCGCTCGATCAGCTTGGTCATGGCCGCCACCCGATGCGCGTAGCTGCGCCGGAAGGCGTTGGCGAGCGGGATGACGTACACGTCGTACTGCTCGTTGATCTTGTCGGCGTCGCGCAGGTCGATCTTGAACTCGGTGGAGGTGATCTGCGCCGTCGTTGTGCGGAGCAGCTTGTGGGCGGCGTGGCTGAAGACCAGGTTCCCGTTGTTGTCGCCGATCCAGTTGCGTTCGAAGGTCTCCTCCGGCGCGTAGACGTCGAAGGGGCCCTTCTTGGCCCGCATGAGGATCCGCTGGTGCACCACTAGCTCCACCTCTCGTCCGTGGCGACGTTCGCCCGGAACACCCCGGACCGGCCTGGATTGGCGGTGCGCATCGAGCACCTCCGGCCCCGCGATTTTAGGGCACGCGACAGCTGACGCCTCGGACCGTACCCGTCCAACCGTTCCCCAGCTGGCCAAGCGGTCGGTCGAGCGGGCGGCCCGCCCAGGCTGCTCTCCCCGGACCACCGGGGGTGACCGAGGCGGTGCCGCCCCCGGCGGCCCGGCGGCTCAGGTGGTGGGGGAGGCCGCCACCCGGTCCGGCTCGACCGGCCGCCCGGGCGACGGCGGGCTCCAGCCCGGTTCCAGCTCGCGCCTGGCGGCGTCCAGGAACGCGTCGGCGTACGACTCGGCCGGGAAGTCACCGAGGTAGCGCCGCCGGGTCGCCCAGCGCTCCGGTGCCATCGGATCGGTGCCGAGCAGCCGGCCCAGCACATCGTCCAGGTTCGTCATGTCCCGGTGCAGCACGTAGCCCGCGCCGGCCAGCGGGAACCGCTCGGTGAACCGGTCACCCTCGTCGCCCATGTCGGTCACCGCGAAGGGCTTGCCGGAGTAGAGGTAGTCCGAGATCACCCCGGAGACGTCGGAGATCAGCGCGTCGGAGCGGTTCACGCAATCCACCAGGCTCAGGTCGCGGGCGGCGGCGCCCCAGACGTGCGGCCGACCGGTCCGCGCCCGGTCCGCCGCGAGCAGCTCGGTCAGCCGACCCAGCTGCCGCGCCGATGCCGGGTTCTGCGTGGTGTACGGGTGGGCGCGCAGGATGACCGTTACGCCCCGGTCGAGCAGCTTGCGCAGCATCGGTTCGGCCACCGGCAGCGAGCAGTAGTCCGCGTCCGCGTGGTGTCCCGTCCAGGTCGGGGTGTAGAGCACCGTGCGGGGTGCCTCGGCAGCCAGGGGCTCCGGGCGTACGTTCATCGACTCGACCTGCGGGCGGCCCACTACCACGAACTTCTCCGCCGGGATCTGCACCCCGGCCCGGGCGTACCGGTCGATTGCCGCCGGGCCGGCCACGAAGATCCGGTCGAAGATCCCCGACACCGGGTTGGCGCTCGGCGCCTTGTCGCTGTCGCCGTGGTGCAGCTGGACGTGGGTGAGCTGGGTGAAACGGATGCAGTGGCTGTTCTTCGCACCGTGGTTGACGTAGAACGCCGCCCGGAGGCTCGGCACCAGCACCTCGTCCATCGCCCTCAGGGTGGGGCAGTAGACCACTGGCGCATCGGTGGCCGCGGCGATCGGGGCCAGGAACTCCGGCTCCCTCAGCACGACCATGAACGGCCGGCCGATCCGCTCCAGATACGGCAGCCACATGGTGACCTGGTACTCCGAGCCGGGAGGCGCGGAGAAGTAGAGCAGGAACTCCGGCTGATGCCGGCGCAGCGCCCGGCCCACCGCCCCGCCGCCGGCCGGTGGCCGGAACCGGCGCCGGGCCAGATCCAGCGCGATCGCGCCGGCGCCGGCGCCGACCAGCAGGGCCGCCGCGAGAGCGACCAGGGCCGGCATGGTCGCCGCGGCGGCCAGCGCCACCACGGCGAGAAGCCCGAGCAGCGCGTCGCCGAGGTGCGTGGCGACCGGCACCGTCCAGGACCGCACCGGCAGGTTGGCCGCCCGGATCTCCAGGTTGCCGGCGTGCCGCAGCGGGCCCACCAGCAGCACCAGCCCGAGCAGCACCAGCGCGGCGGCGGCCAGCGCGGGGTCGAACCCACCGTCCAGCCGTCGGGCGTAGCCGACCAGGACGGCGGCGGCGATCAGTGTCGTCTCGGCGGCGGTGTCCGCGCCCCGGCGGATCCGTCGCTCAGCGGCGGTGGCGACGAGGGCGGCCACCGCCAGCGCCAGCCCCCAACCGGTCGCCCCGGTCAGCGCCACGACCAGGAAGGCCAGCACGGCCAGCCCGATGCTCAGGCACCGTGCGATCAGTTTCCGGACCAGGTCACCACGCATGTCGCTCCGTTCACCATCGTCCCGGTCAGCAGTGCTCGGCCGTCAGCCGACGGTCGCCGAGGCGACATTGGTCTCGTCGGCCAGCCGCGGCGTCTGGGCCGGCACGGCCTGCGTCGCTTCGCCCGGCGCCCGGCGTACGTCGATGACCTGCCCGGTGAGCTCCGAGATCAGCACGTCCAGCGACGACTGGGCGACGGCCTCCGGGGCGAGCAGGGTGTGCTCCGGCTCCTCGCCGAAGGCCCGCGTCCGCATCGGGGTGGCGGTCCGCTCCGGGTTGATGCAGTTGACGCGTACGCCGACGTCGGCCCATTCGTCGGCGAGCGCCTGGGTGAGGTTGACCAGGGCGGCCTTGGTGGCCGAGTAGAGCGCGTAGCGGGCTCGTCCCCGGGTGTAGGAGCTGGACGTGTAGAGCAGCAGCTGGCCCTTGGTCTGCTGCAGATACGGAAGGGCCTGGCGGGCGATGGTCACCGGGCCGACGAAGTTGACCTGGAGCAGCCGGTCCATCGTCTCCTCGTCCATCTCGGCGAGGGCGCCCCTCTCCAGGATGCCGGCGGTCACCACCACGTGGTCGATCCGGCCGGTGGCCTCGAAGGCGGTCTTCAGCGCGGCCTCGACGTCCCCGGCCCGCTCCACGTGGGTGCCGGTTGTGGAACGGCTGAACGGGAAGACCTGGGCACCGTAGCGACGGGCCAGCTCGGTCAGCTCGTGGCCGATGCCGTAGCTGCCGCCGAACACGACGATGGTGCGGCCGATCAGCTCCTCGCTGTAGCTGCGGTGGTCGGTCAGCCGGGGTGCCTGCGCCGCGGCGAGCTGGAAGAGCTTGTCCGCCAGGTGCACGTCGACCGGGTGGGTGACCTTGATGTTCTCGTCCGAACCGTCGATAACCTTGATCGGCGTGCCGGGCAGGTAGCGCAGCACCACACCGCAGTCGTCGGTGGCGGCGAAGTTCGGGTCGCCCTCGGCGATCCGGTACGCCTCGCGGATGGTGGGGGAGCGGAACGCCTGGGGGGTCTGGCCGCGGCGCAGCGCGGAGCGGACCGGAATGTCGGTGATGCAGTCGTTCTCGTCGACCTGGATGATCGTGTCCGCCGACGGGATGGCCACGTCGACCGCGGAGTAGCTCCAGAGCGCGTTCACGCACTCGCGGACGATCCGACCGCTGACCAGGGGCCGCACCGCGTCGTGGAAGAGGATGTTGACGTCGCCCTCGCCGACCGCGTCGAGCGCGATGCGGGTGGTGGCGTTGCGGGTGTCGCCACCCTCGATCACCTTGGTCACCTTGCGGAAGCCGGCCTTGTCGACGATCTGCTGGGCGTCGGGGACGTGCCCGGTCGCCATCAGCACGATGATCTCGTCGATCTCCGGGGCGGCCTCGAAGATGGCCAGGGTGTGCTCGATGATCGGCTTGCCGGCGATCTTCAGCAGCTGCTTGGGGATGCCGAGCCCGAGTCGCGTCCCCGTACCCCCGGCGAGGATCACGGCCACTGTCCGCGAGGGGCGCCAGAGTGCCGGGCTCGCCGGCGTGGCACCCAGTGCGGGGCTGTGATCCTGGATCATTCTGCCGGTCCTCGCTTCCACCAAAAGGGTGTTTGTGCGTCGATGACGAGATATGAACTGTGGTCGGCGCTCAGGAAACCTTAGCGCCTACGACTGACCGCACCGACCGGGCAAGCGTGCGCCCGGCCGATGCGGTCGTCGACCTGTCTACTTGCCTTCGTAGGCGTTGCACACCTCGTCGGTCGGGCCGTCCATCTTCAGGACGCCACTCTCCAACCAGATGGTCCGCTCGCAGGTGTCCCGGATCGAGCCGATTGAGTGGCTCACCAGGAAGACGGTGCCGGCGCTGTCGCGCAGTTCGCGGACCCGCTGTTCGCTGCGGCCCCGGAACTTGCGGTCACCGGTGGCGAGCGCCTCGTCGATGAGCAGCACGTCGTGCTTCTTCGCCGAGGAGATGGCGAAGCGCAGCCGGGCGCCCATGCCGGAGGAGTAGGTGCGCATCGGCAACGAGGCGAAGTCGCCCCGTTCGTTGATCCCGGAGAACTCGATGATCTCCGGAGCCAGCCGCTTCACCTCCTCGGGAGGCATGCCCATGGCCAAGCAGCCGAGCACCACGTTGCGCTCGCCGGAGAGGTCGTTGAGCAGGGCCGCGTTCACGCCGAGCAGCGAGGGCTGGCCGAGCGTGTAGACCGCGCCCCGGGCCGGGGGGAGCAGCCCGGCGATGGCCCGCAGCAGGGTCGACTTGCCGGAGCCGTTGCTGCCGATCAGCCCGATGGCCTCACCCTGGTACGCGGTGAAGCTCACGCCCTTGACCGCGTGCACCTCGCGGATGTTCGGCGCGTTCGTGCGGGACACGATGCGCTTGAGGGCGGAGACCGGACTGGTGGTACCGGTGGCGCCCTTGTGGATCTTGTAGATCACATGCACGTCGTCCACCACGACGGTGGGCACGCGCCCCGTGTCCACCACAGCGTCCACCGCCGGCAGGGTCTGCTCAGCCACGGCCGTACTCCTTCTCTCCGCGCCAGAAGTAAACGAACCCGCCCAAGCCGACGGCGACTGCCCAGCCCGCGGCGAGGAGCCACAGCCGAGTCGGTGAGGACGCGATGTGGTCGGGGTACGCCGATTCGAGCAGTGAATACCGGGCCAGCTCGATGTAGACCAGGATCGGGTTGGACTCCAGCGCGGTCGCCGCCCAACCGGGAAGCCGTTCCGCGAAGAGCGTGACGCTGTAGAGCACGCCGGAGCCGTAGAGCCAGGCCCGCATCACGAACGGCATGACCTGCTTCAGGTCGGTGACCTTCGAGCCGATCCGGGCCATGATCATGGTCAGCCCGATGTTGAAGATCGACTGGAGTAGGAGCGTTGGCGCGATCAGCAGCCAGCGGAAGGTGATCGGCTCCCCGGTGGCCAGCACGATCGCGGCCAGCACCAACATCGACATGAGCAGCTGCTGGAACTGCACCAGGGTGACAGTGATCGGCAGGGCGGCGCGCGGGAAGTGCAGCGCTCGAATCAACCCCAGGTTACCCGTGATCGCGCTGGTGCCCTGCAGCGCCGCGCTCTGGGTGAACGTGAAGATGAAGATGCCGGTGCAGAGGTAGGCGATGAAGTTCGGCACGTGCCGGTCCTGCGCCACGATCACGCCGAAGATCAGGTAGTAGACCGCCGCGTTGGTGAGCGGGGTCAGCACCTGCCACAGTTGGCCGAGTTGCGTGTTGCTGAACGACGACGCGACCTTCGCCCGCGAGTATGCGGACATGAAGTGTCGATACGCCCACAGTTGGCGGGCGTACGCGCCCAGGGACGGAGGTTCCCCGGCGACCTTGAGCCCGTACCGCTGCGCGAGTTGGGCGCGGGTCAGCCCGGATTCGAGGTCGGCCACCGCGGTGTTGGCCATGGTGAGGCGCTCCGATCTTTCGTGCTGATGGGGAGCAATGAGAATGCTTCGCGGCGATGAAATCTAGCGTGGCCGGTATGGGGAGGCCGCTCCGCTGCTGCGTGGAAGGTAGTGGAAAACACGTCGGGACGCAACCGTAGCGTCGTTGCGCTACATTCTCCCACGTGACGACCGAGAAGAGGCGTGCTCCCGCCGGTGCGGCCGTTCTTCGCGACGACATCACCACGGCCATCCGCCGAGCCGTCATGCAGGAACTGGCGCAGACCGGCTACGGCCGGTTCTCCGTCGAGGCGGTCGCCCGACGGGCCGGTGTCAGCAAGACGGCGATCTATCGGCGGTGGCGTTCGAAGCTGGAGCTGGTGCTCGACATGGTGAGCGCGGTCGCCGGCAAGAGGCTGCCGCAGCTCGACACCGGCAGCCTGCAGGGCGACGTCCAGCTGCTGCTCATGGTCGCCTCGGGGGCCCTTGGCCACCCCCTGGCCTCGCAGATCATTCCGGACCTGCTGGCCGAGGCGGCGCGCAACCCGCAGATCGCGGAGACCCTCCAGCGGGCGCTGCGCGACTACCAGGTCCGGATCGGGGAGATGGTCATCGGCCAGGCGGTCGACCGGGGAGAGCTGCCGGCCGGCACCGACCCGTCGGCGGCGATCGATCTGATCATCGGCCCGATCTACTGGCGGCTCGCGATCTCCCGCTCGCCGCTGGACACCACCGAGCTGACGAACATGGCTAACGCGATCGTGGCCGCGTTGCGGATAACATGTGCTGGTTTGGTGGAGAGTCAGGCCCCCAGAATGCCGGCCCAGTGACCGAGCCCCCACCCGACCAGGCCGCGCGTGAACCTGCGCCCGTACGAGTCGCCGCAGATTTCAACGGGCTAGTATCGCCATCCGAACCCCCGCCTGCACCGTCTAGACCCAGGAGGATCCCCCATGGCTGGGCAGAACCCAGACTTCATCCCACCGGCACGTCCGATCATCGGTGAAGCTGAGATCGAGGCGGCTGTGCGGGTGCTGCGCAGCGGAAAGGTGGTGCAGGGGCCGGAGGTGGCGGCGTTCGAGGAGGAGTTCGGCGAGCTCGTCGACGGTCGGCACTGCGTCGCCGTCAACTCCGGCACCTCGGCGCTCCAGCTGACCCTGATGGCGCTCGGGTTCGGCCCCGGCGACGAGGTCATCGTGCCCTCGTTCTCCTTCGCGGCCAGCGCCAACGCCGTCCGGCTGGTGGGTGCTGAGCCGGTCTTCGTCGACATCGAGGCGGGCAACTTCTGCGTCGACCCGGAGGCGGTCGCCGCGGCGATCACCCCGCGCACCGTCGCGATCATGCCGGTGCACCTCTACGGCCACCCCGCCGCGATGGACAGGATCATGGCGATCGCCGAGCGGCACGACCTCGCCGTCGTCGAGGATGCCGCCCAGGCACACGGGGCCGGCCTGCACGGCACCCCGGTCGGCGCCTTCGGCACCGCCGGCTGCTTCAGCTTCTACCCCACCAAGAACATGCACTCCCTGGAGGGCGGCATGATCAGCACCGGGGATGCCGGGCTCGCCCGCACCCTGCGGCTGCTGCGCAACCAGGGCATGGAGCAGCGCTACGCCAACGAGATCGTGGGCGCCAACATGCGGATGACCGACGTGGCGGCGGCCATCGGTCGGGTGCAGCTGACCCAGCTCGGCGAGTGGACCGAGCAGCGTCGCGCGAACGCAAAGTTCCTCGACTCCACCATCACCAGCCTGGTCACCCCGCCGGTGGCCGACGGCGCCCGGCACGTCTACCACCAGTACACGGTGCGGGTGCGGGGCGACCGGGACGCCACCCAGCAGCGCCTGACCGAGCTGGGTATCGGCAACGCCGTCTATTACCCGACGCCGATCCACCGGCTCAAGCCCTACCTCACCGAGGACGGCAAGCCCGGCCCGTGGGAGCTGCCGGAGACCGAGCGGGCCGCCGCCGAGGTGATCTCGCTGCCGGTGCACCCGTCGCTGACCCAGGTCGAGCTCGACCGGATCGCCGAGGGTGCGAACCTCGCCGGGGGTGCCCGATGAACGAGCGGGGCAAGCTGCGCGCTGGCCTGATCGGCCTCGGTGCGATGGGTCGCAATCACGCCCGGGTGCTCTCCAACCTGGACGGCGTCGAACTGGTCGCCGTCGTCGACCCGGCCGGCGACACCACCGGCACCCTGCGGGCCCCGGTGGTCCCGGAGCTCGGTGACCTGCTGGCGATGGGCATCGACTACGCGGTGGTCGCCTGTCCGACCGCGCTGCACGAACGGGTCGGCCTGGAGTTGGCAGCCAACGGGGTGTGCGCGCTGATCGAGAAGCCGCTGGCCCAGTCCGTCGAGACGGCCACCCGGCTGGTCGAGGCGTTCGAGTCCGCAGGTCTGGTCGCTGGCGTCGGTCACATCGAGCGCTACAACCCGGCGCTGCAGAGCCTGCGTATCCGGCTGGAGGCCGGTGAACTGGGCGAGGTCTTCCAGGTCGTCACCCGGCGTCAGGGCCCGTTCCCGCACCGGATCGCCGACGTCGGCGTGGTGATGGACCTGGCCACCCACGACATTGATCTCACCGCGTGGGTGACCGGTCAGGAATACGCATCGGTCTCGGCTCGAACGGTCTCCCGTAGTGGCCGGCTGCACGAGGACATGGTCGCCGTTGTCGGCCAACTCGCCGACGGCACGATGGTCAATCACCTGGTCAACTGGCTGAGCCCGCTCAAGGAGCGGTCCACCGTGATCACCGGTGACAAGGGCTGCTTCGTCGCCGACACGCTCACCGCCGACCTCACCTTCTACGCCAACGCTGCCATCGACACCGAGTGGGAGGCGCTGCGCGCGTTCCGGGGCGTGGCCGAGGGCGACATGGTCCGCTACGCCATTCCGAAGCGGGAGCCACTGCTCGTCGAGCACGAGCGGTTCCGTGACGCGGTCGAGGGCAAGGAGAGCGACATCGTCACCCTGCGGCAGGGTCTGCGTACGGTGGAGGTCGCGGCGGCGCTGCTGGAGTCGGCCTCCGACGGCAAGGTCCTGTCGGTCGTGCCCGGCGGCAGCGACGCGGAGCCTGCACTGCGATGAGCCCGGCGCCGGCTCGGCGGGTGGTCTCGGCGGTGCGGCGGCGCGTTCCGCGGCGTTTGCGTATCGCGCTCCGCCGTGCCGCCGTGGGCACGCGGCCCTGGGAGACCCCTTCGATACGCGAGCTCTGTGAGCTTCCCGCTGGTACGCCGCTGCTGGTGCACGCGGGCGGGGTCGCAGGCGACCGGGCGCTGGCCGGCGTGGTACGGGCCATGGCCCGGTTGCCCGAGTTCCACCTGGCGCTGGTCCGCGGCGAGGCGGAGCGGGCGGCCACCGAGGACCTGATCCGCCGGGCCGGCAAGGCCCGGCGGCGGATCCACGAGGTGCCGCGCCCGAACACGATGACCGCAGCGTTCCTCGCCTCGGCGGACGTGGCCGTGTTCGGGTTCGAGCCGGACGCCGGTCTCGCGCTGCTCGACACCTACCTCGCCGCCGGGCTGCGCGTCGTCGCGGCGGACAGCCGGGCGGCCCGCGAGCACCTGGCCCGGCACCGGGCTGGAGACTTCTTCGCGCCCGGTTCGCTGCCCTCCTTTGCGAAGGCGGTGGAGCGGGCCTGGCAGCGCGGGGACGCGCCGCCCGCACCGGACGAGCTGCCGGTCGCGCCGATCGAGGCTGGCACCCCGGGTCCCTGGCGGGCGCTCGGCGCCGGTCCCGTCCGGTTGGGGCTGGGCACGGCCAACTACGCCGGGCAACTCTCCGCCCTGGCGGTGGCGATCACCGCCGCGCGGGCGGACGTCGGCATCGAACTGGTGATGGCCAAGCCGCCGGCCACCTATCGCTACCCGGCCGACCGCTACCTGAACTACCCGGGCGAACACAGGCTCGACGTGCAGGCGGAGCAGGCCCTCCGGGTGCTCGGCTGGTACACGCACCTGATCGTGGACGCGTTCCGCCCGGTGCTCGGCCGGGGCAACGGCGACGACATCTCCGCAGACCTGCCCGCGCTGAGCCGGGCCCGGCTCAAGGTCGCGTTGCTGGCGCACGGCAGCGAGATCCGCCATCCGGGCGCGCACCTGGAGCGGCACGCCGAGTCCGCGTTCCGGGACGCGGACTCCGAACTGCGCGAGCGGCTCACCATGGTGGCCGAGCGGAACCGGCGCACCGCAGAGGAGAGCGGCCTGCCGTTCTTCGTGACCACCCCCGACCTGCTGGACGACGTGCCGTTCGCCACCTGGGCGCCGCTGATCGTCGACGTGGACGGCTGGGCCTGCGACCGCCCGGTGCTGGAGCGCGCCCGGCCGGTGGTGCTGCACGCGCCGTCGAAGCGGTGGACCAAGGGCACCGACCGGCTCCTGCCGCGGTTGCAGGAGCTGGACGAGCGACGGATCATCGAGTTGCGCTTGGTGGAGGGTCTGCCGCACAACGAGATGCGTCGCCTGGTGCAGGACTGCGACATCGTGGTCGACCAGTTGGTGATGGGCAGTTACGGCACCTTTTCCTGCGAGGGGATGGCCGCCGGCAAGGTCGTGGTGGCGTACGTCAGCGAGGGGCCGCACCGGGCGGCCGGCGTCTCGCCGCCGATCGCCAACGCCACTCCCAGCACCCTGGTCAAGACGATCGAATCGTTGCTCGACGACCGGCCCGCCGCGGTCGCCCTCGCCGCGGAGGGCGCGCGATACGTCCGTGCCCACCACGACGGGCGACGGACCGCCGAGGTTTTCGATGCCTTCCTCCGGTGACCCGCCCCCACCTGTGCCCCACCCCAACGAGGAGAAGCACCCGATGCAAGCTGGCCCGAAGAGCGATGCCCGACCGACCCGGCGACGGGTGGTGATGCTGGTCGACAACGGGGTCCACGGCGACTCTCGGGTGCAGAAGGCCGCGCGGTCCGCGGCGGACGCCGGCTGGGAGGTCGTCCTCCTCGGCATCCGCAACGCACGCTCCGAGGCGGACAGCTGGCGGATCGGCGATGCGGAGGTGCGGCTGCTGCGCGTGCCCAAGCCGCTGCACCGGCTGCCCCGGGAGTACCGCCGGTCGCTGCGCCGGCCGCTGGCGTACGCGTCGACCACCGCGGCCGCCTACCGGGTCCAGGAGATCAAGGCCTGGAAGGCCGACCTCTACGAGCGCCGGGTCCGCGTCCAGGCCCTCGACGGTGGGCTTCTCAGCCCGGTGAGGCGGGCGGCCCAGCTGCCGTCCCGCGCCGCCGCCACGGCGCTGGCCCGATGGGTGCGGTTCCGCAGCGGGGAGACCCGTCGCCTGCGCAAGCTCCAGGCCGACCCCGAGGCGCCGCTCACCCGGCTGCCCGTCCGGTTCTGGCAGGGCCTGCTGGGCAACCGCGCCTGGCGTCGGCTGGACCCGGGCCTGTGGGACTTCGAGCTGGCCTTCCGGACCGCGCTCGACGAGCTGAAGCCGGACATCATCCACGCCAACGACTTCCGGATGCTCGGCATCGGGGCGCGGGCGAAGCTGCGGGCGCGGGCCGCTGGCCGCGACACCAAGCTGGTCTGGGACGCACACGAGTTCGTCGGTGGCATCACCGGCCGTGCCGACAACCCGCGCTGGCTGCCGGCCCAGATCGCCTACACGGCCGAGTACGCCGCCTACCCGGACGCGGTGGTGACGGTCTCCGACACCCTGGCCGACCTGCTCCAGGAGACCCATGCCCTGCCCGAGCGGCCGGCTGTGGTGCTCAACGCGCCGATGGCCCCGCCGGCCGAGGCCGACGGCGACGTGCCGGACCTGCGGGCGCTGTGCGGCGTCGACGACGGGACGCCGCTGCTCGTCTACTCGGGCGCCGTGAATCCGAGCCGCGGCTGCCAGATCATGGTGGAAGCACTGCCGGAACTGCCCGACGTGCACGTCGCGTTCGTGACGATCAACCCGAATGGCGACAACCAGTTCTCCGAGGCGTTGCGGGAACGGGCCGTCGAGCTAGGCGTCGCGGACCGCGTGCACCTGCTGCCGTACGTGTTGCACTGGCAGGTGGTGCCGTTCCTGTCCGGCGCGGACGCCGGGGTCATCCCGATCCACCACAAGCCCAACCACGAGCTGGCGCTGATCACGAAGTTTCTGGAATACGCGCATGCCCGCCTGCCCATCGTGGTCAGTGACGTGAAGACCATGGCGCAGACCGCGCGGGCCACCGGTCAGGGTGAGGTGTTCACCGCGGAGGACCTGACCGACTACGCCCGGGCGGTGCGGGCCGTGCTCGCCGACCCGAAGCGTTACCGAGCTGCCTACGACGAGCCCGGCCTGCTGGAGGCATGGACGTGGGAGGCCCAGGCCCGGATCCTCGACGAGCTGTACAACTCGCTGCTGGGCACGCCCCAAACCGGCGGGGCGCGTCCTCCGTCCGGCCGGCGGCCCGAGGTCGAGCGGGAGTTCGCGGGCACCTCGCGCTGACTCGGACAGACGATTCGGCCGGCTCCCCTCCAGGGCAGCCGGCCGAATCGTTTACTGCTGGTCCGCCGGTCAGTCGGCCGTGGCCGGCGGCTCCAGCAGCAGCCGGTCGAAGTCCTTCTGCGTGACCGACCAGTCCCAGGTGCTCAGCACGTGCGCCGCCGCCGCCCTGCCCGCCTCGCGCCAGACCTCCTCGGACGCGGTGAGGGCCAGGATCCGCTCGGCGGCCTCTTCCGGCGTACCGACCACCCAGTCGCTGGGGAAGAGGGTCCGGGCGCTGTGTGGGCGGCCGGCGAAGAACGGCCAGTCGCGTACCACCGGCACGGCGCCGCTGGCCGCGCCCTCGACGAGCGCGCAGTGGAAGCTCTCCCGCAGCGAGGTGCTGAGGATGACCCCGACGTCGGTGAGCGCGCCGGGGACGTCGTCGGTGCGGCCGAATCGCACGACGGCGCCGGACGACTCCAGCTCAGCCAGTTCGGCGTCGAGTTCCTGGACGTACGCCTTGATCGCCGGGCTGAGCTCCGGGTTGAGGGCGTCGCCGATCAGCTTGAGGCGGTACCGCTCGTCCCGTCGACGCAGCTCCCGTAGCACGTCCAAGGCCCAGCGCGGGTCCTTGGCCAGCGAACTCAGGCCGACCAGCCCGAGGGTGAACCGGCTGTCGGCGGAGGCCTTGGGCGCTACGTACCGGTGCAACTCCATCGCGTTGTTGATCATGTGGGTCCGTGGCGCCTGCGGGGCGCCCAGCCGCGGCACCGCGGCCAACGCCAGGTCGCGGAGGTGCTCGGAGACGAAGACCAGGTCGTCCACCCGGGACCAGTCGGTCAGGTGCGGCCACCAGCTGAACGCCTCGAAGCTGTGCAGGCGGACGACGACCCGGGTCGTGCCCGGGTCGATCATTGTCAGCATCGCGGCTCCCAGGTTGCACCAGTCCACAAAGACCGTGTCCGCCCAGTCGAGGTGGGGACCCCACGCCTCCTGGACCTCCCCGGCCCGCTTGGAGCTGCCGGCGAGCATGTGGTGCACCACGTTCGTGCGCCCATTGCTGAGCACCGGGAGGATCGACTCCTCCATCAGGTTCAGCCGGCGGACCTCAACCCCGGGCATCGCCTCGTAGCGTTCGAGGATCGGCCCGAGGAAGTTGTCGTTCAACCCGGTGAAGAAGAGCATCCGGTGCGGCCGGCCGGCCGGCGGGAACGCCGCCGGGCTCTGCCGGCCGCGGGGCGTCGCCATCGCGCGGCCGGCCTCGCTGTTGTGCAGCGGCGCGAGGAACTCCTCCGGATTCTCCGCCAGCGGCGAGGTGGTGCCGTCGAATTGCACGATCCGGTGGAACATCAGGTTGAAGGCGCGCAGCACGTGCGGCGCTGCCTTGCCCGGGTTCCGCTTTTTGAGGAAGGCGTCCGCGAGCTTGAGCTGGCCTCGCACCACGGTCATCAGGTGCTCGGGCACCTTGCCCTGGCTCAGCTCCGCGTCGACGATCGGGCCGAGGAGCTGCCCCCTGGTCGTCGGGCTCTTCAGGCGACCCTGGGCCGCCAATGCCAGCCGCTTCGCGCTGGCGGCGTGCCCGGACTTGAGCATGTTGCCGGTGACTCGCCGGGCGATCTTGCCCCGGTGCCGTTCCGGCAGACCGGGTGCCGTGACGGCCCCCTGCCAGAACCAGCGCACCGGGCCGAGCTTCATGGCCCTCTTCCCGGTGCTCATCTCGAACACCCGCTTCGCCAGGTCGACGGTCTGGCTGCGGGTGGCGCTGGCCAGCACCGCCGGGGCGGGGCCGGCGGTGTTGAGCCGGGGACGGCGGTAGCGCGCCGGGTCGGCGGACCGCTTTTCCACGGCCCGCAATGCCGGGGCGATGCCGTAGACGGCGTCGGCCCGTCGATAACGCTGGGCGAGCTGCCAGACGGTGTGCAGGGCTTGCGCGTCCAGAGCGACCAGGACGTCGGCGCGCTTGGCGTGCCGGCGGACCCACGGGTCGCGCTGCGCGCGCAACCACGGGCGCCGGGCCGGGTTCGCCCGTTTGACCATCCGGCCGAACCGCGGGCCCAGCTCCGCCGAGGTGGGCAGCAGGTGTACCTCGGCCAGCTCGGTGGCCGCCGGGATGTTCTCCCCCGGGTCAAAGGTCGTGGCCACCCGCACGGTGACGCCCTTGGCGCGGAACTGCTCGAGCGCGTCGGTCAGGACCGCCACCCGTCCGGGGACGGTGCCCATAACCATCAGGACCTCGATCATGACCTACCTTCTTGGGCCAGGACGCGTGCGCGGGCGGGAGAGGGCTGCGGTGCGGACGGTCCGCCGGCGCCCAGCACCAACTCGGTGACCTCACGGACGGCGGGGATGAGCTGCTCCTCGCGGGCGTACTGCCGCGCCTCGGCGCGGGCCTTCTCCCGCTCCGCCACGTCGGCGGTACGGGCCATCGCGGCGGCCCGCCGTAGGGCGCTCGCCAGCTCGGCCGGGTCCAGCCCGACCGCGCCGGTCCAGAGCGGGTACGTGGAGAGCACAGTGGAGGCGTCGTGGTCGGCCTCGTGGGCGGAGACCACCGGCAGGCCGGTCGCCATGTACTCGTACACCTTGCCGGAGGTCATGTAGCGGCCGCCGGTCACCATCAGCACCACCGCGTCCCAGCGCGAGTAGAGGTCGACCACCTCGGCCTTGGGCACCGAACCGCCGACCAGCACGCCGTCAACGGCGGCGGCCCTGAGCAGTTCGGCGTGCGCGTTGTCACCGCGCGCCCACGCGGCGCCGATGTGGCCCCGCACCTCGAAGCGGGCGTCGGCCAGGGCCGGATCCTCCGCGCGCGCCGTCCGCCAGCCCTCGAGGACGGCGTTCAGCAGTGGCACGGGCAGGTTCAGCGCGCCGAGGTAGCCGAAGGTCAGCGGCCGGTCCGGCGGGGCGGGACGCACGTGGGCCGGGATGCTGGCCGCGTCGTAGCCGTTGCGCACGACTCGCATCTTGTGCGCCAGTTCGGGGTAGCGCTCCCGGTACCAGCGAGAGATCGGCTCGTTCACGTTCCAGATGGCCACGGCGTCGGTGAGCAGCTTGATCTCCCACTGCCCGGAGACGGACTCCCGGGTGAACGCCTCACCGTTGTTGATCACGTCGACGGACCAGCCGTCGCGGAAGTCCACCACGTACGGCACCCGGTGGGTCTCCCACAGCTTCCAGGTCGCCGCCAGGTTGACGTACGGGGCGCAGGTGGTCACCAGCAGGTCGACGTGCCGCTCCCGGTGGATCTGGAGCAGGGCCTTCTCCAGCGCGGGACGCCATCCGCCGAAGACCGGCTCGGGGAAGACCTTGAGGTTCTGCTTGCGCAGCTCGGCAAGGTAGTCCTTGTGAGTCAGGGAACGCTGCTCGGTGAACGCGCGGATGTCGGTCTCCAGGTCGTCCCGGAACAGCGGCAGCTTCACCACCCGGACGCTGGGGTCCACCCCCTGGGAGAGGGTGTGGTCGAGGCCGTACTCGCGCTCCCAGGCCTCGTCCGCGATGGTGACCGCGGTCACGTCCCAACCCGCGGCGGCGAACTGGTTCGCCGTCTCCCGCATGCGGTAGGCGCAGCTCTTGGCCGCCGGCGGGAAGCCGATCGCGAGGTAGACCATGTGCGGTCGGGTTCCGGACCGTCGCGGCCGGGGGAGTTTCAACGAGTCCCAGAGAGTTCGCCCGTTGTTCATCGATTCCGATCCTGGGGAGTGGGAGAGGGCCGCGTCGTGGCCAGGGTGGAAAGGGTCAGGTGGCCCGGCCGGGCGGCGACGAGGTCGGACGACCATCGGACAGAGCGCGGACACCACAATAACGCCGTCCCATGGGCCGGGGCCGCCGACGCCCTCGCGCCGCCTACGGCGAACTGCGCCAGACGATCAGCAGATAGCCGCCGAAGTAAGCGGACATGAGGGCCAGCAGGGTCAGTATGGTGATCGCTCGTGCCCGTGCGGCCTTCGCGAACGCCACCGCCACCGGGATCAGCAGCGGGAATGCCGGCAACAGAAAACGTGCCTTGGAGTGGTAGTAGCCCGCGGCACCGAGCGTGGTGACCAGCAGCAGGCCGCTGTAGAGCAGCAATTGCCACGGCTGCCGGTCGATCAGGCTCAGCACGAAGAGCGTGACCGCCAGCACCGCGACAAGCGTGACGGTGTAGAACTCCAGGGCCGACGCCTCGGTGAGCACCAACCGGCCCCGCCGCAGGGTGTCGACCCCGAAGTCGAAGCTGGTCCCCCAACCGGCGTCCTGGATGTGGAACCAGCCGTCGGGCCTGTCGGTCTGCACGCCGACCCAGGCCAGGTAGCCAACCCAGCCAGCGGGCGCGAGCACCATGGCGACCCAGGGCCGCCAGCCGTCCCGCCGGCGGACGGCGGCGATGAGCGCGGCGAGCCCGACCACCGCGATCAGCGACGATGCCGTCGGTCGGGTCAACCCCGCGAAGAGGCAGAGCGCGCCCGCGGTGAGCCAGCGCTCGCGCAGCAGGGCGTACAGGGTCCAGGCGGCCAGCGCGGTGAACAAACCCTCGCTGTACGACATCGTCTGGACGATGCTGTGCGGTAGCAGTCCCCAGAGCACCGCGAGCATGATCCCGACCCGCCGACCGTGGAGCAGGTTGCCGATGGCAAACAGCCCCCAGGCGGCGGCGAGCGCCGCGATCCAGGCCAGCGCGAGCGCGGTCTTGGGGAAGTCGAGCGGGGTGAGCGGCTCCAGAGCGGCGGTCAGGCCGGGATAGAGCGGGAAGAAGGCCATGTTGCTCTGCAGCCGCTGATAGCCGTCGTAGCCGTGCTGCGCGATCGCGAGGTACCAGTTGCCGTCGGCTCTGGTGAGCAGGCCTTCGGTGCTGCGGCTGGGGGAGGCCCAGAGGTAGAGGGTCAGCCCTCCGAGAACGCGGACCGCGGCGTAGGCGCCGAGCGCCGGCAGCGCGTACCGGGCGCTGGCGAGCACCCGGCGGGCCCGGCTGTCGGGGGCCGTCGGGATCTCGTCAGCTGTCGAGTCCGTCCCCGGCGTCCGGCGCTCGCCGGTCGTCACCACGTCCATGTCTGGTCCTGTCTGCGCTGATCCGGGTCGATCGGGTGGGGTGGTCCGGGGAACTGGAGATGAACCGGACACGGGCAGGGCCTTGCTTGGCACGGCAGTCACCGGTCGTCAACCAGAATGCAGGTTAGCAACCGACTCGGCTCGGCGAGGACACCCGAGCGCCGCGCGGGCGGGTACCACGCCTGACGTGTCGTAGACTCGCTCGGGTCCCGCGGGCGCGGTGCTGGCTGACACGGAAACGGGCAGGAATGGGATCTGACGGCACGACCGCAGCGGTGTCCACCCGGGGACGGGTCGTCATGCTGGTGGACAACGGGGTCATCGGTGACTCGCGGGTACAGAAGGCGGCTCGGTCCGCCGCCGACGCCGGCTGGGACGTCGTTCTGCTCGGGCGTGCGCCGGCCGGGGGGCAGCCGCAGAGCTGGCGCCTCGGCGACGCCGAGGTTCGGCTGATCCCGATGCCCGAGCCGCTGGCCAAGCGCCGACACGAATTCCGACGCGCACTGCTGCGCGCGCCGCTTGCCTACCCGCCGAGCGGGATCGGCGCCCATCGTGCCCAGGCCGTGAAGGCCTGGCGTGCCGACCTGCAGGTCCGCCGCGCCGCCCTGACGCTGGCCGCCCGCGACGGCGGTGGTGTCCCGTCGCTGGCCTGGCCGACGCTGCGGTTCGAGGAGAAGTTCTCGACCCTGGTCCGTCTCTGGGTGTCGCTGCGCAACCGGGAGCTGAGCCGCGCCCGTCGTGGCCGCAAGCTGACCAGCCCCTGGGACCGGGCGTACACGCTCTTCTGGCAGCGGCTGCGCGGCGGCGGCGCGTGGCGTCGGCTGGAGCCGGGCCTGTGGGACTACGAGCTGGCCTACGGCCCGGTGGTCGACGAGCTGGCACCGGACCTCATCCACGCCAACGACTTCCGGATGATCGGCGTCGGTGCCCGCGCCAAGATCCGTGCTGCCGCCCAGGGGCGCCGGATCGCACTGCTGTGGGACGCCCACGAATACCTGCCTGGCGTGCAACCGTGGCGCGACAATGCCCGCTGGCTGCCGGGGAACGTCGCGCACGAGCGGGAGTTCGTGCCGTACGCGGACGCCACCATGACCGTCTCGGGCGGGCTGGCCGACCTGCTGCAGCGCGAACACGGGCTGGCGGAGCGCCCCGCGGTGGTGCTCAACGCGCCGACGCTGGAGACGCAGCCGGCGGGCTCCGCCGAGCCGGTACCGGACATCCGGGCGCTCTGCGGGATCGGCCCGGTTACGCCGCTGCTGGTCTACAGCGGGGTGGCTGCGGCCAAGCGCGGGCTCGGGGTGATGGTCGAGGCGCTGCCGCGGCTGCCCGAGGCGCACGTCGCGTTCGTGGTCAACAAGCCCCAGTCGGCGTACGTCAAGGGCCTCCTCCGCCGCGCCGAGGAGCTCGGGGTGGCCGGGCGGGTCCACCTGCTGCCGTACGTTCCGCATCACCAGGTGGTGCCGTTCCTGTCCGGCGCGCAGGTCGGGGTGATCCCGATCCAGCACTGGCCGAATCACGAGATCGCCCTGATCACGAAGTTCTTCGAGTATTCACACGCCCGGCTGCCGCTGGTCGTCTCCGATGTGCGGACGATGGCGGAGACTGTCCGCGAGACCGGCCAGGGCGAGGTGTTCGAGGCCGAGGACGTTGCCGACTTCGTCCGGGCGGTCACCGCGGTGCTCGCCGACCCGGCGCGCTACCGTGCCGCGTACGACCGGCCCGGGTTGCTGGCCGGCTGGACCTGGGAGGCGCAGGCAGAGGTGCTGGACGACGTCTACTCCCGGCTGTTGCCCGCGGCGCCTCCGCGCCCGATGTCCGCCCGCGACACCTCCACCGGCGCCGAGCAGACAGTGGTGGAGGTCGGGGCGTGAGCCAACCCGACGTGACGGTGGTGGTTGCCGTCTACAACACCATGCCGTACCTGACCGCCTGCCTGGATTCGCTGGTCGGGCAGACCATCGGGCTGGACCGGTTCGAAGTCGTCGCGGTCGACGACGGCTCCACCGACCGCAGCGGCGCGGAGCTGGACCGCTACGCGAAGCGGTACCCGGATACGGTCCGGGTGCTGCGCCAGGCAAACTCCGGCGGCCCGGCGGTGCCAAGCAATCGCGCCCTGGACCACGCCCGCGGCCGGTACGTCTTCTTCGTCGGCTCCGACGATCATCTCGGCCCGGAGGCCCTGGAACGCCTGGTGGACGCCGCCGACCGGTGGGGCTCTGACGTGGTGCTCGGGCGAATGGTCGGCACCAACAAGCGCTACGTGCACCAGGCCGTCTACGCGGAAACCCGGGAGCAGGTCGATCTCGTCGACAGTGCACTGCCCTGGTCGCTGTCGAACACCAAGCTGTTCCGGCGGGACCTGATCGAACGGCACGGGCTGCGCTTCCGTACCGACATGCCGATGGGCAGCGACCAGCCGTTCACACTGGAGGCCTGCGTCCGCGCGAACAAGGTCTCCGTCCTCGGCGACTACGAGTACTACTACGCGGTCAAGCGGCACAACGCGCAGAACATCACCTACGCCAGCCGCTTCGAGGAGCGGCTGCGCTGCGCCGAGGAGTTGGTCGGCTTCGTCGCCGGCCTGCTCGAGCCCGGGCCGCGGCGGGACGCGGTCCTGCTGCGTCACTTCAGCTGGGAGGTGGCGAAGCTCCTCCAGACGGAGCTGCTCGACCTCGGCGCCGACGTCCAGGAGCGCGTCCACGACCGGATCCGCAAGTTGGTCGAGGGGTACCTCACCGACGACATCCTGGCCCGGTTGGCCCCCAACCTGCGGCTGCGGCTGGTCGTCGCCCGCGACGCCACGCTGGGTCGGTTGCGTGAGCTGATCCGGCAGCAGGCCGAGCGGACGCCACCCGAGATCAGCATCGAGGATGGCCGCTGGTACGCCCACTATGTCGGCTTCCGTGACCCGTCGCTCGGCTACCCGGACGAGTGGTACGACGTGACCGACGGCTCCGCGAAGGTGCTGGCCATGCTCACCGCGACCCGACTGGCCTGGGGACGGGACGCCGCAGGCGCCCGATCCCTGGTGGTCACCGCGCAGAGCCGCTGGGCGGAGCTGGCCGACCTGCCCGCCGAGGCACTCCGGGTCAGTGCCGGGGAGGTGGTCGGCGTGACATCCGTCACCACCGGTGCGCCCGGTACCGTCGTACGGACGGTCTTCGCGGTGGACCGGCTGCTCGCGGCCGTGCCGCTCAACGGCGGACGGGAGACGGTACGGGCCGAGGTGAGCACCCCGGCCGGGGTCGGTTCCGCCCCGCTGCGGACCGACCGCCGGGTCGGCGCGCCCCGCCTGCTCACCCGCCACGGCGTCCGGTTGCACCTCGTCACGCCGACCACGAACCACAAGGGCCAGGTGATCGTCGCGATCACGCCGGTGACCACCGGTCGGTTCCTTGCCCGTCTGCGCCGAATTTGGCCCTCTGGAGGAAAGTAGTTTCATGAACATCTGCGTCGTCGCGCTCGGAAAGATCGGCCTTCCGCTCGCCGTGCAGTTCGCCTCGAAGGGGCACCGGGTGATCGGTGCCGACGTTTCCGAGCGGGTCGTCCAGCTCGTCAACGATGGTGCCGTGCCGTTCCCCGGCGAGGCCGACCTGGACGTGAAGCTGAAGGAGGTGGTGGCCGCCGGGCTGCTGTCGGCCACCACCGACACCGCCGCCGCGGTCGCCGACTCCGAGGCCGTCGTCGTGGTGGTGCCGCTCTTCGTGGACGCCGAGGGCGTACCGGACTTCGGTTGGATGGACGACGCCACCCGGGCCATCGCCCGCGGCCTCAAGCCGGGCACCCTGGTGAGTTACGAGACCACCCTGCCGGTCGGCACCACCCGCAGCCGTTGGGCGTCGATGCTCCAGGAAGGCTCCGGCCTCACCGCCGGAACGGACTTCCACCTGGTCTTCAGCCCGGAGCGGGTGCTCACCGGGCGGGTCTTCGCCGACCTTCGCCGCTACCCGAAGCTGGTCGGTGGCATCGACGAGGCGTCCGCCGCGCACGGCGTGCGCTTCTACGAGGCGGTCCTCGACTTCGACGAGCGGCCCGACCTGGACCGGCCCAACGGCGTGTGGGATCTTGGTTCGGCCGAGGCGTCCGAGCTGGCCAAGCTGGCCGAGACGACCTACCGGGACGTCAACATCGGCCTGGCGAACCAGTTCGCCCGCTTCGCCGACACCGTGGGCGTCGACGTCACCAAGGTCATCGAGGCGTGCAACACCCAGCCGTACAGCCACATCCACTCGCCGGGCATCGCCGTCGGTGGGCACTGCATCCCGATCTACCCGCGGATGTACCTCTGGAACGACCCGGCTGCCACCGTCGTCCGCTCGGCCCGCGAGGCCAACGCGGCCATGCCGGAGTACGCGGTCGACCTGCTCGCCGCCGCGTACGGGGACCTGACCGACGTGGGCGTGCTGGTGCTGGGGGCGGCCTATCGGGGTGGGGTCAAGGAGACCGCCTTCTCCGGCGTCTTCCCGACCGTCGAGGCGCTGCGCCAGCGGGGCGCCAAGCCGTACGTCTCGGACCCGATGTACACCAACGAGGAGTTGGTGGCGCACGGCCTGCCGGCGTACGACGGTGAGCCGCTCGGTGCCGCGGTCATCCAGGCCGACCACGCGGAGTACCGCAGCCTCGCCCCGGCCGACCTGCCGGGCGTGACCGTTCTGGTGGACGGTCGGCGGGTCACCGATCCGGCCCGCTGGGCCGGCGTCCGCCGGGTGGTCATCGGCGGCTGATCCCACCCGTCCGCTCCGGGCCCCGACCGTTCCGCGGCCGGGGCCCGTTGTGCGTCCCCGCGCACGACGCTGTGAGTCGCCTCTCCCGCCCGTTCACCCACGAGACACCCCGGCGATACTTGTGTTACTTGCCCCGTTAAAGGTCGCGGCGGCCGGTATCGAACGCGCCAACACCGGCGAGCAGACAGGGAGTGTGTCGTTGTTCAGCAGAATGCGGAGCCAACAGGGTGTCGCCGTCGCCGGCGTGACCCTGCTGGGCTACGGGATCATGGTTCTGGCCGGCGCCCTGGGCTGGGTGATTCCGTTCGTGGTCGCCGCGTTAATCGCGACAGCGGGTGAGTTCGCCCTCGCCAACCGGTTCGCCGCCACAGCCGTGCTGCTGGAGAAGGCCGGTATCGAGCCGTTCTGGCGGTGGCTCGTCCGCGACCTCTCGGTGGTCCTGCTGATCGTCAGCACCGTCCGCCCCGGGGTGGCCGCCACGATCGGGATCATGCTGCTGCCGGCCGCGCTCTGGGCCGTGGCCGTCGGCACCACCGCGTTGAACCGGGTCGTCGAGGGCCGGGCCGCGACGCCGGCGTTCACCCGCAACATCGATTTCGGCGCGGTACGCCGGGTGCCGATCCCGCCGGCCTGGGCCGAACGCGTCCTGGGCCTGCGGATGCCGGTGCTCAACTTCCTGCTGCCGCCGGCGGCCGTGGCGGCCGCGCTGGTCGACCGGATCACGCCCGTGCTGGTGACCGGTCTGGTCACCCTGGCCATCGGGCTCGTCGCCGCGGCCGTGCTGGCTTTCACCCTGCTGCGTGGGCGCGGCCGTACCCCCGGCGTGCTGCCCGCCGTGCACGACTGGCTGGCCCGGGAGCGTCCGGAGGTGGCGCTCTACTTCGCCGGCCCCGGCAAGGACGTCTACCAGGCCAACATGTGGCTCGCCCCGGTGGAGGCGGCGGGCCGCCGCGCGGTCGTGCTGCTGCGCGCCGAGGACGCCTTCGAGGCGCTGGCCGACACCCGGCTGCCGGTGATCTGCGTGCCCGCCGGGGTCGACTTCATGAACCTCGACTTCAGCCCCGTCCGGGTGGCGCTCTACGCGGCGAACGTGGGCGCCAACATCCACATGATCCGCGAGCCGGGCGTCCGGCACGTCTTCGTCGGGCACGGCGACAGCGACAAGCAGGCCAGCGTCAATCCCTTCAGCAAGGTGTACGACGAGGTGTGGGTGGCCGGTCGAGCCGGGCGGGAGCGGTACGCGCAGGCCGGGGTGGGCGTGCTCGACCAGGACATCGTCGAGGTGGGCCGGCCGCAGTTGTCCGGGGTGCCGACCTTCGGCTCCGGCCCGACCGACAGTCGGTTCACCGTGCTGTACGCCCCCACCTGGGAGGGGTGGCTGGACGACGACCCGCACCACACGTCGCTGGTGGCGATGGGGGAGCGGATCGTGTCGGGCGTGCTCGCCGCGAACGTGCGCCTGATCTACAAGCCGCACCCGCTGACCGGCACCCGCTGGAACAAGGCCCGGGCGGCCAACGACCGGATCATCAACCTGATCCGGGCCGCTGGCGGCGAGGTGGACGTGAACTCGCTGGACGGCGACGCCCACCTGGTCGTCACCGGCCGGGTGCCGGCCCTGTTCGACTGCTTCAACGTCACCGACCTGCTGATCAGCGACGTGTCCAGTGTGGTCTCCGACTTCGTGCAGAGCCAACGGCCGTACGTGGTGGCCAACCCGGCGAGCCTGCCGGAGGACGAATTCCGTAGCTCGTACCCCACGTCCCGGGCGGCGTACCTGCTCTCCGCCGACTGTGGGGAGCTGGGGAAGATCCTCGACCTCGCCCAAGCTGGCGACGACCCGATGACCGCAGCTCGGCGTGAGCTGAAGGAGTACCTGCTCGGCCCGGACGAGCCGAACCCGATGGATCGTTTCCGCGCGGAGATCGAGCGTCTCTGCGCCTGAACTGCGCCCGGTTGCCGGTGAGCGGCGATCCGCTCACCGGCAACCGGTAACGGTCAATCCCGACGCGGCGGGTTCGCCACGTCCCGGGAGACGACCTCGCCCTTCTCGTCGACCCAGCCCTTCGGCCGGGCCGGGTTGCCAGCCACCAGCTGGTACGGCGCCACGTCTCGAGTGACGACCGAGCCAGCGGCGATCATCGCGTACTCGCCGACCTCGATGCCGCAGACCAGTGTGGCGTTCGCGCCGATCGAGGCGCCCCGCCGGACCAGGGTCGGCGTGATCGTCCAGTCCGGATTCTGCGCCCTCGGCCGGAAGTCGTTGGTGAAGACCGCACACGGGCCGACGAAGACCTCGTCCTCCAGCGTCACACCCTGGTAGACGGAGACGTTGTTCTGGATCTTCACGCGGTCGCCGACCGTCACGGTGGCGTCGACATACACGTTGCGCCCGATCACGCAGCCCGCGCCCACCTGGGCCGACGATCGGATGTGGGCCAGGTGCCAGACCTTGGTGCCGTCGCCGACCTGGGCGCCGTCCTCGACGTCGGCGCTGGGGTGGACGAAGACCGAGGGGGTCGGTGAGGTGCTGTCAGTCATCCTTCAACTCGCATGGGTCGCAGGGCGCGCCGGGCGCCGTCGGTGACCCGCGCCGCCTCGGGCCGGAGACCGGGCACCGGGCGCGCGGATCGGGGCTGCCACGCTGCCCCGGGCACGGAGCGTGTCGTGGGGGCGCGGGACTCGGCGTAGCATATCGACCGCTCAGCCGAGCAGCGCCGCCACCGCCTCGGCGGCCGGGGTGTCCGCCGGCAACGCCTGCGCCGCCACCACCGCCGCGACCGGCAGCGGACCGTACACGTGTGGGAAGAGCTGCCCGCCGCGCGACGGCTCCCAGCGCAGCGTGTCGCCCAACCGCTCTTCGGCCACGCTGAGCAGGGTCAACCCGGTCGCACCGGCGAAGTGCCGCCGCGCCGTCTCCACCACCTGGTCCGCGCCGGAGAGGTGGATGAACCCGTCCTGCCGGTCCACGGCGGAGCCGGAGAAGGCGCCGGCGGCGAGGGCGTCGTCCCATTCCGTGTTCGACAGCAGTTTGTAGATCACCTCGGCAGCCTACGGGGGTCCGGTCGGCGTGCTGGCCCGGTTTTCGCCGGTACCGCCGCGCCCATCGCCCCCCGCCGGGCATGCTCAGGTCAAGGGCCGCGGAGGGGATGGGCGATGCAGAGCTACGACGACGACTGGACCGACAGTCAGCGCGCGCTGTACGACGAGTGCTACCGGGCGGGCGGCGAGTGGGCCGAGGATCCGGACACTCCGTCCGACGACGTCCAGCACGTGATCAACCTGGCCGAGGCGGACGACGACGCCTTCCAGGATGCCGAGATCGACTATCCGCCCCTGGTCGACGCGGTGACCCAGGCCAGCGGCGTCAACGTCACCAGCGTGCCGGCCAGTCACGAGGACCCGGGCTTTCGCGGCTTCACCGACGGCGTCCGGGACGCCACCGCCGACGACGTCTTCGGCCTCTAGAGTCTGCGTCAAAGCCCTCCGCCTCGGCTCGACCGAGGACTCTGACACACACCCTGGCTGGCACTTCGCGGTATCCGACCTCCCGTTCCGCGCACGCTTCTGCCACCATTCGCAGAACGGCGCTGCGACGGACGGGGGCACGGGTGCGGATCCTGCTGGTGGAGGACGACCGCCGGGTCGCCGCTGCACTCTCCTCCGCCCTGACGCGCCGCGGATACGAGGTCGAGCACGCGGGCACCGTCGCCGCCGCCCTCTCCGCCGCCCCGTGCGACCTGGTGCTGCTCGACCTGACCCTGCCCGACGGAGACGGCACCGACCTGTGCCGGGAGCTGCGCCGGCGCAGCAGTCAGCTCGGCATCATCGCGGTGACCGCGCGGGGCGAGGAACGCGATCGGGTGCTGGGTCTGCGCCTCGGCGCGGACGACTACGTGGTCAAACCGTTCTCGATGGTGGAGTTGCAGGCACGGATCGAGGCGGTGCTGCGCCGGGCCGCGAACGCCGCGCCGCAGCGGCACCTCATCGAGGCCGGGTCGGTGCGCATCGACGTGCCCGCCCGGACGGTGACCGTGGACGGCCGCGACGTCACGTTGACCCGCAAGGAGTTCGACGTGCTGCTCTCGCTGGCCCGCCAGCCCGGCGTGGCGGTGCCGCGCGATCGCATCCTGCTCGACGCCTGGGGCACCACCTGGGCTGACCGGCACACGGTCGAGGTGCACGTGGGGTCGTTGCGCGGCAAGCTCGGTGATGCCCGTCTGGTGGAGACCGTGCGCGGTGTCGGCTACCGACTGCGCGACGCGTGAGGGGCTGACGTGCGCCGCCGTCTGGTGATCAGCTATCTGCTGCTGATGGTGCTGGTCCTCATCGCGTTGGAGACACCGCTGGCCGCGACGATGGCCAGCCGCGAGACGGAGCGGGTCCGCGCCGACCGGCTCGCCGACGCCACCCGGTTCGCCTCGCTGGCCGGGCCGGCGTTACGCGACGGCGGGCCGGGCCCGATCGAGTCGGAGCTGACCAGTTACGACAACCTGTACGCGATCGGCGCCGCGATCGTCGACCGGGACCGCAGCACGCCGGTCTCGTCGCCGAGGTACCGGCCCGGCCCGGTGACCGCGACGGTCCTGGACATCGCGCTGTCCGGTCAGCAGACCAGCGCGCCCGAGTCGGTCTGGCCCTGGACGACCGACCCGGTGGCGGTGGCGGTGCCGATCAACGACGGCGGTGAGGTGCTCGGCGCGGTGGTGATCGTGACCCCGTCCGGCCCGATCCGCCGAGCTGTCACCTCGTGGTGGCTGCTGCTCGCCCTGGCTGGTCTGCTCGTCGTGCTGGCCTGCGTGCTCACCGCATTCGGGTTGGCCGGTTGGGTGCTGCGCCCGGTCACCGAGCTGGACGCGGTCACCCACGAAATCGCCGAGGGCGACCGGGGCGCCCGGGTGCAGCACCGTCTGGGCCCGCCGGAGCTACGCCGTCTCGCGGCCAGCTTCAACCACATGGCCGACGTGGTCTCCGACGTGATGGACCGGCAGCGTGCCTTCGTCGCGCACGCCAGCCACCAGCTGCGCAACCCGCTCACCGCGCTGAGGCTGCGCGTGGAGGAGTTGGGCCCCAGCCTCACCGACCCGGACGGCCGGTCCGAGCACCAGTTGGCACTGGAGGAGACCGACCGGCTGGCGTTGGTGCTCGACGCGCTGCTCACCCTCGCCCGGGCCGAACGGGAGGAGAACGAGCGGGTCACCGTGGACGCCGCCGCGGTGGCTGCGTCCCGCGTGACCGCGTGGGCGCCGCTGGCCCGGCACCGTTCGGTCGCGTTGCGGTTGGCCACCACCGACGCCCCGGCGTACGCCCGGACCGTGCCGACGGCCGTCGACCAGGCGCTGGACGCGCTGATCGACAACGCGGTGAAGTTCAGCGGGGCCGGTGGGGCGGTGACGGTGACGGTGGCCCGCCGCGACGACGGGGTGGCCCTGGAGGTGCGCGACTCCGGCCCGGGCATGACCGAGAGTCAGCTCGGCCAGGCGACCGAGCGGTTCTGGCGGGCCCCGGACGCGCAGAACGTGGACGGTGCGGGGCTGGGCCTGACCATCGCCGCGGTGTTGGTGGACGCGTCCGACGGGCGGCTCACCATGCGCCCGGGGGAGTCGCGCGGGTTGGTCGCCGCCCTGTGGTTCCCGGCGCCGGAATCCGACCCGTCGGTGGAGCCTGCGGACGAGGAGGTGCTCGCCGACCTGCGGCCCGCCCCGGCGCGGTGAGGCCTGCCGTCAGGGTTTGGCCGCGCGGTACCAGGCGGCGGCCCCGGGGTGCAGCGGCAGCGGCGCGGTGACGATCGCCGAGCGGGGGCTCATCCGGCCCGCCGCCGGGTGCGCGGCGGCCAGTTCGGCCCGGCGCTCCATCAACAGCCTGGTCACCTCCCGAACCAACCGCTCCGGCAGGTTGGCCTGCACGATCAGGTAGTTCGGGTTGGCCACCGTGGTCACCGCGTCCACCCCGTACACCGAAAGGGGGATGTCCCGGGAGACGTAGACCTGCCCGTAGCGGGAGCGCAGCGGCTCGGTCCATTCGCTGAGGTCGACGATCCGGGTGGCGCTACGCCAGGCCAGCTCCTCGATGCCCCGCACCGGCAACCCGCCGGAGAAGAAGAACGCGTCGATCCGCCCGGACCGCAGCGCCGCCACTGATTCGTCCAGCCCGAGCCGTTCCCGGCGCACCTCGTCACCACCCAGGCGGGCGACCTCCAGGAGCCGGGTCGCGGTGATCTCGGTGCCCGAGCCGGACGCGCCGACGGAGACTCGGCGGCCCCGCAGGTCGGCGACCGTGCGGACCGGGCCGCCGCCGGTGGTGACCAGGTGCAGTTGGTCGTCGTACACCCGGGCGATGGCCTCGACCGTAGGGCTTTCCGCCGTGCTGGTGGGCAGCACGTCGGCCTGGGTGAAACCCAGCTCGGCCGCGCCGGACCCGACCAGTTGGACGTTCTCCGCCGAGGCGGCGGTGATCACCACGCTGGCCCGCACGTTGGGCAGTTCCCGGTTGAGGATGGCCGCCAGGGACTGCCCGAACGCGTAGTAGACGGCGGTGGGGCTGCCGGTGGCGATCCGGATCGTCGTCGGCGCGGTCGGCGCGTCCCGGCAGCTGGCGGCGGCCAGGGTCGCGGTCAGCAGCACCGTCAACAGGGCAGCGGGCCCCGCGCGGTGGAGGCCGGGCCGGCGGGACGAGGTACGACTCACGCGGTGCACTGTGCGCCGTCGCCCGGGCGCGCGCAAGCCCCCTGCCGTGCCGCGCCGGGTGGGTGTGGCCGGAACCTCGATCAGCAGGCCGGGCTGCGTGTCGGCGTCACGACCCCGCTCCGCGTCGCCACCGCCCCGCGCGCCGGTTCCAACGCCGCGCTGCTCAGGATCCGCGCCCGGTCCGGGCCGTCGGCGACGCTGACCAGGAAGCAACCGGTGCCGGGGCGCAGCCGGGCCGGCACGTCGAGCACGGCCGCGCTGCGGATCAGCACCGCGGCCAGCTCCCGGTCGGTGAGCCGCACGCCGAGGATGTGCCGACGGACGTGCCGCCCGGCGGCCAGCAGCGCCGAGCGCCAGGCCGCCGCCGCGAGCCGGCTCACCAACCGCCGGCGCGCCGGCGAGGCACCGGGCAGCGGCCCGCCGAGCAGCTCACGCCGCCCCTGCCACCAGCCTGCGTCCAACACCCGGGTGTACGCCTCCCGGTGCTCCTGCGGCACCCAGAGCCGGTGCAGCTCGTAGCGGCGGCGCAGACCGCCCACGACGACCTCGTGGGTGACCGGGATGTCCAGCCGGGCGAGCAGTTGCCGGGTGCGCTGTGCGGCGTCCTCCCGGTTGAACTCCACCCCGGGCGCGTGCGCCAGGCGTGCCGCGCCCGGCCGGGCCGCGGTCGGCGGCGGTGTGCAGCGCAGCAGGCAGGCAGCCTCGAACGCGTCGCCCAGGGTCAGCCAGTCCAACGGAGAGGACGGCGCCGGGGACCGGGGTCGGTCGAGCAGGGCGGGTTCGAGGGTCAACGAAGGCTCCCTTGCCGGAGTCTGGGTTCCCCTACCGTGGTCCCTGCGTCGCCGTTACGGAACTCCTCCGGCCCAGCCTTGAGCAAATCTTGCGGCTGCCGGAACTGCTAGAGGTCGGTGACCACCAGGTCGACCTGTCGTACCCGGCCGGGCGCGGTGGTCTGCTCCACGACGGTGTGCTTCAACTCGCCCAGCGTGCCGACCAGCTCGTCGGCGGTGCGCGGTCGTGCGCCGGCGACGAGCAGGTCGCGGACCAGCCGGCCCTTTGTCGCCTTGTTGAAGTGGCTTACCACCGACCGGACCGGTACGCCGTCCACCTCCCGCTCGTGCAGCACCCGCACGGTGACGGTCCGCTCGGCCAGCGGCCCGCGCGGCGTCCAGGTGGCCGCGTACGCGCCGGAGCGCAGGTCCAGCACCGGGCCCTTACCGGCGGCGGCGTCCAGCACCGGCGTCAGCTCCCGACGCCAGTACGCGGACAACGCCCCGACGCCCGGCAGGCGAGCGCCGATGGGGCAGCGGTACGGGGGGATCCGGTCGGCCAGCCGGACCGCGCCCCACAGCCCGGAACTGATCATGATCGACCGGCGGGCCGCCCGCTGCGCCGCAACCGGCAGCGAGGCCAGGTCCAACGCCTCGTAGAGCACCCCGGTGTAGAGCCGCTCGGCGGGCGCGGTGGCTGCCTCCCGCAGCCGGGCGTTGCGCCGCAGCTCGCCCCGCTGGCCTTCGCTGAGCCCGAGCGCCGCCCGCGCGGCCTCCTCGTCCGGCCCGGCGCAGAGCGCCACCAGGGCGTCCAGCACCCGCTCACGGGCCGGGTTCAGCTCGGGCAGCGAGACCCGGTCCGGGGCCCAGCGCCGCCCGGTGCCGGCGTCGGCCTTCCCCTCCGAGGGCGGCAGCAGGATGAGCATGGTTCTCCTCGACGGGCGCAACGGCGGCGCCCCACGCGCCGGCCCGGCCAGCGTACGACCCGTCGCTACCGCCAGGGTCGTACCGGGGTGTCGGGGTGGTACACGCGATAGCCGCCGACCTCGCGCACGAGTGCGGTGTCGGCACGGTCGGCGAGCAGCCGGCGCAGCCGCCGATCCATCGGCGAGTCGACCTCCACCACGTACCCCGGTCGTTCGGCCCGCCCGACCTGCCGCCAGTACGGCCGGTAGCGGTTCTGCCCGGGGGACAGGTCGCCGTCGAGCACCCCGCAGACCACCGTCTCATCCGTGTTGAAGATCAACCGGTTGCAGGTCCAGTAGTCCCCGTACACCTCGTGGGGTCCGTCAGCGCGCAGCGCGGCGGCCAACTCCCGGGCCCCGCGCTCCTCGGTCCGCGAGGTGCCGGTGCCGGCGGCCGCGAAGAGCACGGTGATCACCACCGTGGTCGCGGTCAGCGCGGCCAGCACCGCTGTGGACAGCGCGCCGGTGAGCCGGCCGAGCGCCCCGACCGTGCCCCGCCAGCAGGCCACCGCCGCCACCCACAGCGGCCAGAGCACCGCCGGCAGCGACAGTTGCAGCACCGACAGGTACCGGGCGTTGTCCAGCGGGCTGGTCGCGGCGAGCGGGCTGCGCACGTACGACAGCAGGGTCAACGCGGCACCGGCGACCAGCGCGAGCTGCACGACCGGCCCGACCCGCTCCCCGCGCGGCGCCGCAGCCGCGCGACGGTACGCGAGCACCGCGAGCACCGCGCCGACCACCAGCAGCACCGGATACAACACGCCGAACCACTGTTGCCACCGGCCGCAGCCGCCCACCGGGCAGAGCCCGTGCGCCAGCGGCACCCCCTCCAGCAGGCCGCCCCGGATCCGGTCCGACCACGGCGGCACCGGCCCGGCCTTGGTGCTGACCTCGCGGAACACCGACAGCGAGTCCTCACCGGGCCCGGCCCGCAGGTTGTCGAGAATCATCGGCGCCACCCCGACGACGGCCCCCACCACCAGCAGCAGGCCGGACCAGCCGAGCAGTTCCCGCCGCACCGCCCACACCAGGGCCAGCCCGGCCACCGCCAGGTACGGCAGGATCAGCCAGTCGGACCAGGCGGCCAGCCCGACGAGCAGGCCGAACACCGCGACCGCGAGCCGTCGGCGGCGAACTGTGCCGGCGGCCAACCCCACGGTGATCAGCAGCATCAGCAGCACCGCGGGCTTCACCTCGGGCCGGCCACCGACCACCGTGATCTGGTCGCGCACCACCCGCTCTCCGCCGAGCGCGAGCAGGCCCACGACGAAGGTGGCGAACCAGGGTGTGCACAGCCGGCGGGTCAGCCGGTGGATCAGGTAGAGGAACAGCGCGTACAGCGCGAGCATCGGCAGCCGCAGCACCGGCCAGCTCGGCCCGGCCACCGCCAGCAGGGGAGCGGCCAGGTACGACTCCAGCATTCCCATGTAGTGCTGGCCGTAGAGGAAGACCGGGCGTTCCCGGCCCTGCCCGATGTGCAGCGCGGCGAGACCGAAGGTTGCCTCGTCGCTGTTCGACACCGGCACCGTGAACAGGGTCAGGACCAGCCGGTAGACGACACCGGCCAGCCCGAACAGCAGCGCGACGAGCGCCGGCCGGTCGAGTCGCGGGCGCCATCGCCCACGGTGCTGCTCCAGATCTGACACGACCACGCCCCTGTCGCCGTCCGGACGGAGTGTTTCACGTTCGGCGGGGTCGCCGGGGTGGATCGGCGCAGCCGGGGACGGCTCACGTGGCCGTGGCTGACGACGTGTGGCAGGGTTGGCGGGTGCCACCCACTCCCGCCGGCCAGTTGGCCGTTCCGAACCTGCACCGAGCTGCGCGGATCGAGGACGCCGTCCACGAGCTCGTTCAGCGTCGGCTGCGGCGCACAGGGTGGCGGGTCAACATCGTCGCGTACACCGGCTATGGCGCGCCGGGCTGGGTGCGGGTGATGTGCCGGGTCCTGCTGGGCCGTCCGGACACCCGCCAGCGGGGTCGGCTGGACAAGGTCCGCGGCTGGCGCAGCTTCACCACGCTGCCCAACAAGCACGTCACAGTGACCATCGAGGCTGGCGGGGTGCGGCACGAGACGCAGGCCGACCGCAGCGGGTTCGTCGACACCCTGGTCGAGGCCGACCTGCCACCCGGCTGGGGCACCGTCCGGCTCAGCGTGCCGGACGCCGAGCCGGTCGACGCGCCGGTGCGCATCCTCGACCCGGAGGTCAAGTTCGGCATCATCTCCGACATCGACGACACGGTGATGGTGACGGCGCTGCCCCGACCGCTGCTCGCCGCGTGGAACACGTTCGTGCTCGATGAGCACGCCCGTAACGCCGTGCCCGGCATGGCCGTGCTCTACGAGCGGCTCGTCACCGGACACCCCGGCGCCCCGGTCTTCTACCTCTCCACGGGCGCGTGGAACGTGGCACCGACGCTGACCCGGTTCCTGTCCCGGCACCTCTACCCGGCCGGGCCGCTGCTTTTGACCGACTGGGGGCCGACCGCCGACCGGTGGTTCCGCAGCGGGCGGGAGCACAAGCGGGTCACCCTGGCCCGGATGGCCAAGGAGTTTCCCGACGTGAAGTGGCTGCTGGTCGGCGACGACGGGCAGCACGACCAGGAGATCTACCGCGAGTTCGCCGCCGCCCACCCGGAGAACGTCGCCGCGGTGGCGATCCGTCGGCTCTCGCCGACGCAGTCGGTGCTGGCCGGTAGCCTGCCCGCCCCGGCCGGCTCGTCGTCGGCGGGACCGGTGGGGCAGAAGTGGCTCTCCGCACCCGACGGCGCGGGGCTGTGGAAGCTGTTGCGCGACGCCGGGCTGGTCTGACCGTCCGACGTCGCCGTCGTGAAGGTTACTTGCACAACAGTCGGGCAACGTTGAAAATCCTTTCATGCCCAGAGACTGCTATCGATATTTTCCAGGCCTGGCACTGGTAGCGGCGCTGATGCTCGGCGCAGCAGCGGCCCCCGCCACCCCGCCGGACGCCGTGCCGGTGGCCGCCCAGGCGGCCTGCGTGACCGATCCGGCCACCCCGAAGCGGCAGTTCCGGGGCATGTGGATGGCCAGCGTGGCCAACATCGACTGGCCCAGCCGCACCGGGCTCACCCCCGCCGCTCAGCAGGCGGAGTACCGGGGTTGGCTCGACCTGGCCAAGCAGCGTCGGATGAACGCCGTCGTCGTGCAGATCCGCCCCGCCGCCGACGCGTTCTGGCCGTCGACGTACGAGCCGTGGTCGCAGTGGCTCACCGGAACCCAGGGCGGCAACCCCGGCTACGACCCGCTGGCCTTCATGGTGGCCGAGGCGCACGCCCGCAATCTGGAGTTCCACGCCTGGTTCAACCCGTACCGGGTCGCGACCCACACCGACCTCACCAAACTGGCAGCCAACCACCCGGCCCGCAGGAACCCGGGCTGGGCCGTCGCCTACAACGGTCAGCTCTACTACAACCCCGGCATCCCCGCCGTCCGGGCCTTCGTGCAGACCGCCATGATGGACGCCGTCAGCCGCTACGACATCGACGCGGTGCACTGGGACGACTACTTCTACCCGTACCCGGGCAGCGGTGGGGGTTTCCCCGACCAGGCCACGTACGCCCAGTACGGTGCCGGCTTCAGCACCATCGCCGACTGGCGGCGCAACAACGTCAACCTGCTGGTGCAGGAGATGAGTGCCAAGATCCGGGCGGCGAAGCCGTGGGTGAAGCTCGGCGTTAGCCCGTTCGGCATCTGGCGCAACGCCGGCACCGACCCGCTCGGCTCGCGCACCACAGGCCTCCAGTCGTACGACGCCATCTACGCCGACACCCGACGCTGGGTGAAGCAGGGCTGGATCGACTACATCGCCCCGCAGATCTACTGGCAGATCGGCCACCCCGCGGCCGACTACGCGGAACTGGTCCGCTGGTGGTCGGAGACCGTCACCGGCACCAACGTGCAGCTGCTCGTCGGGCAGGCCACCTACCGCGCCGGGGCGTCCGGGCAGGACGCCGCCTGGCAGGACCCGACCGAACTGACCGACCACCTCACGCTCAACCGCACCTACCCACGGATCCTCGGTGACATCCACTTCAGCGCCAAGGACGTACGCGCCGACCGCATCGGCGCCGTCTCCCGGGTGGCGACCGACCACTACCGCAGGCCCGCCCTGGCACCGGCCGGCGTGGGTGGCTCGGCGCCCTCCGCGCCGAACCTCACCTCGGCGGTACGCGGCACCGGCGGTGTGACAGTGAACTGGCAGCGTGGCGGCACCGGAAGCACCGCCGAGTACGCCGTGTACCGACTGCCCGGTGACGGCGCGGTCGACCCCTGCGACCTGGCCGACGCCCGCAACCTGCTCGGCACGGTGCGCGCGTCTGGCAGCACCGGGACGTTCACCGACGCCACCGCCGCGGCGGGCTCGACCTACCGGTACCTGGTGACCGCCCTGGACCGGCTGCACCACGAGAGCCCGGCCAGCAACGCGCGGGTCGTCACCGGTAGCGGCGGCACGTTCAGCGTGATCGTGGACAACACCACCACTGGTGGCTTCACCGCCGCCGCCACCTGGGGCACGTCGTCGTACCTCACCACGCGGTACGGCACGAACTACCGATTCGCCGAGCCGCAGGCGGTCAGCGACCCGGCCTGGTTCAGCGCGACGCTGCCCGCGGCCGGCTCGTACCGGGTCGAGATTTGGTACCCGGCGGACCCCGGCTACAACAGCGCCACGCCGCACCTGGTGGCCACCGCGAACGGAACCGTGACGGCATCCGTCGACCAGCGCACCGGCGGCGGCCAGTGGCGGGTGCTGGGCACCTACGACTTCGCCGCGGGGACACGCCAGGTCGTCGGGGTCAGCCGCTGGACCAGCACCCAGGGGTACGTCGTAGCCGACGCCGTCCGGATCACCCGGCTCTGAGCCGACAGAGCGCTTTCTCATACGGTCAAGAGCCGTGCCGGTCTGTTCGGCCGTAGGCACCCCAACGGGTGTCTACGGCCGAACGTCTGCCGCTGCTGAGGCGTCTACGAATTCGCGGGTCGCGACCGTCGACCGGGCTGGTGTTCCGGCACCGGAATGCCCGGCAGGGTCATGCCCTCCGCTTCCCTTGCTCTGCTGCCGTGACCGCAACACCAGCACCCCGTAGTCGCTTCACGCGTTGCGAGCAGCGAAGACGGGCGACGGGAGGCACCGCGCTTGGAGCGCGTTGCGCCGAGGGCGGCAGAGCAAAAGAGGATGCCGGGCGCGACAACGACATCGTCCGGGAGATGTTCGAGGCGCACCACCACGCACGTTGCCACCCCCGAATACCTTTTACTGCACAGCCGCCTCATGTCCCGCACGAAGGCCGACCCGGGTGGGCGGCTCGGCCAAGCGGGCCAGGTCGCGCGGCGGGGAGGAGACGTCACATGGTCGACGCGGCGAGCACCGACGGTGGGCGAACCGAGATGACTCTCAACTTTCCCGAGGCGGCCTTCCTCTGAGCGGCACCGGTTCGGATGAGATGGCGGAGATCCAACGCAAGCAGATCGCCGCGTACGAGCGGCGCGGACCGTTCTGGGGCCGACTGACGCAGTTCGGGGCGGCTGTCGCCGCTGTCGTTGCCATCGTCGTCACCACGCTGGTGTGCGACACGGTGGCGAGCTTCTACCCGGGCACCGGGGTGGTGAAGTCCAGCCCTGCCGAGCGGCCGGCCGAGGCCACCCTGCGGGACTGCCGGCGGGTCGGCCCGGTGAGCGGCGACGGCTTCGGCTACTGGTGGCACTGCGAGGTGACGATCCGGACCCAGGACGGCCGCGAGGTCGACACCGTGGTGAAGCACTCGATCGTCACCCCGGACGACCGGGGCAAGCCCGTCGAGTTCCGGGAGGCGTGCTACGAGAAGGACAATTCCGACTGCCGGTACGGGCGTCCCGCGTGGCGCGTCTGGGCCCTTGCCCTGGCGATGCTGCGCATGGTGAGGACCGCCATGGTCCTGCTCCTGCTCTGCGGGGTCTGGTACGCGCTGCAGCGGACTGTGCTTGGTGTGCCGCGATACTACGCCCGGCTGCGTCGCCGGGAGGCGAAGAAGCCCGTGAGCCGCGCGGAGGAACGCCTGCGGGGGCTGATGGAGGGGGTGAACCGGCCCGCGGCTGAATCCCCGGCTCAGCTCATGCGCAACCAGAGCGCGCCCAGCGGCGGCACCCGCAGCGCCGCCGACGCCGCCATCCCGTGCCACGGCACGTCCTGCGCGTGCACCTCGCCCAGGTTGCCCACGCCCGACCCGCCGTAGTGGTGGGCGTCGGTGTTGAGCACCTCGGTCCACGTGCCGCCGGCACCGGCCTGGTTTGAGTATCGGTCGGCCACAGCCGAGAGTTGCCGTGCTGCGCTAGGGTCCCATCCCGACCCGCCCGAACGGGAGGGTGGAGCGGGGCGGATGTTGAGATACGTGCAGCCACAGTTGGCGCCTGACGAACGGATCCTGTTCACCCAACGGGGGTACCTCCCCATTGGTGGAACGGTGTTCAGCGCCTACGGTGCCCTCCTCGTCCTCACCACCAGGCGCCTGCTCTTCGCGCCTGCTCAGATCTGGAGAATCCGCAACCCGGCAGAGGCATGGGTTCGCGCCAAGTCGACGAGCCTTCCGGACGTGACGGCCGCAGAACCCGCGTCCGGCGCGCGGTTGACGATCAGTTCCAGGTACGGCGACACCGTTTCCTTCTGCGCCATCCTTCCGACGGGTCTGGGCTTCGTCTGGCAGGTGCGCGACGCCGTCCCCTATCGGGACGAGACAGTTCGGCGGATCAGGGAGGCCATTCGGATCACCGGGGCTGGTTGGGATGCGACCGACGTCGGTGACGGCGGCGCGTGGCGCTGAACGACGGGGACACGGAGGCTTGATCACTTGATGATGAGTAGTTACCAGAAGACCCACAGAACTACTGAGGATCAAGTGATCATGCGGCTGGCGCGGGATGAGATCCTCGGAGTCGAACTGGCGCAGGGCGGAGGCCCACCAGTCGTGACGGGGCCGACGGCTCCAGTGACCGACGACGGGGCAAGGGCGGGAGGGCGATCATCGTCGAGCTGAACGCCCTCGGCGGGTACGGGCTGTTCCGGCACGACGCTCGCCCGGGCAGCGGGCCGTCGCCGACCTCAACGAGCACCTGAAACGCTGGCGGAGCAGCCAGCCGAGGTAACCCGGGTCAGCCCTGGCGGAGCCGCTTCCGTGGCGGCCGGCCAGCGGGCGAAAGATCATGAGCGGAGGTCGCTCGGCGTTGATGCCGATGAGGAGCTGGGGCGCGTGGTTCGGTGGTCTGATGCTGTGGACCGTGTTCGGCTTCATGATGGTGATGTTCAGCAGGAATCCGGCGAACGGTTGGGGTGACCTGTTGCTGGTCGCCGCGTTCTTCGTCGGTCTCTGTCACCTCGTCACGCTCGCCGCCATGTTCTCCTACGTGAAGGTGACCCCGGCTGCCCTTCTGGTGGTCAACCCGGGACTGTCGACCGCGATACCGTGGGGTCGCGTCCAGGAGGTGGTCGCGGAGCGCGGTCTCGTTGTCAGGGTCAGGGGCGCCGAGGATGTCCACTGCTACGCGTTCCAGCCCTCTGTCGTCGGCCGCCTGATGGGCTATCCGGGCGCCCGTCGAGCAGTCAGGAAGATCGACAGTTACGGGAAGAGCGTTGCCCTCGCAGACGGGAAGGGCGACCCGGAAAGCGCAGTTACCTGGCGGCGCCACCTGCTGTGGTTGTTAGGTGGCTGGTCGGTCTTCGCGTTGCTCGTACCCTCGCTGGTCCGTGTCCTTTGAGGAGCAGGCAGATGCCCTACGAGCAGGTGGCCTCGACCAGACGTCGCACGTCCTACCGTCTGCACGTGTTGTCCTGGCGGCTGGCGTTCCTGGCTGGTGCCCTTGCCGCGTTGACCCAGATGTTGCGCGCCAATCACGTCATCGGCCATCTGGCTTCAGTGGTCGTGGTCGTTCCGCTTGTTGCAGTCTTCGGTGGTTCCTTGTTCCTGTTGCTCGTGACCGGTGCGATTCAGGCAGCTCACTTCTCGGTCGACCCTCTCGGCAGAGGGGCTTTGCAGCGGCAGGTCCGGTTCAGTCGCATGCTTCTGGTGGATCTGGTGACCCTGCCGTGGAGTCCCAACGCCCGCCGGGAGTGACCTGGACCGGGTCACCGCGAAACCGGCCATCATTCAGAGCTACGAAACTTCGCCTCTGCTGGTGACCAGGCGTAGTCGTCCTCCGGCGTCGCCGAACTCCGCCTCCACATCTCTCTCCACGATGGAGACTGCGCGGTCGAGCAGCTGGTGTTCGGCCGGTGTCGGCGGCGGCATGGTCAGCCCTGGCGGAGCCAGACGGCACCGAGCGGCGGGACCTGGAGGGCGGCCGAGGCGACCATCCCGTGCCACGGCACGTCCTCGGCGCGTACCTCGCCCAGGTTGCCCACCCCGGACCCGCCGTAGTGGTGCGCGTCGGTGTTGAGCACCTCCTGCCACGTCCCGCCGGCCGGCAACCCGATCCGGTAGTCGTGCAGCGGCTGGGCGGAGAAGTTCGCCACGCAGACCAGGGTCGAGCCGTCCGGGGCGATCCGGACGAACGACACGGTGTTGTTGGCGACGTCGTCGCCGGCGATCCAGCGGAACCCGGACGGCTCGGTGTCCTGTGCCCAGAGCGCCGGAGTGTCCCGGTAGACGCGGTTGAGGTCAGCGACGAGGCGCTGCACACCGGCGCGGGCCGGGTCGTGCAGCAGGTACCAGTCGAGGCCGCGCTCCTCGCTCCACTCCCGGTCGTCGGCCAGCTCCGAGCCCATGAAGAGCAGCTGCTTGCCCGGGTGCGCCCACATGTACGCCAACAGCGCCCGCACGTTCGCCAGCCGCTGCCAGGTGTCGCCGGGCATCTTGCCGGCCAGCGAGCCCTTGCCGTGCACGACCTCGTCGTGGCTGATCGGCAGCACGTAGTTCTCGCTCCAGGCGTACGCCAGGGAGAAGGTGAGCTGGTGGTGATGGTGCTGGCGGTAGATCGGGTCCTTCGAGGTGTAGAGCAGGGTGTCGTGCATCCAGCCCATGTTCCACTTGAACCCGAAGCCCAGCCCGCCCTCGGCCGTGGAGCTGGTGACACCCGGCCAGGCGGTGGACTCCTCGGCGATCATGACGACCCCGGGGTGGTGCTTGTAGACGGTCGCGTTCACCTCCTGCATGAGCGCGAGGGCCTCCAGGTTTTCCCGGCCGCCGTACTTGTTGGGGGCCCACTCGCCGTGGTTGCGGGAGTAGTCCAGGTAGAGCATCGAGGCGACGGCGTCCACCCGCAGCCCGTCGACGTGGAACTGGTCGCACCAGTAGAGCGCGTTGGCGACCAGGAAGTTGCGCACCTCGTTGCGGCCGAAGTCGAAGACGTACGTACCCCAGTCGGGGTGTTCGCCGCGGCGCGGATCGGGGTGCTCGTAGAGCGGGGTGCCGTCGAAGCGGCCGAGAGCCCACTCGTCCTTGGGGAAGTGCGCGGGCACCCAGTCCAGGATCACGCCGATGCCCGCGGCGTGCAGCCGGTCGACCAGGTGCCGGAACTCGTCCGGGTCACCGAAGCGGGACGTCGGCGCGTAGTAGCCGGTGACCTGGTAACCCCAGGAACCGCCGAACGGGTGCTCCATCACCGGCAGGAACTCCACATGCGTGAAGCCCAACTCGGTGACGTACGCGGTGAGCTGGTCGGCCAGCTCGCGGTAGCTCAGCCCGGGTCGCCACGAACCGAGGTGCACCTCGTAGACGCTCATCGGCTCCTGGTGCGGCTGCCGCTCGGCCCGTCGGGCCAGCCAGTCCGCGTCGTTCCACCGGTACGTCGAGTGGTGCACCACCGAGGCGGTGGCCGGGGGCACCTCCGCGTACGCGGCCAGGGGGTCGGCCTTGTCCCGCCACTGCCCGTCGGCGCCCAGCACCCGGTACTTGTAGCGGGCTCCGACCCGGGCGTTGGGGACGAACAGTTCCCACACGCCGCTGGAGCCGAGCGAGCGCATCGGCCAGCCGTCGTCGGGCCCCCAGCCGGTGAAGTCGCCGACCACCCGGACCCCGCCGGCGTTGGGCGCCCACACGCTGAAGGCCACGCCCTCGTCGAAGACCCGTGCGCCCAGGGCGTCCCACAGTCGCTCGTGCCGGCCCTCGCCGATCAGGTGCAGGTCCAGCTCGCCGAGCGTTGGCGGATAGCGGTACGGGTCGTCGTGCGCGGTGCCGTCGACCTCCACCCGGTAGTCGAGCACTGTGCCCTCGACCTGGGTCTCGAAGACGCCCACGTCGTGCACCCGCTTCATCGGGTGTCGCTCGTCGCCGACGAGCAGCACCACGTCGCCGGCGCCCCGGCGCATCGTGCGGATCGTCGTCGAGGAGTCGGCGGGGTGCGCGCCGAGCAGCGCGTGCGGGTCGTGCGTCGCGCCGGAGATCAGCTGGTCCATCGGGCGTCCTTCGGGGCGGCGTCGGTCGGTGCGGAGGCGGGCGGTCGGGTCGCCGATCGGCGCGGCGGGGTCGGTACCGGGCCCGACCGGCGGGGCGGAGTCGGAACGGGAGCTGTCGGCGCGGGAGCTGTCGGCGCGGTGCCGCCGGACAGGTCGTCCGGCACCTCGGCGACGGTGAGGTCCGCCGGCTCGGCGCCCGCCGGCTGCGGCTCGGTCGGCGGGGCCGGCCGACGCACGGTCAGCACGTGAGCCGGTTGCAGGTACGGGTCGAGTCGCACCGCGTTGCGTTGACCCCAGTCGTAGCTGGTGCCGGTCAGCTCGTCGTGCACGGTGAACCGCTCGTGCCAGTCGAAGCCCAGCGCCGGCATGTCGAGGGTGGTGTTGCCCCACTGCACCTCGCGCGAGTCGAACGAGCAGATCACGATGACCGTGTTGCCGGTCTCCGGGTCGTGCTTCGACCAGCAGAGCAACGACGGGTTGTCGATCTCGTGGAAGCGCAGGTTGCGGAGCTGGTGCAGGGCCGGGTTGTCACGGCGTACCCGGTTGAGGGTGGTGAGGAAGGGCGCCAGCGAGCGGCCCTGCGCCTCGGCGCCGGCCCAGTCCCGGGGGCGCAGCTCGTACTTCTCGTTGTCCAGGTATTCCTCGGCGCCCGGCCGGGCCACGTGCTCGAACAGCTCGAAACCGGCGTACATGCCCCAGGACGGGGAGAGCAGCGCGGCCAGCACCGCCCGGATCTTGAACATCGGCGGGCCGCCGTGCTGCAACGACTCGTGCAGGATGTCCGGCGTGTTCGGCCAGAAGTTCGGCCGCATGTGGTCGGCCGACTCGACCAGTTCCTCGCAGTACTCCCGCATCTCGGCGGCCGTCGTGCGCCAGGTGAAATAGGTGTACGACTGCGTGAAGCCGATCTTGCCGAGGCCGTGCATGATGGCCGGCCGGGTGAACGCCTCGGCCAGGAACAGCACGTCCGGGTCGACAGTCTTCACCTCGGCGATCAACCAGTGCCAGAAGTCGAACGGCTTGGTGTGCGGGTTGTCCACCCGGAAGATCCGGATGCCCTCGCCGACCCAGTGCAGCACGACCCGCAGCACCTCGGCCCGGATGCCCTCCGGGTCGTTGTCGAAGTTGACCGGGTAGATGTCCTGGTATTTCTTCGGCGGGTTCTCCGCGTACGCGATGCTGCCGTCGGCCCGGGTGGTGAACCACTCCGGGTTCTCGGTGACCCACGGGTGGTCCGGCGCGCACTGCAACGCCAGATCCATGGCGACCTCCAGGCCCTGCGCCGCCGCCGCCTCGATGAAGGCGCGGAAGTCCGCGGGCGTACCCAGGTCGGGGTGGATGGTGTCGTGGCCGCCCTCGGCGGCGCCGATCGCCCACGGTGAGCCCACGTCGGTCAGCCCGGCGGTGAGCGCGTTGTTGCGGCCCTTGCGGTTGACCCGGCCGATCGGGTGGATCGGCGGCAGGTAGAGCACGTCGAAGCCCATCGCGGCCACGCCCGGCAGCCGGTCGGTGGCGGTGGCGAAGGTGCCGGAGCGGCCACCCACCGCCCCTTCGGAGCGGGGGAAGAACTCGTACCAGGCCGAGTAGAGCGCCCGCTTGCGGTCAACCCAGATGGTGTACGTGTCACCGGCGGTCACCAACTCCCGCACCGGGTGCTCCCAGAGCAGGTCGGCCAGCGCCAGCGCCGGGTCGACCCGCTGCGGCAGCGGCAGGTCGGTCTCGACCAGCGCGGTGAGGGCATCGGCGACCCGGGGCCGGTCGGCGGCCGGGACGAGGTCCCGGGCGGCGGCGAGCACACGAGCGCCCTCGGCCAGGTCGTTGGCCAGGTCCTCCGGCCCCTGCCCGGCGGCGATCTTCTTGGTCACCGCGTTCTGCCACGTCAGGTACGGGTCCTGGAACGCCTCGACGGCGAAGGACCAGGAGCCGACGGCGTCCGGTCGGATCGTGGCGTGCCACCGGTCCTGGCCGGGCTCGCCGGGGCGCATCCGGGTGAACGGCCGGGCTTCGCCGTCCGGACCTGTCCAGACCACGTTGCAGCCGAGCGCGTCGTGCCCCTCCCGGTAGGCGCGGGCCGACACCGGGACCGGCTCGTCGACCACCGCCTTGGCCGGGTACCGCCCGCACGAGACGACGGGGGAGACGTCTTCGATCGGGAACCGTCCAGTCACCCCGCCAACCTACTGCGCGAGATCCGTTCGCGCGCGGCCAAGCACGCCTGTCCCTCCCTGCCCCGGGGTCGCGCGTCACGATCCGCGCACTCCGGTCAAGATCCGCGCACTTTCAGGGGAACTGCTGCCTCAACCCTTGCTGACACAGCAGTTTCCCCGAAGTTGTCCGGATCTTTCCGGCGCGGGTGACGTGACGTAGCCTCCGGCCATGATCAAGCGGGTGAAAGTCGCGGTTGTGGGTGTCGGCAACAACACCTCGGCGCTGGTGCAGGGAATCGCGCTCCACCGCCACAACGGCACTCTGGTGGGCGTCCGCAGGCCGACCGTCGACGGGCTCGCAGTCGGCGACATCGACTTCGTCGCGGCCTTCGCCACCTCCCCGGAGAAGATCGGCAGGGACCTGACCGAGGCGATCTTCCTGCCGCCCAACAATTTCCCCCGGCTCGACTGCGACCTGCCCGAGGCAGGTGTCCCCGTCACCGAGGGGCTTGTCGACGCGACCGGGGTGGACCGGGTGGCGGCGGCGCTGGCCGGGGCGGAGGTGCTGCTCTACTCGGCGCCGAGCGGCCGACGGGAGATCGCCCGGGCGTACGCCGAGGCGGCGTGCAGCGCGGGCGTCGCCTTCATCAACACCACCGCCGACCCGATCGCCCGCGATCCGCAGGTGATGAGCAGGTTCGAGGCGGCCGGTCTGCCGCTGCTCGGAGACGACCTCGCCAGCCAGTTCGGCACCTCGGTGGTGCACAACGCGCTGCTGCGGCTGCTCCAGGAGCGGGGCCTCACGCTGGTCAGCTCCTACCAGGTCAATCTGGGCGGCACCGAGGACTTCCGCAACCTTGTCGAGAACCCCAACACCAAGAAGCAGTCCAAGCTCAACGCCTTGCCGGACGCCGACAAGGTCGAAATGGCTCCGCTCGGGTACCTGCCGCACCTGCGGTCACAGAAGGTGGCGCACCTCAACATCGAGGCGCAGGGCTGGGGCGAAACGGTGGTGAGCCTCGACGTGAAACTGAAGGTGGACGACCCCAGTGGCGCCGCCGGGGTCAACATCGACCTCATCCGCATCGCAGCCAGCGCGCTCCGCAACGGGCACGGTGGTCATCCCGCTCAGGCGACGTCCCTGCTCAAGTCTCCGCCCGGAACGGCGATCTGACCGGCGTCGAACGGCGTCGGGACGACCAGGCGGGGGTGTCGATCGTACGGGTGAGGGCTGCCCAGCCCGGGCGTCGGTGGAGGACGACGGTGAGTGAATGGGCGAATGACAATCCTCGCGATCGTCGTCGGCGGTGGCATCGGTGCCACCCTGCGGTACCTGCTGGGGCTCGGCCTCGCGCCGTCCACGCCACCTGACTTCCCCTGGGTCACCTTCGTGATCAACATGGTGGGCGCCTTCGCTCTCGGCGCCGTGATGACGCTGCTCGCGGCACACCGGCTGCCGGGCCCGTGGGGCAAGCCGTTTCTGTCGACCGGACTCATCGGCGGGTTCACGACCTGGTCGCACTTCATCGTCGAGGCTGACCAACTGATCGGGGCACGGCGCAGTGGGATCGGCATCGTCTACCTCGTGGTGTCCATCGTCGGTGGGGTGATCGCGGCGGCGCTCGGCGCCCGTCTGGCGGAACTGCGGGTGGGGCACCCGGCGGGAAGGGGTGCGTGATGTGGGTGGGCATCGGAGTGTTCCTGGCCGGCGGGCTGGGTGCGCTGTCCCGGGCCGGGGTGGACGCGCTGGTGAAGCCGTGGTGGAGCGCGCGGGCCACCGGGCCCAGCAAGGCATTCCCGGCGAGCACCTTCCTGATCAATGTCTCCGGTGCCTTCGTGCTCGGCATCGTCACCGGCTACGCGGTGAAACACACCGCCGCCGGCGCACAGGACTTCGCCACGATCGTCGGCGTCGGCTTCCTCGGCGCGTACACCACCTTCTCCACCGAGGAATGGCACTCCCTGGGACTGCTGCGCAAGAACGCCGCCGTCGAGGCCTTCAACGTGCTCGGCAGTCTCTGCGCCAGCCTCGTGGTGGCCGCGCTCGGCCTGTGGCTGGGCAGCCTGCTCTAGGCCGGTCCAGCGGCGTTCTCCGTCAGGTCCCCTGCACCTGCAGCGAGCGGTAGATGTCGAGCGTCTGCCGGGCGATGGCGTCCCAGGAGAAGTGCTCCACGGCGCGCCGCCGACCGGCCTGACCGAACCGGGCGGTACGCGCCGGGTCGGCGAGCAGCGTGTTGATCGCCGACGCCAGGTCGGCGACGAACTTCTCCGGCTCCAACGGGGTCCCCGACCCGTCGGTGACCTGCTCGATCGGCACCAGCAGGCCCGTCTCGCCGTCGGACACGACCTCGGGAATGCCGCCCGTCGCGGTCGCCACCACCGCCGTCTCGCAGGCCATCGCCTCCAGATTGACGATGCCCATCGGCTCGTAGATCGACGGGCAGGCGAAGACGGTGGCGTGCGTGAGCACCTGGATCACCTCCGGCTTGGGCAGCATCTCCGCCACCCAGACCACGCCGGAGCGGTTGGCCCGCAACTCGGCGACCAACTCCTCCACCTCGGCGGCGATCTCGGCCGTGTCCGGCGCGCCGGCGAGGAGCACGAGCTGGGTGTCCGCCGGTAGCTCGCGGGCGGCCCGCAGCAGGTAGGGCAGCCCCTTCTGCCGGGTGATCCTGCCCACGTAGACCACGCTGGGTCGGGACGGGTCGACACCGAGCCGGTCCAGCACGTCGGTGCCGGAGTCCGGGGCGTACTGGATGGTGTCGATGCCGTTGTAGACCACCCGGACCCGGGACGGGTCGATCTGCGGGTAGGCGGTCAGCACGTCGTTGCGCATCCCCCCACTGACCGCGATCACGGCGTCGGCGGCCTCCATGGCGGTGCGCTCGATCCAGGACGAGAGCGCGTAACCGCCGCCGAGCTGCTCGGCCTTCCACGGCCGCAGCGGCTCCAGGCTGTGCGCGGTCACCACGTGCGGCACCCCGTGCAGCAGCTTCGCGGTGTGGCCGGCCATGTTCGCGTACCAGGTGTGGCTGTGCACCACGTCGGTGCCGGCCGCGCCGGCGGCCATCTCCAGATCCACGCCCATCGTGCGCAGCGCGGCGTTCGCGCCGGTCAGGCCGGGCGGTTCGGCGTACGCGGTGACGCCCGGCTCGCTGCGCGGCAGACCGAAGCAGTGCACGCGGACGTCGGTGAGGCGGCGCAACTCCCGGGCCAGGTACTCGACGTGCACCCCGGCGCCGCCATAGACCTCCGGCGGGTACTCGCGGGTGAGCAGATCGACGCGCAGCGGGGTGGGTTCCGTCATGACCCCGCACCCTAGTGCAGAAGACTCCCCGTACGAGTGGTGAAGTGGGGCGAGGGTGGATAGCGTCGGGGCATGGCTGCCAAGGTGCTCGCGATCGTCCTGGCGGGTGGTGAGGGCAAGCGCCTGATGCCACTCACCACGGATCGGGCCAAGCCGGCCGTCCCGTTCGGCGGGATGTACCGCATGGTCGACTTCGTCCTCTCCAACCTGGCCAACGCCGGCTATCTCAAGATCGTCGTGCTGACCCAGTACAAGTCCCACTCCCTCGACCGACACATCACCAAGACTTGGCGGATGTCCACGCTGCTCGGCAACTACGTCACACCGGTGCCCGCGCAGCAGCGCCGCGGCCCGTGGTGGTTCGCCGGCTCGGCCGACGCCATCTACCAGAGCTTCAACCTCATCAACGACGAGCAGCCTGACTACGTGATCGTCTTCGGCGCCGACCACATCTACCGGATGGACCCCCGGCAGATGGTCGAGGACCACATCGCCTCCGGCGCCGCGGTGACCGTCGCCGGCATCCGCCAGCCGCTGTCGATGGCCGACCAGTTCGGCGTCATCGAGGTCGGCGAGGACGGCAAGCGGATCCGGGCGTTCCGCGAGAAGCCCACCGATGCGGTCGGTCTGCCCGACGCACCGGACGAGATCTACGCTTCGATGGGCAACTACGTCTTCACCACCCGGGCGCTCTGCGAGGCGGTCGAACGCGACGCCGAAGACAAGACCAGCAAGCACGACATGGGCGGCAGCATCATCCCGATGCTCGTCGAGCGGGGCGAGGCCAACGTCTACGACTTCCGCGACAACGAGGTGCCGGGCAGCACCGACCGGGACCGCGGCTACTGGCGCGACGTGGGGACGCTCGACTCGTTCTACGACGCCCACATGGATCTGATCAACGTGCACCCCGTGTTCAACATGTACAACTTCGACTGGCCGATCTACACCGAGCAGCCGCCGTGGCCGCCGGCGAAATTCGTCCACCAGTGGGGTGAGCGGGTCGGCCGGGCGGTCGGCTCGATGGTCTCCCCGGGCGTGGTGATCTCCGGTTCGCTGGTGGAAAACTCGATCGTCTCGCCGAAGGTGCGGGTGCACTCGTGGGCGCACGTCGAGGGCTCGGTGCTGATGGAGGGTGTGGAGATCGGCCGGCACGCGGTGGTCCGGCGGGCGATCCTGGACAAGAACGTGTTCGTCCCGGAGGGCGCAGAGATCGGCGTCGACCTGGAGAAGGACCGGCAGCGCTACACCGTCTCCGACAACGGCATCGTGGTGATCGGCAAGGGCCAGAAGGTCGAGCCGTGACCGACGCGTACTCCCCGAGGAGGATCCCGCAGTGACCCACCCCCGTGCCGGCCAGCCCGCCGAGCCCGCCGACCTGGTCGACGTGCCGCGCCTGGTGACCGCCTACTACGCCGAGCATCCGGATCCCACGGACCCGGCGCAACAGGTCTCCTTCGGCACCTCCGGGCACCGCGGCTCCAGCCTGCGCAACGCGTTCAACTCCGACCACATCCTCGCGGTCACCCAGGCGCTCTGCGACTACCGGCGGGAGCAGGGCCTGGACGGGCCGCTCTTCCTCGCCCGCGACACCCACGCGCTCTCCGCGCCGGCCGCGGTGGACGCCCTGGAGGTGCTCGCCGCCAACGGGGTCACCGTGCTGGTGGACAGCCGCGACGGCTACACCCCCACGCCGGCGCTGTCGCACGCGATCCTCACCCACAACCGGGGTCGCACCAGCGGGCTCGCCGACGGCATCGTCATCACCCCGTCGCACAACCCGCCCGACGACGGCGGTTTCAAGTACAACCCCACCAACGGCGGGCCGGCCGACACCGACGTCACCCGGTGGATCCAGGACCGGGCCAACGCCATCCTCGCCGCCGGGCTCAAGGAGGTCCGCCGGATCACCTACGCGCGTGCTCGGGCCGCCGACACCACCGGGGAGTACGACTTCCTCGCTCACTACGTCGACGACCTGCCCTCGGCGATCGACATCGACGCCATCCGCGATGCCGGGATCCGGATCGGCGCGGACCCACTGGGCGGGGCCAGCGTGGCGTACTGGGGTGAGATAGCCGAGCGGCACCGCCTGGACCTGACCGTGGTCAACCCGACGGTCGACCCGACCTGGCGGTTCATGACCCTGGACGGCGACGGCAAGATCCGGATGGACTGCTCCTCGCCCAACGCGATGGCGTCGCTGATCGCGGCCCGCGCCGACTACCAGATCTCCACCGGCAACGACGCGGACGCCGACCGGCACGGCATCGTCACCCCGGACGCCGGCCTGATGAACCCCAACCACTACCTGGCGGTGGCGATCGGTCACCTGTTCCGTACCCGTACCGAATGGGGTCCGGACGCCGCGGTGGGCAAGACGCTGGTCTCCTCGTCGATGATCGACCGGGTCGCCGCGGACCTGGGTCGGCCGCTGCTGGAGGTGCCGGTCGGCTTCAAGTGGTTCGTGCCCGGCCTGCTCGACGGCGCGGTCGGCTTCGGCGGTGAGGAGAGCGCGGGGGCGTCGTTCCTACGCCGAGACGGTTCCACCTGGACCACCGACAAGGACGGCCTGCTGCTCTGCCTGCTCGCCTCCGAGATCCTGGCCACCACCGGGCGCAGCCCCAGCGAGCACTGGGCGGACCTGGCCGAGAGGTTCGGCGCGCCCTCGTACGCCCGGATCGACGCCCCGGCCACCCGGGAGCAGAAGGCCGTGCTCGGCAAGCTCTCGCCGGACCAGGTCACCGCCACCGAGCTTGCCGGCGAGCCGATCACCGCGACGCTGACCACCGCCCCCGGCAACAACGCCCCGATCGGCGGCCTCAAGGTCAGCACGAAGTCCGGCTGGTTCGCCGCGCGCCCGTCCGGCACCGAGGACGTCTACAAGATCTACGCCGAGTCCTTCCAGGGCCCCGACCACCTCAAGAAGATCCAGGAAGAAGCCAAAGCCCTGGTAGACCAAGCCCTAACCGCCTAACCCGGGACCCCGGCTCACCCAGTTGATCAAGAGGTTTGCGTCACGTCGGGCGGCGTGTCATGACGCAAACCTCTTGATCACCCGGGTAAAGGGGTGGGGTGGGTTAGCAGGGTGGGGGGATTTCTTGTTGGCTGCGTCGGCGTAACTCCTCGGGGAGCAGCTCCCGGAGCTGTTCGGGGAGGAACGGCAGGTCGAGCAAGGTCATCTTCAACTGGTTGCGTTCCTGGTAGCGCAGCGGGTCGAAACGGACCACCAGGCCGGCGTTGCGGCGGTACGTGATGTCCACAGCCCCATCCGTCGCCGCGTCGCGGAACACCAGCCCGTCCATCTCCACCACGACCGGCGACGAGTCGGGTCGGATCTCCAGCCGAATCTTTTCGTTCGCCGAGAGCACCACCGACCGGGAGATGCCGGCCATCGGCGCCGACGGCGTGATCACCACCGAGTCGGCGGCGGGGGAGATCAGTGGACCACCGGCGGCGTAGCTGTAGGCAGTCGAGCCGACCGGGGTGCTGACCACCACGGCGTCACTGCGGTAGTAGCCGTACTGCTGACCGTCGATGGCGAGGGTGACGCTGACGAAGCCGGACCCGGGCTGGCGCACCAGCGCGATGTCGTTGAACGCCACGACATCGTCACCGCACACGTCGCACGCCAGGCAGGCGTGCGACTCGATGGTGAAGTCCTTCGACAGCAGCCGGCTCAGCGCGTCAGGCAGTTCCGGCGGCTCGATCTCGACGAGAAACCCCAGATGCCCCAGGTGTACGCCGAGCACCGGCTTCGGGTCGCGGATGGCGGAGCGCAGCGCACCCAGCATGGTGCCGTCGCCGCCGACGCTGATCAACGCGTCGGCCCGGGCGGCGACCTCGTCCGCCGGCACCGGTTCGACGCAGGACGGCACGCGGTGCCGGTCCTCCTCGCGCACGATCAGCGTCTTGCGGTGGCGCGTCGCCCACCGTTCGATGATCCCGACCACCTCGGTGACATCCCGGGTGGGGTGCAGCACAAGTCCCAGCCCCGACACTCGTACAGCTCATCACATCGGTGGCGGGCGCACCCGGCGTACACCGAAGGTGCGCCGGGGGTCCGCGGACCCCCGGCGCACCTCGCCGCCGTCAGGAGCGGGGCGCCCCGGTGAGGTGGGTCAGCGAGCGGGCGACCAGGTCGTCGCGGGCCGCCGGAGGCAGACCCTCCAACCCGAAGCCCAGATACACCGTGTCCCCGGTGACCACCACCGAGCCCTCCTCGAACGCCTGCTGGCTGCGCGACCAGTCGTTGGCGTTGCCAGCGGAGCCCGGCGGTGGGCCGGCCACCGTCCAGCCACCCAGGTCGGCCGACTCGAACGAGGTCTCCGCCACGGTCGACCCGTCGACCAGCACCCGGGCGTCGTCCAGGAAGACGCCGAGCCCCTGGGTGCCCCAGTCCGAGGCGTACGTGATCGACACCTCGACCTGCTTGCCGGCGTAACCCGACAGGTTGACCACGAACTCCTTCCAACCGCTCGACGTCCCGGTCGCCGCGTTCCAGGTGCCGGTGCTCCCGGTGGGGGAGCAGTCCGCACCCTGGTAGTGCCCGAGGAACGGGTGCAACTGCTCCACCCAACCCTCGACACAGCTGTCCCCGGTGGCCGTGCTGGTCTTGCCGTTCGCGTCCGGCAGAGTCGTCCAGTCGTCGCTGCCCACCTCGTGCGCCTCGACGAACAGGAAGTCCCAGTTCTGCTCGATCTCGTACGAGCTGAAGAAGCGCAACTCCCCGCTGCTCGCCCCGGTGAGATCCACCGTGCGCGTCAGCCGCTTGTACGACTCGTCGGTCTGCCCGCTGTACAGGTACCACTCACCCGTACGCGGATCGAACGGCGCGCCGCCCGGTCGGGTCCAGCCCACCGGCGCGGAACTGGCGAACTGCGGGAACTCGTCCGGCGGGAGGAAGCTCGACGTGGTCAGGAACGATGCGGTGTGCGCCTGGTTCTCCGCCGAGCCGGGAGCGTTCAGCTGCCCGTTGAAGCCGGTGAACGCTGCGTCGGTACCGGCGACCGGGAACGGCTGGCCCTCCGGGCTGGTGCCGCCGTCGCTGACATAGGTGTGCGCGCCCAGCCAGTACTGCTGGAAGTCGTTCAACAGCGGCAGACAGCTGGCGGCCTCGGCGTCGGTGCACTCCGGTGGTGCGTCCGGGTTATAGACGTACGACCCGTTGGCGCCCTGCGCGAACAGCGCGTACTGGCCGCTGACCAGCAGCTTGCCGCCCTCGTTCAGGTAGTCCCGAACGGCCAGTTCGGTTTCCAGAGCAGCCCTGGCTGTCGTGCCGGCCACCTGACCGGGGGAGCGCAGGATCACGTCGTCGCCGGTCTCCCAGACCACCGCCTTGTAGTGCGACAGCACGCCGAGCGGGTGCGGCGCCTTGCGACCCATCGCGTCGAAGTCGTACACGTCGCTGCTGCGCCCGGCGGCGCTCAGCGACGCCGCGACCTCGTCGGCGTACTTCGCGGTGGTGCCGGTCTGCGCCGGGCTGAGGCCGGTGACGTCCTCCATCGCGAGGACCAGCACGTCGCCGCCCACATCGGTGTGCACCCGATAGGTGAAGTGTTCGCTGGCCACCACCCCGGCGCGCGGTTTGTTCCCGGTGAACCAGACCTCCACCCGGTCGCCCGGCTTCGCACCGCTGACCGTGCCCCGCAACTCGGCGTAGTAGTCGTCGTGCGTGTCGCCGTACCGCTCGCCGCCGCGCCACTCGCGGACCGCCACCGTCTTCGGCCGCCCACCGTTGACCGTGTAGTGCATCCGCACGTTCTTCAGCGCACGACGGGTGATCGAGGCGACCTGCTGGGTGCGCCCGTACGAGGTATCGAAGGCGTCCACCACGAAGTCCGGGGTGCTCCGACCGACCACCGAGACCGGGTCGTCCGGGTCCGCCGCGGACCGGGCTACGGCCAGCGCGAACGGCAGGTTCTTGCCCACCTCGCCCGCGATCAGCGCCTCGTCGTCAGGGAAGATGAAACCGCTGACGCAGTCCTCGGGGCGCCACTGGTCGTCCGGGTCGACGGCCGAGGCGGCCTCGCAGGTGGACATCTCCGGGGTGAAGCCCAGCGTGCCGTACCTGACGGTGGCGTGGCTGTCGGTGTCACCGTTGGTGGTGTACAGCTCCGCGGAGATGTCCGGGTCATAGCCGGGCACCGCCGGGTGCGCGTCGTCACCGGCCATCGCCTCGTAGATCACGTCGTCCGGGGTGGGGGTGCTGACCTGCCAGCCGACGCCGTAGAGCAGCAGCTCCGCCGCCGAGTGGTAGTTGACGAAGAACTCGAACCCGACCCGCTTGAAGAGCCGGTCCAGGGCCACGGTCTCCGGCTCCGAGTTGGGGCCCGGGCCCCGGTAGGTCTCGCTGTTCGGCTCCGGTGACGAGCCCTCGTTGTCGTACCCCCACTTGTAGCTGAAGTTGCGGTTCAGGTCGACGCCGTCGCCGGGGCCGACCTGCCCGTCGCCGTTGTTGTCCCGCAGGTTCTTGCGCCACAGACGGTTACCGGGGGTGAAGGTGAAGTCGTAGCCATCTGGGTTCGCGACCGGCAGGAACCACAGCTCGGTCGTGTCCAGGAGTTTGGTGATCTCCCGGTCGGTGCCGTAGCTGTCCAGCACGTGATGCATCAGCCGGCGGGTCATCTCCGGCGTGATCCACTCGCGGGCATGCTGCGCACCGGCGTAGAGCACCGCCGGTCGCCGGCCGTCCGCGACCGTCCGCGCGTTCTTGGTGACCTTCACGGCGACGATCGGCTGCCCCTGCTGGCTGCGGCCGATCGTCTCCACCTTGGTCAGCTTGGGATACCGCGCCGCTGTGGCGTTCAGCTCGTCCCGCAGGCCGCCCGGCTCACCGTAGGGGCGGAAACTCGTCCAGCCGGCCGCGGCCTGCTCCCGCAGCGCCTGCGACGCATCCTTGCCCCGCACCTTCTTCACCGACAGTGGCACGCCCTTGTCGGTCAACCGCTTCGCCTGCCGTCGGCTGAGGACCGTCTCGACGGTCGTGCGGCCGGCCGAGTCCGTCTTCGCATCGTGGCCGAGGTCGACCCCCGCCGCGCGCAGCTGCTCCCGCTGCTTCGCGTCGACAGTGCCGACGTACACCTCCAGGCCGTCGCGGGCGCCCGGATCGGACGGTGGCCGCGCGCTGGCCGGTGGGGTGAGTGCCAGTGCGCCGAGCAGGGTGACCACGCTGGCAATCGCCAGTCGTCTCGGTCTCATCGCGCCTCCTTGAGTGAAGGACCTGTAGGCGCGAGCCTTCGGTGCGACGTGATCAGTGTCAATAGTTCGATGGGTGCAAGGTCGCTGCCGGTGTCGACGTGGCTGCCGCACGTGACGGTTCGGGCGGTGCGGGCTGTCTGCCGCAAGATGCCTGCGCGGTGACCGAATCTGCCGGCCGTCGGGAAATTCTCATTACCACATCAAACCGACAAATAGCCCGTACGCTCGCTCGTGTCCGAAGTGGTGTCGCCGGAATCAGGCGAGGGAAGGGTTCGATGCGTCAGATTCACAATGTGGTCCAGCGGGATGCGGTCGTTACTGGGCGGTGTAGAGCCTGATGCGCGTGTCGTCGCGCCGCCCCGCCCGTGTGGTCGTGGGGGTCGCCCGTCTTCTGGACCTGATCTGGGCCAGCGGCATGCGGGTTCGCAGGGCCGTCCGCGGCTTGGCGAGCGCCGGCCGGTTCGCCGCTCGGGGTGACAACTTCACCTTCGACCCGGACGGCATCTACACCTACGAGACGATCGAGGTCGGCCGCAACGTCGACCTCGGTCACCGTCCGGTCATCATGGCCGCTCGATCTCGGATCCGGATCGGTGACAACGTCATGTTCGGACCCGAGGTCACCATCCGGGGCGGCAATCATCGGATCGACCGGGTCGGCGCCCCGATGGTCGCCGTCGAGAAGTCCCCCTCGGACGCGGCTCTGGACCGGGGCGTGACAATCGGCGACGACGTGTGGGTGGGCACCCGTGCCGTCATCCTGCACGGGGTGACGATCGGCCGGGGCGCCGTGATCGGGGCAGGTGCAGTGGTGACCCGCCCGGTGCCGGCCTACACGGTCGCCGCCGGCAACCCGGCCCGGGTCATCCGGCTGCGCTGGCCAGTAGAGACGATCATGTCGCACGAACAGCAGCTCTACCCGCCGGAACGCCGGCTGGCCCCGGCGGAGCTGGCGGCGTTGTCGGACCTCCCGGGGTCTGAAGTTCGGCCAGTCTCATCAGCGGCTGCTGGTCGCTGATGTCGCTCGGCCGCCCATCAGCACCTTCTCGTAGTCGCGCAATGACGAAGCGTGACGGCCGCTGCCGAGGGTCGTTGGACCGGATGACCACTCAACGGGGCGTGAAGGCGGAACGAATGCGACTACTCATCACCGGCGGCGCGGGATTCATCGGCTCGAATCTGGCCCGAGCGGCGGTCCTTCGCCGCACCGTCACCGACATCCGGATCCTCGATGATCTCGCAACGGGGCGGATGAGCAACCTCGATGGTCTCGACGTCGACATCACACCGGGTTCGATGCTCGACGACGAGGCGCTGGACCGGGCGATGACCGACCGGGACGCGGTGGTGCACCTGGCGGCGCTGCCCAGCGTGCCGCGTTCGCTACGTGACCCGATCGCGTCACACCACGCCAACGCCACCGGCACGCTGCGGGTGCTGGAGGCCGCGCGCCGGCATGATGTGAACCACGTCGTCGTCGCTTCGTCCTCCTCGGTCTACGGCGCGAACCCGCTACTGCCCAAGACCGAGCTCGCCTGGACCCGCCCGCTCAGTCCGTACGCGGTGAGCAAACTGGCCACCGAGGCCTACGCACTGGCTTACCAGGCGTCCTTCGGCCTGCCTACGCTCGCGTTCCGGTTCTTCAACGTCTACGGCCCGGCCCAGCGGCACGATCACGACTACGCGGCTGTCATCCCCCGCTTTGTCTACGCGGCACTGCGCGGTGAGCCCGTCGAACTCCACGGGGACGGTCGGCAGTCACGCGACTTCACCTATGTTGAGACCGTCTGCGCGGTGCTGCTCGACGCGGTAGAGCGTTCGGTCTCCCATCCGCAGCCGGTCAATCTCGCCTTTGGCGCCCGGGCGGAGTTGCACACGGTGGTGTCCGAACTGGAGCAGATCATCAGCCGCCCGATCACCCGGCGGCACGTGGCACCGCGCCCTGGGGACGTCCGGCACTCCGAGGCCGACAACACGGTGCTCCGCTCTCTCTTTCCTGACGTGGTGCCGACCCCTCGCATCGACGGTCTGCGGGCCACGGTGGAGTGGTTCGAGGCGCATGTGTTGAAGCAGCAGGCCTGATGGTCGACCGGCCTCCGCCCGCCGGAGCAGCGCCGACCGTCCTGGTCGGCGGCACCACCGCTGAAGCCCCTCCAGAGGTACCGGCCGCGACGGCGGAGCCGGAGTTACACCAAGGCGACACGTCGATGGCGCGGCGGTCGCGCGGTCGTGCGCTGGTCTCCGGCATCGCCTCTTCACTCGCCGGCAAAGCCGTCGGCCTGGTCGCGCCGCTGCTGATCACCCCAATCGCCTTCGGCTATCTCGGCGCCGAGCGGTACGGCATGTGGATGGCTATCACCTCACTGACCGCGATGGCGCTGTTCGCCGACTTCGGACTCGGAAACGGCCTGCTCACCAGGCTCTCTCGGTTGTACGCCACCGGCGAGCGACGCGCGGCAGCCAGGGAAATCGCTAGTGCCTACGCCGTGCTTGGTGCGCTGGCGGTGACCCTACTGCTGGTGTTGCTGGTCACCGTCCGGCTGGTTCCTTGGCCGGCGCTGCTGAACGTCGCGGACCCGGTGGTGGCACGGGACGCCCGAGCTGTGGTGTTGCTCTGCTTCGGTGCATTCCTGGTCAACATTCCGTTGGCTCTTATCCAGCGGGTGCAGTACGCCCACCAGCAGGTTGCGCAGAGCAACCTCTGGCAGGCCGCTGGCAGTCTTGGTTCGGCGGGACTCGTGGTGGCAGCTGTCGCCACGGACGCCAGTCCGGCTCTGGTGATCGCGGCCGCGACGCTCGCCGTGCCCCTGATGAACCTGGCAAACTCGATCTGCTACTTCGGTTGGCAGCAAACCGCCTTCCGACCACGCGTCAAGGATGTTCGTGTGCCGGTAGCGCGCGGACTGCTCAGGCTGGGTTCCCGCTTCTTCGGGCTCTCCTTGTTGAGTTCCATCGCCCTCAACCTCGACGGCTTCCTGGTCGGTCGGGTGCTCGGTCTGCACGCGGCCGCCAACTACGCGGTGATATTGCGGATGTTCGCGGTACTGGCCCTGTTCGTGACCCTGGTCAACCTGCCGCTGTGGCCAGCCAACGGCGAGGCGCTCGCTCGGGGCGATGTGGGATGGGTCCGGCGCAGCACCCGACGGATGGTCTACCTGTCCGCCGCGGCGGTGACTTTGCCCGCGCTGTGCCTCGTCCTGAGCGGCAACGACATTCTGCAGTTGTGGGTACGTTCGGACGACCTCGAACGAGTGCCGACACCGCTGTTCGTCGCGCTCGCCGTGTGGTCGATCCTCGTTGCCGTCGCGGCGCCGCTGTTCATGGTGCAGAACAGCATCGGACTGCTGGGGCCGCAGTTCGTCGGTTGGGCGGCCTGCCTGGTCGTCGCTGTACCGCTGAAGATCCTTCTGGCGGCGAGCGGGGGTCTGTCCGGTGTCGCGTTCGCCTCGGCGATGTCGTACGGGATCACCGTGCTGCCGGCCGCCGTCGTCGGATATCGCAAGGCGTTGGCCAAGGTCCCAGCGACAGGATCGAATTCTTTCGGAAGGGAGCATGATGGTAAGTACAGTCCGCGGCATCGTCGGTGCCCTGCGTGATCGGCGCGCAGCGGCCCGCAACCCGGAAGAGTTCGCTCGATCGATCGGTGTGAACCTGCAGGGGCGGGTGCGCTTCTACGGAATCAACCGGAGCATGTTCGGCTCCGAGCCCTGGCTGATCACCCTGGGCGACAATGTCTTCATCACGGCCGGGGTGCAGTTCCTCACTCACGACGGCGGAACTCTCATCTTGCGGAGGGAGCACCCCGATCTTGAGTGGACCGCTCCAATCAGCATCGGTGACGACGTCTACATAGGCGTCCGGTCCATCATCATGCCGGGGGTGCGGATCGGCGATCGCTGCATAATCGGGGCCGGCTCGGTCGTGACCCGTGACATTCCTGACGGCAGCGTTGCCGCCGGCGTACCGGCCCGCGTTCTACGAAGCACGGACGAGTACCTCGCCACGATGAAGGCCAAGTCACTCGGCTGTGGCCACCTGCCACCTCAGGAGAAGGCTGCGGTGATCCGCGAGATCTATGGTGCATTGGGCCAGCGCGACCACCGGACGGTGCCGGCGACACCGAGGAGCGGCAAGGGGACGCGCAGACCGCCCGCTCCAGCCGAGCCGACGGTCTGATCGTGCTGCGTCACTCACCGCTCGGTCGTGGAGCGACGGTCGGTTGGCCGCCCGCGTGGTCCTGACCGCTCCGGACAGTGGCGCCACCAGTCACGAACGCGCTGACCGTGGGTGCCCAGGCGCGGTAGTCGAACGCTGAGGCCCGTTCCCGGGCGCAGTGGCTCATCTGCCACCACTGCGCGTCATCCAGGGCGAGTGCGCGCCTGAGACCCTCCCGGACGTCGTCGGCGCCCGGACCCGCGAGCACGATGCCTTCTCGGCCATCGCTGATGTACGTCGCCAGGTCACTGGTGTGGTTGAGTAGAACCGGGCAGCCGGCGGCCAGGCTCTCTGGAACCTTCGACGGAAAGCCCGCCTCCGCGTAGCCCCCAGGTGGCCGGATCAGCACCGAGAAGTGCGCCGCGCGCAGTTCGGCGAGAACCCGGTCGCGCGACACCCTGCCCAGGAAGACGAGTTGATCGCTGAGGTCCGCCACCGCCTTGTCGTCCAGGTCGGACATGGCAGCGGCCTGCTCCTGGGTCATTCCGGCTATGGTCAGCCGCACCCGTTGGCGATCCGTCTCCGGCAGCCGACGGATGGCGTCCAGCACGGCCGCGAGATGATCCTTGGACCCCGCGGTGCCGGCGTACAGCAACCGCAGACCGCCCTGCAGTGACGACGGGGCCGGCTGGCCGTAGTCGGCGCAGTCGACCTGGGGCGGAACGACCAGGGTGGCGCGATTCGGCCGCGCGAAGCGTCGTTGCAGCGTCGTGGAGATCGTGATGACCCGATCCGCCAACCGCTTGGCGAGAAACGAGTGCCACCGGTGCCGGATGAAGTAGGGCGTCAATCGCCCGTGGCGAAACTGTGCCGGGTCGTGCCGTTCGAGCACGTCAGCCGTCAAAGGGCAGCGCAGCGTCAGCCGCAGGACGGTCCAGGTGCTCAGGTTCCACAACCCCACTGGGAGGCAGAGCCCGGTGAGATCACCGGTGGGTATCCCCGCTTGTCGCAGGGCCCTGAGCACGCGCAGAGGGCGGCTCTGGCGGTGCGCCCATCGACGAAATCGGCCGCCTCCGCCGGCAGCGGAGAGCGTGACCAGTCGCAGTTCGGGTGGCAGGGCGACCGACTCCGGCTGGCGGTCGTTCCCGGGCCAGTCATTGATGATCAGGGTTGACGCACCTGGAGGGGTAGCGGAGCGGGCCAACTGGAGCAGTCGGTTCGACATCGCGTCACCGTGCGGGAACCGATACGCCGCCAGCATGACCACTCGTGGAACGGGCTCGCCCGGGGCAATGGTCGGCTGAGCTGCAGAGGTGAGGGTCTCGTAGCTTTTCATGCTTTCCATTCGTATAAAGCGTGTCTCAGGCTTTTAGCGTCTAATGCCGGTGTTACTGTACGCACCGAGGCGATTACGGGGGTCAGGGCGCGCCGCCGATGGCCCTTGGTCGACGATGGAGTGTCAGTGGAACCAGCCAGGCGGAACGACCAGAGCCCGAGCGCGCGGTCCGTGCGGGCACGGCCGATCGTTGTGCAGCATTCGGCCGGCACCCCTGGTGCCAACGGGCCACTGACCGCCGTGCGGCGAGTGCTGGACTCGGCGTTGAGTGAGCAGTACGAGTTCGTCCGCATGCATCAGGTCGGCGGCAACGGTGGCCTCAACGTGCCCCTGTTGCGTCAATGGACCCGACTCCTGCGACGGGTACGTCCCGACCTGGTGCACGTGCGCGGCCTGCAGAACGAGGGATTTCACGGGGTGCTCGCCGCCCGGATGGCCGGCTGCCCCCGGATCCTGGTCACCGTGCACGGCACCGTGCGGGACCTGAAACACGGCGGCCGCACGTGGCGTCGCGCGATGCTGGCCCACGGAGCTGAGCCGTCCACTCTGCGGATGGCCAGCCACTTCGCCACCGTGTGTGAGTATGCCGCGGGCCGGACTTTCCTGCGGGCGTACGAGGACAAGTTCGTCGGCGTAATTCCCAACGGGGTTCCGCTACCTGCCGATGTCGATGCCGATGCGAGGAACAGCCGGCGCGCCGACCTCGGCCTGGCCCACGACGACGTGGTCATGATCGCGGTAGCGCGGTTGAACTGGGACAAGGGATTCGGGGTCCTGGCGGACGCGCTGCGCCGACTGCCGCCCCAGGCTGGCCCGCGGGTCCTGCTGGTCGCCGGCGACGGACCGGACCGGGCCGGGATCACCCAGGCCCTGGCCGGCGTGCCCGGTACCGAGGTACGGCTGCTCGGCAATCGGCTCGATGTGCCGGACCTTCTCTCTGCCGCTGACGTTTTCGTCTTCCCCACCCTGCACGAGAACCTGTCCAATGCCTTGTTGGAGGCAATGGCGCACGCGCTGCCCGTCGTGGCCTCGGCCGTTGGTGGCAACGTCGAGGTGCTCCGCCAGGGCGGTGGTCACCTCGTCAGGGCCGGGGATCCGGAGGCGTTCGCCGGAGCCCTCGGGCCGTTGCTCTCCGACGCTGCCGAACGTCGACACGTGGGGGAGACCGGCCGCAAGGTGGTGCAGGACGCATACAGCCTGCCGGTCATGCTCCGGTCTCTCGATGGCGTCTATCGGCGCATCCTGGAAGGAGCAGTGTGACCGACGAGCCGCATCCCCACGTACTGCTGCTGGGCTTCACCGTTGCGGATGACCTCTTCCAGCACATCGTGGCGCGAGACGTCGTCCTGCCCACCCAGACCCACACGTTCGCATGGGCCCTGGTCGAGAGCGTTCGCGCGACAGGATGCCCGGTACGACTGCTCTCCGCGGCTCCCGCGTCGACCTTCCCACGGAATCGGCAAATCAGCTTCAGGTCAGGGCGGTTCGAGCAGGACGGCGTGCAGGGAGAGATGCTGGGTTTCGTCAATCTGCTCGGCCTGAAACACGTGACGCGGTTCCTGGCGGCCGTACGTGCAGGTTCGCGCGCGTTACGCCAGCACGGCGACGACGTCCTGCTGATCCACGGCGTCCACACGCCCTTCCTGTGGTTCGGTGCCCTGGTCGCATGGCGGGGCTCCGCACAGGTTGTACCGATCCTGACCGATCCCCCCGGGGTGGTGCTCCCCGATGACGGTCGGATCGTGCGGGCGCTCCGCCGGCTGGATCACTCGTTGGTCCGCATGGCGCTGCGTCGGTGTTCCGGCGTTGTGGTGCTCACCGCCGCGCTTGCCGAGGATTTCGCGCCTTCGCTTCCGCGTCTTGTCATGGAGGGAATCTGCAACCCGCCGGCTGCCCAGGCATCAGCGTCTGAACCGGCTGGTTCGCTCGACGCGGACGGGCCCCGGGTGGCGAGTCGAGGGCCGGCAGCTGGCTTCCGGGACGTGGTGTATGCCGGCGGGCTCACTCGGGCCTACGGCGTTGACCGCCTGGTCGAGGCGTTCCGCGGCATGGACGATCCCGATCTGCGTCTGTTCCTGTTCGGTCGGGGAGAGCTGGAGGAATGGCTGCGGACGCAGGCGAAGGCAGATCCCCGTATAGCCCCACCCGAATTGCTTGACCGCGGTGGGTTGGTGCGGCGCCTCGCTCTCGCCTCGGTTCTGGTGAATCCGAGGCCGGTGGATCAATCGTTCGTCCGATACTCGTTTCCGTCGAAGCTCATCGAGTACCTGTCCACCGGCATTCCGGTTGTGACCACCAGGCTGCCCGGCATCCCGGCCGACTACGATCCGTATCTCTGCTTTGCTGAGTCCGACACGGCCAAGGATCTGCGCGACGCCCTGCTCCGGGTGCTCGCCATGTCTCCTGCTGAGAGGGGCGCTCTCGGCAGTGCCGGAGCCGTGTTCGTACGACAGACGCGGGGGCCTGCGGCGCAGGGCGCGCGGATTCGGTCATTCCTGGTCGAACTGATGACCGCTACCCACAGTCATGGCCGTGTGCCGACGGAGAAGGGTGAGCTACCGCAGCACCCGCTCGGGCGGCGCTGAGCCCTTCACGCTGCGGGTGAGGGCGGTCCACAGATACAGGAACAGCAGAGTGGCGAGACCGATCACCGCTGGGCGCGACATGCCGAGTTGGTTGTTCGCCGGAATGTAGGCGACGAGCAGACACATCTGAACGAAGATCAAGGTAGGCAGGATGCCGCCCGCGAGGTTCACCTCGCGCCAGAGCCGGGCGAAGAACCAACCCAGGAAGGCCATGAAGAAGACGGTTCCCGGGAAAGTGAGATCCGAAGCCAGCCAGGGATAGATCGTCGACCAGTACATGCCGGCGGGCCATCCCGTCCGGCCCTCGGTGCGGACCGGGTAGGCCGGGTACTGGTCGGCCTCGATGCCGAGGTACTGGCTGCCGTACGAGGTGATCGCCGGAGTACTGCCCAGCCCGTGGGACCAAACGAACGGCGTTTCGAGGTTGTACGCGAGGCCGAGATAGCCATGGGTTGGGTAGATCACCAGCGCGGCGAGACCCGTCGCGACCCGTTCACCGGCAATCCGCTCAACTGTCGGATTGGCGCGGACGCGGTCGTGGGTGCCGAACTGGTCCACCCGATCGGCCTGACTGCTCATCATGTAGGCACAGAAGAGCGCGAACACGACTGCCACCAGCACTGTCGCACGCCGCCGCTTCACCCTTTGTGCGGCGCGGTCGCGATTTCGCGACGAGGCGATGAGCAGTCCGGCAGCAATCATCAGGACGAAGTCCCCGAGGCCCTTGAGTGTGCCGATGTAGAGAAAGAAGAGACTGTAGACCCCGATGCCGGCCAGCCCGACCAGTCGCAGACCACCCGACAGCCGTCGCCAGTGGACGACCAGCAGTGGAACGAGCGCGGTGCCGAGGACGCCGAGCAGGGTCAGTACCTGGATGACCGGGTTCGTCCGTCCGTTGTCCTCCTGCTGCTGGTAGACAGTGAATTTGTTGAGGTACGCGCCTGCGGGGTCCTGCAGGCTGGCGATGATGCTGCCCGGGCCGGTCGCCCCGTATTCGAGCAACAGGGCCACGCCGAAGACCACGTAGTAGATGCCGCTAGCCAGGACCAGCCGACGCGCCCGCAGCACGTCCGTGGATCGTGTCGTGCTGGCCCTCGGCCGAAAATCGTTGCGGAAGAGCTGGGCGACATAACCGACTGCAAAGGCGCCGGTAGCGCTCATCACGAACAGCCACAGCGTGCCGGGGTTTGGTACCTCCTGCGCCAACGCCCCGGCCCAGAAGAGGCTGAATGTCCCCAGCATCCAACCGCCAGCCAGCAGCAGTGGCACCCAGGCTCGCAAGGAGCTACGGAACAGGACCGGCGGATTGTGGTTTGGTCTTGGCAACGCCGACGGCGGCGCGAATCGACGTGTGGTGAGGTCTGGTGTTGTCGTGCTCATCCAGCTGTGCTCCCGCGTCAGTGTCCGCTCCGCCGGGTGCCTCCCGGTAGTGGTCGTTCCGCTCGTCCCCACTGTGCGCCGCCAGGCTCGCCGTCCGTGGGCACACGCAATGACCAACGACGTGTCGCCTCTGGGGCAGGCCAGGTCGCAGACGGGGCGTACCGGATGAGGCGTCACCAGTGCGTAAGGGTGTTATAGCAAGGGTCGGTCCGTTACTTCGGATGTTTCATGAATTGGACGTCAGTTGGGCCGGGTGTAAAGCGGCGGTCGTATCCTCTTTGTCGTACTTTACGTTGACTTAGCAGAGGAGCGCGTATCTGTTGAGCCGACATGTCGTTGTCCCCGGTGCTGCAACCGGCCGAGACTGCCCTTGCTCCGGACGGATGCGTGGGCGGTGCCCCGGCTCCACTGTCGAGTCGTCGGGCAGCGGACCGGCGAATCGACGACACGGGAGAACCAATGACTTTCGCGACCACCGGACGCCGCGTACTCATCACCGGCGGCACGGGTTCCTTTGGGCAGACGATGGTGCGCCGCCTCCTCGACCGTGGAGTTGGCGAGGTCCGGGTGCTCAGCCGGGACGAGGCCAAGCAGGACGCCATGCGTCGGCTGCTCGGCGACGAGCGGGCCCGTTACTACGTCGGAGACGTGCGGGACTACGACTCGGTGCTCAAGGCCAGCCGGGGCATCGACTACATCTTTCACGCGGCCGCCCTCAAACAGGTGCCCTCGTGCGAGTTCTTCCCGCTTGAGGCGGTCCGGACGAACGTGTTGGGCAGCAGCAATGTCGTCGAGGCTGCCGAGCGCAATGGCGTCGGCTCGGTCGTGGTGCTCAGCACCGACAAGGCTGTATACCCTGTCAACGCGATGGGGATGAGCAAGGCGATGATGGAGAAGGTCGCCCAGGCACACGCTCGGAACAACCCGAACAGCGCCACCACGGTCTCCTGCGTCCGGTACGGCAACGTCATGTACTCCCGTGGTTCGGTGATTCCGCTCTTCATCGAGCAGATCAAGGCGGGCCGGGCACCTACCGTGACCGCCCCGGAGATGACCCGCTTCCTGATGTCGCTGGCCGACTCGGTGGAGCTGGTGGAGCACGCGTTCCAGCACGCCCGGCCCGGCGACATCTTCATCCGCAAGGCCGCCGCCTGCACCGTCGGCGACCTGGCTGAGGCGCTCTGTCAACTGTTCGACGTGCCCTCCAAGCTCGACGTGATCGGCGTACGGCACGGCGAGAAACAGGCTGAGACGCTGGCCAGCCGGGAGGAACTCGCTCACGCCGAGGACTTCGGCGACTTCCTTCGGGTGCCGCTCGACGGCCGTGACCTCAACTACGCGCTCTACGTCTCCGAAGGCGGTCTCGGCGACGGGCGGACCGAGGACTTCAACTCGTCGAACGCGCCACAGCTCGGCGTACCCGAGATCATCGAACTGCTGAAGACGCTGCCCGAGGTGCGCGCGGAGCTGGCGCTGCGGGATCCGGTGCTGGCGTGCTGAGGCTCGCCGTCACCGGTGCCGGCGGCTTCCTCGGCTGGCACGTCCGGGTGCTGCTGCGCGCTCTGGGTTGGCCGGAACCGGTCGTGGTGACCCGGGGCGAACTCGCCGATCCCGACCTGGTCGCGGCGAAGGTGGACGGAGTCGACCGGGTGCTGCACCTGGCCGGCGTGAACCGGGGTGAGCCGGCCGATGTCGCTGCCGGGAACGTCCTGCTCGCCGCGCAGCTCGCGGAGGGACTCAAGCACTGCGCGAACCTGCCGACGCGGGTTGTCTACGCCAACTCGGTGCAGGCCGGCAACGGCACTGCGTACGGCGACGCCAAGGCCACCGCGGCGCAGGTGCTGGCGGATACCGGCGTCGACCTCGATGACGTGTCGCTGCCGAACCTCTACGGCGAGCACGGACGCCCGTACTACAACTCCGCGGTGGCGACGTTCTGTCGGGTGCTCGCGGAGGGCGGCCGGCCGGAGGTGCACGCCGACCGTGAGTTGAGCCTCGTGCACGTCACCGACGCGGCTGCCCGGCTCATCGGTGTGCCGGCCGGCGGTTCATGGGATCCATCCATGCCGCCACTGCGCGTCGGAGTCCGAGAGTTGGCCCACCGGCTCACCGGGATCGCCGCGACGTACCGGACAGGGGACATCCCGCACCTGCTGACGCGGCATGATGTGCGGCTCTTCAACACATACCGGTCACACTGTTTTCCGGCGCACTATCCCCTGGCGCTGCCCCGCCGCGCGGATGCCCGGGGTGAGCTGGTCGAGACGGTCAAGGCGCACGGCGGTGCCTGCCAGACCTTCTGCTCCACCACGCTGCCCGGCATCACCCGCGGCGAACACTTCCACTTGGCCAAGGTGGAGCGGTTCGTGGTGCTGCGCGGCTCTGCTGAGATCAGCCTGCGGCGAGTGGGCGACACCGAAGTCCTGCGCTTCCCAGTGAGCGGCGACGAGCCGGTGCTCGTGGACATGCCGACGATGTGGGCACACAAGTTGGTGAACACCGGGCCGGACGAGCTGGTGACGATGTTCTGGACCAACGAGATCTTCGACCCGGACCGACCGGATACCTGGCCTGAGACGGTGGTGGCGGCCCGACCGGCGCCGGTGGCGGTCGGGGCGTGAGGATTGGCCTGATCAGCCAGTGGTATCCGCCGGAGGGCGTCTTCATACCGGGTAACCTGGCGCGCCAACTGGCCGGCCGTGGCCACGAGGTCAAGGTCCTCACCACATTCCCGAGCTATCCGTACGGCCGAGTCTTTCCTGGCTGGCAACAGCGCTGGCGGCATCGGGAAACTGAGGGGCCGGTGATGGTCCGGCGGGTGCCCGCCTATCCCAGCCACGACACCTCCACCGTCCGGCGCGCCCTGAGCCACCTCTCCTTCGGAGCCACCAGCGCGGTGGCCGGGGCGCGGTGGCTCGCTGACGTCGACGTCACGTACGTCTACCACCCGCCGCCCACGGCCGTCGCCGCTGCGGCCCTCCAGCGTGCGGCCCGCCGAACACCGATCGTGCTTCACGTGCAGGATCTGTGGCCCGAGTCGGTGACGCAGTCCGGGATGGCACCGACCGGCCGGGTCGGGCGATGGCTGGAGCGGTCCATCGGGGCGCTGATGCGCGGGACGTACCGGCTGGCCGATGCCATCGTGGTGATTTCGCCGACGATGGCTGAGCGGGTCGTGGCCGGCGGCGCCGACCCGGACCGGGTGCGGGTGGTCTGGAACTGGACTGACGACGCGCTGTTCCGGCCGGTGCCGGTCACCGACGAGGCCCGTGCGGTGCTCGGTCACCGCCAGCGCTGCACCGTGATGTTCGCGGGCAACCTCGGGCTCCTGCAGGGCATCGAGACGGCCATCCGGGCGGCGGCCGCCGCGAGTGACCGGATGGACCTGGTGCTGGTCGGCTCCGGCGCGGGTGAGGACGGCGCCCGTCGATTGGCCACCGACCTGGGTGCCGACAACGTGCGGTTCATCGGTCGGCGTCCGCCCGAACAGATGGCGGAGCTGTACGCGGCAGCGCAATGGCAACTTTTGTGCCTGCGCGACGTACCCGCCCTGCGCGCCGCCGTTCCGTCGAAGCTGCAGGCCGCGTTGGCCTGCGGTGTTCCGGTGATCGCTGCCGCGGGCGGCGACACTGGGGCCCTTGTCCGGTCGGCCGGGGTCGGTCTCGTCTGCCCGCCAGAGGACTGGCGGGCGCTCGCCGAAAGGTTCGTGGAAGCGTCCGACCAGCCGGCCGCCACGCGGCAGGCCATGGCGGACCGGGCCCGCCAGGTGTACCGCGATCGGATGTCCCTGCGCGTAGGCGTCGATCAGTTCGAAGACATCCTGACCAAGGTGGCAGCGCAGAGAGGACGGGCATGACCCGCATCATGACAGTGGTCGGCACCCGGCCGGAGATCATTCGACTGTCCCGGGTGCTTACCAGACTGGACAGCACGGTCGACCACACACTGATTCACACGGGGCAGAACTGGGACCCGACCCTGTCCGACGTGTTCTTCACCGAGCTGCGACTGCGCCAGCCGGACCGGTTCCTGGAGGTCGACACCTCCTCGCTCGGCCGCGTACTCGGTGGCGTTCTGGTCGGTATGGAACAGGCGATCGCCGAGCTGCGGCCGGATGCGCTGCTGGTGCTGGGCGACACGAACAGCTGCATCGCCGCCCTGATGGCGCGACGGATGCGGGTGCCGGTCTACCACATGGAGGCCGGCAACCGGTGCTTCGATCTGAACGTGCCGGAGGAGACCAACCGGCGGCTGGTCGACCACGTGGCCGACTTCAACCTCGTCTACACCGAACACGCCCGGCGTAACCTGCTCGCCGAGGGCCTGCACCCGCGGCGGATCCTGCACACCGGCTCGCCGATGCGGGAGGTGCTGGAGCACTATCGTGCACCGATCGCCAGCTCGACCATTCTGCGGCGGCTGGAGCTCGATCGAGGCGGGTACTTCCTGGTCAGTGCCCACCGCGAGGAGAACGTGGACCGTCCCGACCGGCTTCGTCGGCTCCTGGACTGTCTTGTCGCAGTGCGCGACAGGTGGGGCCTCCCGGTGCTGGTCTCCACCCATCCGCGCACCCGTAAACGGCTGGAGGCGCTGGCCCCGGACGCGACCGCTCTGGACGGCATCGCCTTCCATGAGCCGTTCGGCCTGCTCGACTACGTGCACCTGCAGACCAAGGCTTACTGCACTCTGTCGGACAGTGGAACGATCAGCGAGGAGGCCGCCATCCTCGGCTTCCCCGCTGTGACGCTGCGCGAGTCCATCGAACGTCCGGAGGCGCTCGACGCCGGCGGCATCATCATGACCGGCCTCGACCCGCAGGGCGTGGTCGAGGCGGTCGAGGTGACCGTGGCCCAGGTCGCTGCCCAGGGGGTGCCCTGCCCGGTCGACTACCAGGTGCCGGACACCTCCCGGCGGGTGGTCGATTTCATCCTCTCCACGGTCCGCCGGCACCACGACTGGGCGGGCATCCGCCGCTGAGCCAGGCAGCGTCAGGGCCGGCGACCGCACCCCGCGGTCACCGGCCCTGATGCGTCACCCCGGTCGCGCGATCAGCGCGACTGCAGTGGTACGCCCAGAGGACCCTCCACCACCGGGTCGGTCGGCTGGGTGCAGAGCAGTGCGAGATGCTCGACGACCTTCGCCGCGTCCTCGTACGGGTCGAGCCCGCTGACCTCCATCGGGTCGAGCGCCGGCACGGCCACGTGGGACACCAGGGGGTGCAGCGGTCGGGTGTCGACCTCGCCGGTCCCGAGCAGATCCTCGTGCAGCTTCTCGCCGGGCCGCAGACCGGTGTAGACGATGGGCACGGAACTGGACGCCTGGTCGGCCATCTGGCGTGCCAGGTCGACGATCCGCACCGGGTCGCCCATGTCGAGCACCAGCGCCTCCCCGTCCCGGCCGATCTCGGCGGCCTGAAGCACCAGGTGGACGGCCTCCTGCAGGGTCATCAGGTAGCGGGTGACGTCCGGGTGGGTGACGGTCAGCGGCTTGCCGGTCTCGATCTGCCGTTGGAAGGCCGTCACCACCGAGCCGCGACTGCTCAGCACGTTGCCGAACCGGACGCTGAGGAACGTGCCGGGGAACCGGGACGCGGCGTGTGCCGTCAACCGCTCGGTGATCCGCTTCGAGTAACCGAGGACGCTGATCGGATCTGCGGCCTTGTCCGTGGAGATGTTGACGAACTTCGCCACGTCCTGGCAGGCGTCCAGCACCGACAGGGTGCCCCAGACGTTGGTCTTGATCGCCTCGCCCGGGTGCCGCTGCAGCAGCGTCAGGTGCTTGAGCGCCGCCGCGTGGAAGATGATCTCCGGCCGGCGCTCCCGGATGATCCGCCGAATTCCCTCGTCATCGCGAAGGTCGGCGAGGATCAGCTCGGGCCCGTCCAGCATGGCCCGCCCGGCGAGCGACATCTGAAGACTGTGCAAGGCCGACTCGTCCCGGTCGAGCATCATCAGTTCGCCCGGGTTGGCCTTCATCACCTGACGGCACAGCTCGGAGCCGATCGACCCGCCGGCGCCGGTGACCAGGATCCGCCGGCCGGTCAGGCTGTTGGTGCTCAACGGCAGGTCGCCGACCACCTGCCGTCGGCCGAGCAGATCGCTGACCTGCACGTCCCGGACGTCGGTGACGGTGATCCGGTGGTCGACCAGGTCCCGCACCGGTGGCAGGACCTTGAAGACCGCTCCGGCCTCCAGGGTGGCCTCGCGGATCTGGCGGATCAACGCGGCGTCCGCGTTGGCCACCGAGAAGATCACGGTGGTGGCGCCGGTACGCCGGACCGAGGTGCCGACGTCCTGCCGTCCACCCAGCACGCGCACCCCGCCGATGCGCAGGTCGCTCTTGTCGGGGTCGTCGTCGAGCGCGCCGACCGGCAGGTACCGGCCGCGCGGGTCGCTGAGCATCGCGCGGAGCAGGCCCTGGCCGGCGTCACCCATCCCGAACAGCAGCACGGGCGTCGACGACCGGACGTCCGGCCGCATGGCGAGGTCGCGGCGGTGCCGGTACGCGAACCGGGCGCCGAGCATGAAGAGCAGGGCCAGCGCGCCGCCGACCAGCGGGGTGCTCGCCGGAACCGGTCGCTCGCCGGACGGCAGCAGGGCGAGCAGCACGATGCCCCCCGTCGTGAGGGCGGTCCCGGCGACGCCCTGAACCTCCTGCAGACTGCCCAGGGGGTGTCGTCCGGAGTAGAGCCGGCGTAGCGCCGCCACCGCCACGTGTACGACCGCCGCCACGACGCCGACCGCTGCTGCCCGCCCCAGCTGTCCCGGGGGCGGCTGGAACTCGAACCGGGTCCACGCGGCCGTGACGAATCCACCGACCCAGGCGGTGGTGTCGGTGGCGAGGAACCCGGCCGTGCGCTGACGGGCCCTGGCCCGCCGCGCCTGCCGGTCCGCGTGCTGCGTGTTCTCGGTGTCCTGCGGCATGTGCTGGCTCCCTGTCCCGTCGCACGCCCCTTCCGCCCACACGACGGAAGGAGCCTCTAGGCTCTTTGTTCTTGTTACATGCCAAAGCGGCGCTATTGGGCGCTTTCGGTGTATGTGAGCTGAATAGGCTGTAGGCCCGGTGCCTTCAGCGGGCCGGAACGCCCTTGACCGTCACCTGATCGGGTACGTCCCGAACAACGCAGGCACCTGCCCCGACCGTGCTGTCCCGTCCGATCCGTAGGCCCTGGAGCACTGCGGCGGTGGTTCCGATCAGCACGCCCTCGCCCAGGTGGCAGTCACCGGACACGGCGGCGAGCGGGTTGACCGAGACGTAGTCCGCGAGGCGGCTGTCGTGGCCGACGGTGGCGTTCTGATTGAGATGGACGTGCCGGCCGAGGGTGACGTTCGTGGTGACCCTGGCTCCCGCGAAGGCCACGAAACCCGGCCCGTACTCGGTGTCCGGCCCGATGGTGGCGTCCGGGTGGACGAGACTCGCGGCCTCGGTGTCGTACCCGTCGATGCGGCCGCCGATGGCGCGGCGGATCCGGGGATCGCCGATCCCGATGAGGTGTCGGGTGGCCGGGGGCGCGTCGCGCAGCCAGGCCACGTCCCCGAGGTACGGCACGTCGAGTCGCTGCAACCGTTTCAGGTTCTCTTCGCTGGGTCGGTCGTCGACGACGCCCAGCAGTTGCCAGATCGGCCGGCCGGCGGCCTCGTTGACTGCCCGGGCGATGGTCAGCACCTCCCGGCCGTGGCCGCCGCAGCCGACCACCACCAGTCCCGTTGTCACGCGGCGGGCCCTCCCGTTCGAGCGGCCAGGAACTCGTCGATCGCGGCCAGCACCCGTGCGATCTGCGGCTCGGTCAGGGCGCTCCCGCTGGGCAGGGTGAGCCCGTCGGCGAAGAGCCGCTCCGCCGCACCGCTGAGCAGGCTCTCCGCGCCGGCGTGCATGGGCTGAAGGTGCATCGGCTTCCACACTGGCCGGGTCTCGATGTCCCGCTCGGCCAGGTGGGCCGCCAGGTCGTCGGCCTGCCAACCACACCGCTCCCGCTCGACGGTGATGACGGTGAGCCAGCAGTTCGACTCGGTGTCCTCGGCGCCGAGGAGTTGGACGCCCGGCACCGGGGCGAAGAGCTTGGCGTAGTGGTCGCGTAGTTGGCGGCGTCGCGCGATCATCTCGTCCAGCCGGAGCAACTGGGCCCGGCCGAGCGCCGCGAGGAGGTTGCTGAGCCGGTAGTTGTAGCCGGTCTCCCGGTGCTCGTAGTGTCGCGCCGGTTCGCGGGCCTGGGTGGAGAGGTGGCGGGCCCGGTCGAGAAGTGCGACGTCGTCGCTCACCAGCATCCCGCCGCCGGAGGTGGTCATGATCTTGTTGCCGTTGAAAGACAGCACGCCGGCGTGCCCGAAGGAGCCGGCGGGCTGCCCTCGGTGGCTCGCCCCGAGCGCCTCCGCGGCGTCCTCCACAAGGGGGACCTCGGCCTCGTCGCAGACCGGGACCAGCGAGAGGTAGTCGACGCAGCTGCCGAACATGTCCACCGGGACGATCGCGCCAACCCGCTCGCCGCGCGATCGCAGCCGACGCAGCAGGTCGGCGGTGAGATCGACGTCGAGGTTGCCGGTCCTGGGGTCGCAGTCCACGAAGACCGGACGCGCGCCGATGTAGTGGACCGCGTTGGCGGTGGCGACGAAGGTGAGCGTGGGCACGATGACCACGTCACCAGGCGTCACGCCGACGCCGAGCAGAGCCAGGTGCAGGGCGGCGGTGCCGGAGCTGACCGCCACGGCTCCGCCGGTGCCGACCCGCTCGGCGATGTCGTGCTCGAAGGCCTGCAGGTCCGGGCCGGCCGGCGCCACCCAGCCGGAACGCAGGGCAGCGACCAGGTACGACTCTTCGAGAGGGCCGACGTCGGGCGGGGACAGGTGGATCGTCTGGCTCATCGGCCGGCTCCCCAGCGGGTCGTCACGCCGGTGTCCGGTCGCGCTGCGGAGGTGCCGGACGGCGAGGCGGCGCACCGAGGAACTCCGGCGCGGTCGCGGACCCGGCCGCGTTGATTCCCTCGCGGCGCAGCACGGTCCGCACGGTCGCGGCGAGAATCGACAAATCCACCCGGAGGTTGTGGCTCTCCACGTACCGCACGTCGAATTCCAGCTTCTCCTCCCAGCTCAAGCTGTTGCGCCCCCGCACCTGGGCCAACCCCGTGACGCCGGGCCGGACCTCGTGCCGCAGGGCCTGCCGGGGGGAGTAGCGGCTGAGGTATTCGGGCAGCAGCGGGCGCGGGCCGACCAGGCTCATGTCGCCGCGCAGCACGTTCCAGAGCGTGGGCAGCTCGTCCAGACTGGTGGCGCGCAGCCAACGCCCGAGTGGGGTGAGTCGATCGCGGTCTCCGACCAGGCCGAGGTTCAGGTTGGGTGGCCGCATGGTGCGGAACTTGACCAGCACGAAAGGTTGTCCGTGCAGTCCGGCGCGGCACTGGCGGAAGAGCACTGGGCGACCGAGACCCATCGCGACCAGAGCCGCCACCACGATCAGCAACGGCGTGACCAGGATGAGAAGGGCCGCCGCCACGACGACGTCGGCGACTCGCTTGCCCCGTTTCGGGCTGCTCCGGGGCAGTGACAGATCGGCGTCCACGAGACCATCAGGCACCGGCACGGTGTGACCTCCCACATGATTTACACAAAACGTACGCATTTGTCACATCAGGTACACATGACGCGGTGTCACCGAATAGCGACAGTCAGTCCGCATTCCCCCGATCAACCCCGAAACCCCGTGGTCGGACACGGCCAGATCAGCGGCCTTGTGCAGCTCCTGGCGTCGACAGGCCGGGCGGTAGAGTCGCGTCGGCCAGTCAGGCGAGGGAAGAACTGGCCGGTCGGGCGAGGGGGATGGCGTGCTGCACCTGAGGGTGATCGCCCCGGTGGACCTGTCGACGGAGGTCGTCGACCTGCTCTCCGCGGAGGCGGGGGTGACTCACCTCGCCGTGCTGCCTGGTGCCGCCCGGCAACCACCGGGTGATCTCATCCTCTGCGACGTGGTGCGGGAGAGCGCCGACCGCGTGCTGCGGGAGTTGCGGCGGATCGGCGTGGACACCAGCGGCGGCATCGCCGCCGACGACGTCGAGCTGACCATCTCCGATGCGGCCGACCGGGCGGCGGAGGACGCACCAGGCAGTGGCGCGGACGCGGTGGTCTGGGACGAGATCGCCGCGAAGACCGGCGAGCAGACGGAACTGTCCGGCACCTACCTCGTGCTGATCGTGGTGGCCACCATGATCGCCGGCATCGGGGTGCTGCTGGACCAGCCGATTCTCATCGTCGGGGCGATGGTGGTCGGTCCGGAGTTCGGTCCCCTCGCCGCGCTGTGCGTGGCGTTGCTGCGCCGCCAGCTCGGGGTGATCGGCCGCTCGGTGCAGGCTCTCGTGGTCGGGTTCCTGGCGGCCATGGTGGCGACAGTGCTGAGCACCTGGGCGCTGACCGCAGTTGGCCTGGTCAGTCGGGAGATGCTGCTCGCCGAACGCCCGCTCACCGACTTCATCTGGCGGCCGGACGCGCTGTCCTGGGTGGTCGGTCTACTCGCCGGTGTGGCCGGGATGCTCTCGTTGACGTCGAAGAAGTCCGGCAGCCTGGTCGGGGTGCTGATCTCGGTGACCACGGTCCCGGCCGCAGCGAACGTGGCGGTGGCTGCCGCCTACGGAGCGTGGGATGAAGCGGGCGGCTCGGCCCTCCAACTGGTGATCAACCTGGCTGCGATCGTCCTGGCCGGGCTGCTCACCCTCGTGGTGCAGCAGGTCTGGTGGAGGGGCCTGGCTCGCCGGTCCCCTCGTTCAGCAACCGGGTGAGCAGCGTCCGCAACGGGATCGACTCACCGTCGCGGCCACCGGCCCCGACCACCAACGGCGCCGGGCTGGGCTCCGGGTCGACGCCGAACAGCCGGGCCCGCAGGCCGCCCGGAACGGTCAGCAGGTGGAACCGGCCGTCCACGTCCACGGCCCGGGTCTCGGCCCGGTCGACGTACCAGCCGGTCAGCCTGGTCCGGTAGCGCCCGCGCCCGTCGTAACCCCGGGCGACCAGCCGGGTGGTGCGCAGCCCTCGCCGGGTCGCCTCGGCCACGAACCAGGCCACCAGCTTCGCCGCCTCCGCCTGCTCGGCGGCCCGCCGCCGCGCGTCCGCGTCGGCGTGCGCCCGCACCGCCTGCTGCCGCTGATCCCGCCACGTCCGGCCGTCCGGCTCACTCACGACGCCGACGGTACGCGACGCGGCTCAGTCGAGGACGGCCCGCAGGGTGCGCCGGGCGATCGCGGCCATCACCAGGTTGGTCTCGACGTAGTACGGCAGCGCGTTGATCGCCTGCTCCAGCGCCCATCCGCGCCCCCGCTCCCACGTCGCATCGTCCACGCCGAGCGCCCGCCGGTACGTCTCCCGCGACCCGGCGTCGAACAGGTTCCACGCCGGCATCAGGTCCACCGCCGGGTCGCCCACGTCGACGGCGCCGAGGTCGATGACCGCGGCCAGCCGGCCGTCGCGAACCAGCAGGTTGCCCGGCATCAGGTCGGCGTGGATCCACACGTCGGCCACCTGATACCGCGGGACGGCCCGGCATCGGTCCCACACCTCGGCGAGCCGAGCGGTGTCGGTGAGCTGGGCGCTGCTGGCCAGGGCCGACCGCACTCCGCCGTCCTGGTCGGCCAGCGGGCCGCCCCGGCCGGATCCGGACCAGGTCCGGCCACCGGTGTCGATGGCGTGCAGGGCGGTGACGACGCCGGCCAGGTCCCGGGCGAAGGCGTCCAGGTCGCCGAAGCGGCCGGGGTGGATCGGCTCTCCGGGGATCCAGCGGTACGCCGTCCACGGCCCCGGGTACCCCTCGCCCGGCTCACCGAGGCCGAGCGGTTCGGGCACCGCGATCGGCAGGTGCCGACCGAGCAGCCGGGCGTGCTCCTGCTCCCGCAGCAACTCGGTCCGCAGCTCGGCGCCCGCCGTCGGTTGCAGGGGAAACCGCAGGACGATCTCCGCACCGAGCCGGAAGAGGGCGTTCACCGTGCCGGTCGAGGGGAGCGGACGAACGGGGAGCGCCCGCCACTCGGGAAACTGCTCGGCGACCAGGGCGGCCACCACCTCGGCGCTGACGTCGAGCTGATCGGCGTGCATCTTCACCGCGAGATCATCACGCATCGCCGCGCTGCCAGGCGAGCCGATTTCCCCCGGGTCCGCATCCTTCCTCCCTGGCTCCCTCACTCCGACGGCGCATGCAGATTCTGGGGGCCCGATGCAGGCGGCCCCTGTCGAGCTGCCCCAGATCTGGACCGCCGCCACACGGACTCGCCCCACGAGTGGGGCAGCTCGACAGGTCTCCGTGAGGACCTGGGCGGGGCAGGGCAGCTCGCTGACGACCAGGCAGGGACGGCCCAGCCTGTCCTCCTCGACCTCCACCACGGCGCCGTGGGGGACACCGGGCAGGCCGGCGATCGAGGTCGACAGAATCTTGGGTGCTCGGGATGCCGCCCGCGTGGGCGACATCCCGAGCTTGTCGAGCGAGGGCTGCGCGCCCCGCTGGTTGATCAGGCCAGGCCGGCGCGGCGCAGGGCCTCCGCCATCGCGTCATTGGCCGGCGCCGGCGCACCCTGCCGCTGCTGCCCGCCGCGGCCACCCTGCCCGCCACCCTGCCCGCCGCGACCACCCTGCGCGCCGCGACCACCCTGACCGCCACCCTGCCCGCCCCGGGAACCCTGGGCGCCGCGACCAACCTGAGCGGCAGGACCACCCTGCGGCCCGCGCTGCGCCGGGCCGCCACGCCCCTCCTGGCTCGTCCGACCACCGCCACCGGCGGCTCCCGGCTCGTCCTCCAGGCGCAGGGTCAGCGAGATGCGCTTACGGGGTACGTCCACGTCGAGCACCCTGACCTTGACCACGTCACCGGACTTCACCACGTCGCGGGGGTCCTTCACGAAGGTCCGGGACAGCGCCGAGACGTGCACGAGACCGTCCTGGTGCACCCCGACGTCGACGAACGCGCCGAACGCGGCCACGTTGGTGACCACGCCTTCGAGCACCATGCCCGGCGTCAGGTCGCCGATCTTCTCCACCCCTTCGACGAAGGTGGCGGTGCGGAACTCCGGGCGAGGATCCCGGCCCGGCTTCTCCAGCTCGGCGAGGATGTCGGTGACGGTGGGCAGACCGAACCGGTCGTCGACGAAGTCGGTGGCCCGCAGCCCCCGCAGGATGGTGCTCTTACCGATCACCGAGCGCAGGTCCTGACCGGTGGTGGAGAGGATCCGGCGCACCACCGGGTACGCCTCGGGGTGCACGCTGGAGGAATCCAGTGGGTCGTCGCCGTCGGGGATGCGCAGGAAGCCCGCGCACTGCTCGAACGCCTTCGGACCGAGTCGCGCCACCTTCTTCAGCTCGGTACGCGATCGGAACGGCCCGTTGGCGTCCCGGTGCAGCACGATGTTCTCGGCCAGCCCGGCGCCGATCCCGGAGACCCGGGTCAGCAGCGGCGCCGAGGCGGTGTTGACGTCCACCCCGACCGCGTTGACGCAGTCCTCCACCACCGCGTCCAGCGACCGGGACAACTTCACCTCGGACAGGTCGTGCTGGTACTGGCCGACCCCGATCGACCGAGGATCGATCTTGACCAGCTCGGCGAGCGGGTCCTGGAGTCGTCGGGCGATGGAGACGGCGCCGCGCAGCGACACGTCCATCCCGGGCAGCTCCTGCGAGGCGTACGCGGAGGCGGAGTAGACCGACGCGCCGGCCTCGGAGACCATCACCTTGGTCAGGTTGAGCTGCGGGTGCCGCTTGATCAGGTCGGCAGCCAGCTTGTCGGTCTCCCGGGAGGCGGTGCCGTTGCCGATCGCGATCAACTCCACCCCGTGTGCCCCGGCCAGCCGGGCGAGGGTCTCGACCGACGCGTCCCACTGCCGGCGTGGCTCGTGGGGATAGATCGTGTCGGTGGCGAGCACCTTGCCGGTGGCGTCCACCACGGCCACCTTCACGCCGGTCCGCAGGCCCGGGTCCAGGCCCATCGTGGGGCGGGTGCCGGCCGGCGCGGCCAGCAGCAGGTCGCGCAGGTTGGTCGCGAAGACCCGCACCGCCTCCTCCTCGGCCGCCTGCCAGAGTCGCATCCGCAGGTCCGCGCCGAGGTGGATGAGGATCCGGGTACGCCAGGCCCAGCGGACCGTGTCGGTCAACCAGCGGTCGGCCGGGCGACCGGCGTCGGAGATCCCGAACCGGCCGGCGATGGCGGCCTCGTAACGGGTCGGGCTGGTCGGCGCGGCGTCGGACTCGCCAGCCTCCTCCGGTTCCATGGTCAGGTCGAGCACGCCCTCCTTCTCGCCCCGGAACATGGCCAGGATCCGGTGCGAGGGCAGCTTCGGGTACGGCTCGGAGAAGTCGAAGTAGTCGGAGAACTTGGCGCCCGTGGTCTCCTGCCCCTCGCGTACCCGGGAAGCCAGGCGCCCTCGCGACCACATCTGCTCGCGCAGCGTGCCGATCAGGTCGGCGTCCTCCGCGAAGGTCTCGATGAGGATCGCCCGCGCGCCCTCCAGCGCGGCGGCGGCGTCGGCGATGCCCTTCTCCGCATCGACGAACCCGGCGGCGGTGGCCCGTGGGTCCTGGGTCGGGTCGGCCAGCAGCGTCTCGGCCAACGGCGCCAACCCGGCCTCGCGGGCGATCTGCGCCCGGGTCCGCCGCTTCGGCTTGTACGGCAGGTAGATGTCCTCCAGCCGGGACTTCGAGTCGGCGGCCATGATCTGCGCTTCCAGGGCCTCGTCGAGCTTGCCCTGACCGCGGATCGACTCCAGCACGGCGGCCCGCCGCTCGTCCAGCTCGCGCAGGTAGCGCAGCCGCTCCTCCAGGGTGCGCAGCTGGGTGTCGTCGAGCAGGCCGGTGGCCTCCTTGCGGTAACGGGCGATGAACGGCACGGTGGCGCCGCCGTCGAGCAGCTCCACGGCCGCCCGCACCTGACGCTCGGCCACGCCGAGCTCGTCGGCGATCCGCTGATGAACAGACTGGGTCACGATCTCGATCCGCCTTCGACTCGATCCGCCTTCAAAGAGCGGGTACCGCCTGCATTCTGCCGGGCGGCCCCCGACGCTGTCGCCGCGCCCGGCCGGGGTGACCGGCGGCGGTGTCAGCGGCCCTGCGCTAGCGTGGCGATCATGGAAACACCTGCGGAGCCGCGCGCCCGGCGGCTCTTCGGCGGCAGCGCCCGGGCCCTCGGCGACCTGACGGCCAACCCGTTCCGCGCCGACCGGGACCGGATCGTCGGCTCGCCGTTCTTCGCCCGCCTCGGCGGTGTCACCCAGGTGATCAGCCCGGTCGGCTCCGGGCTGCTGGTGCACAACCGGCTCACCCACAGCCTCAAGGTCGCCCAGGTGGCCCGGGCGGTCGCCGAGCGGTTGAACGCCGACGAGCGGTGGCGTGACCTGCTGGACAAGCTCGGCGGCTGCGACCCCGACGTGGTGGAGGCCGCTGCGCTCGCACACGACCTCGGCCACCCGCCGTTCGGGCACCTGGGGGAGCGGGTGCTGGACCGGCTGGCCCGCCAGCGCCTCGGCCTCGCCGACGGGTTCGAGGGCAACGCCCAGTCGTACCGGATCGTCACCAGCACCGAGATCCGCGGCGCGGCCACCACCGGGCTGGACCTGACCGCCGCGGTCCGCGCGGCGATGCTGAAGTACCCGTGGACCCGGCTGGACCACCCCGACCCGCACCCGCGCACGATGGACCCGCCGCCGCGCGGGGCCACCCCTCCGCCGGACGACCCGGAGAGCGGCTCGTCGAAGTTCGGCGCGTACCGGACCGAACTCGACGACCTGCGGCAGGCCCGGGAGCCGTTCGCCGGCCGCATCCCGGACTGGCAGCAGACCGTGGAGGCGTCGGTGATGGACACCGCCGACGACATCGCGTACGCCATCCACGACGTGGAGGACTTCTACCGGGTCGGTGTGCTCCAACAGGGGTCGGTGTCCGCCGAGTTGATGGCGTGGCAGCGCGAGAGCGGGCACTTCCGGGCGATCACCGACGCGGCGCTGGCCACCGCGGCCCGGCGTCCGGGGGCGGCGATCGAGCGGTTGCGTCGGCAGCTGCACCGCAAGGACGCCTGGATCGCCGACGACGACGCGTTCGCCGCCGCCGTCGAGCACGTCCGCGAGGAGTTGGTCGACGGGCTGCTGGCGATGCCGTTCGACGGCTCGATCGAGGCCGAGCAGTACGTGGCGCGGTTCTCCGCCCGCTGGTCCACCCGCTTCGTCGAGGCGATCACGGTGACCGACCAGCCGTCGGTGCGCTCCGGCCACGTGCTGCTGGGCTGCGCGCAGTGGCACGAGGTGCAGGTGCTCAAGTTCGTCCACCACCGGTTCGTGCTGGCCAGACCGGATCTCGCCCTGCACCAGCGCGGCCAGGCCCGGCTGCTGGGCACCCTGGTCGAGGCGCTCTGGGAGTGGCTGCTCGACCCGGAGGAGGAGTCGCGACTGCCCCGCCGGCTGCACGACCTGGTCGAGCTGGCCGAGGCGGAACTGCACCCGCGGATCCCGGACCGGATCGGCCGCGCCCGGGGGCGGGCCATCGTGGACTTCGTCGCGCAGCTCACCGACGGTCAGGCGGTGGCCATGCTGGATGCGCTCTCCGGCCGCTCCGGCGCGCTCTGGACCGACGCCTTCGTGCTCTGACCCGGCTCAGGCGATGCCTGCTGTGGCCTGCCTCAGGCGACCGACTGCCACCAGCCGTCGACGGCGGGCGGCTCGTCGACCACCACCCGCTCGCCGGGGCGGGGCACGGCGAGGCGCACGTCGCGGGCCTTCGCCTCGGCCCACAGCCGGTCCACCGGCTCGGACCAGTCGTGCAGGGCCAGGTTGAACGTCGCCCAGTGCACCGGGACGAACAGCCCGCCACGCAGGTCGAGGTGGGCGTCGACCGCCTCCTCGGGGAACATGTGGATCGTCGGCCAGGCCCGGTCGTACGCGCCGATCTGCATCAGCGTCACGTCGAACGGCCCGTGCTCGGCGCCGATCGCCGCGTACCCGTCGAAGTAACCGGAGTCGCCGGTGTAGAAGACCTTGCGGCGGGCCCCAGCCACCACCCACGAACTCCAGAGCGTGCCGTCGCGGCGCAGCCCTCGCCCGGAGAAGTGCTGGGCGGCGGTGGCGGTGATCTCCAGCCCGGCGACCCGGTGGGACTCGGACCAGTCCAACTCGATGATCCGCTCGGCGGGTACGCCCCAGCGGTCCAGGTGCGCTCCCACGCCGAGCGGCACCAGGAACGGCGCGGACTGACCGGCCAGCAGCGCCCGCACGGTGGGCATGTCGAGGTGGTCGTAGTGGTCGTGCGAGATCAGGATGGCGTCCAGCGGCGGCAGCTCGTCGAGGCGTACCGGTGGCTCGTGCAGCCGGCGAGGGCCGACCAGCCCGGAGGGGGAGCAGCGCTCGCTCCACACCGGGTCGAGCAGCACCCGCCGGCCCTCGATCTCGATCAGCGTCGAGGCGTGGCCGTACCAGACGATGTTCAGCTCGTCGGCGGTGTCGACGGTGTGGGGCGCGCTGGAGCGCAGCAGAGGCACGGGTGCGGTCGGGCGTCGCTTCTGCTTGCCGAAAATCAGCTCGCGGACCAGGTTGCGGCCCGGCTCGGCGACCATCGTGCGGGTGCCGGCCTGGTTGTGGAAGGTGCCCTCGCGGAACTGGGGCGAGCGGGCCGCCCGTTCGGCCCGGGCCCCGCTGAGCCGGCCGCCGAGAGCCGCCGGCACATCCCGTGCGACCCAGGCCAGCCCGGCCAGCGCCGCCAGCCCGGCCGCGCCCCGCATCCGCCGCCCGAGCGACCGTTCGACGTCCGTGCTCTGCGCTCGTGCCATTGCCGTCCCTCCGACGTGTCCGCCCTACACGGTAGTCACCCGGACCGGCCCGTGCCTCGGCGGTCGCCACGCCGGGTCGGTCGCCGGCAAACGGCGACCGACCCGGGACGGTTTGACGGCGTGCGCTAGCCGCCGTTGCTGGGTTGGCGGGCGGTGATCCGGAACGTCCGGCCCACGCCCGCGATCCGGTCCACCGCGGCCAGGAACTTGGGGCCCATGGCGGCCCGGGCCTGGACCGCCGGGTGGGTGGCGCCGAAGTCCTCCGGGTTGGCCTGCCCGTCGGCGAAGAGCGCGTACGTGAGCACTGCCGCACCGGAGCGGTCGAAGATCACGCCGGCCTCGTGCCGGGCGTCGGCGTACCAGCCGGCCTTGGTGGCGATCCGGGCCCGCTCGTCCGAGGACATGGTGCGCCGGATGCCGTCGGTGAACGCCACCGGGGAACGCAGGAGACCCAACAGGTACGTGGTCGAGGCGGGGGAGAGCAACGTGCCGCCGACCAGGGCGCGCAGCAGGTCGTGTGTCTCGCGCGGGGTGCTGGTGCCGAGGAAGAACCGGTTCGGGTTGGCCACCGGCTCGACCTGGGTGTTCGGGAAACCCTTGGCAACCAGGATCGAGTTGATCTCGGCAGCCGGGGCGACCAGCCCGCACAGCCGCACCGCCGTGTCGTCCGAGACGGTCAGCAGATTGGCCAGCACGTGCCCGAGGGTCACCATGCTCGGGTACGCGCCGTCCAGGCTGAAGATGCCGTCACCGCCCGGCACGACGATCGCCGCGCTCACCTCGACCTGCTGGTCCAGGGTGAGCAGCCCCCGGTCGACCTTGTCGAGCACCGCCGTGGCGACCGCGATCTTGTTGACGCTGTACGCCTCGATCCGCCGGTCCGCGTCGGCCTCCACCGCGACCACCGGCGTGCCGGCCGGGTCGGCGACGCTCACGTACGCCTGCCAGTTGCCGCCGGCCTCAACGCTGTGCTTGGCGAAGACGGCGGCTACCCGGCGGGCTGCCCGCGCCGGGGTGGTCGGGGTGACCTCGGTGCTCTCGGCGGCGCTCGCCGAGGACGCGGCGCCCAGCACCGTGCCGGCGGTGGCCACCGTGCCCAACCCGAGTGCCGTTCTACGGTTCAGTCGCATGGTCGATCGTCTCCCCCATCGTGGAGCGCCAGAGCGCTTGCTGGCCCACCACCCTAGGCGAGTTGATCGATCCACAATGCCCCCCGAACAGTCCCGAACAACTCCGAACAGATCAGCCGAACCGTCGGCGCAGTGCGGCGCCGACCGCGCCGGCCGGCCCGGACACGAGTTGCCGCAGGTCGGGCAGGTGACCGCCGCGTACCGCCTCACCGGCCGGGTTCGGGGCGAAGACACTGCCGTCGTTCGCGGCGACCGGCCGTCCACTCAGGCCAGCCAGCCGCATCAACGGCCCGACGAGGATGTCGTAGACGCCCGGCAGCACTGTGAACCCGACCCGCATCACCACGTTGAGCCGGCCCACCGACACCTCCCGACGGGGACGGTCCACACAGTTCACGATGGCCCGGGCAACCCGATGCGGGCTGGCGACCGGCGGCGGAGGTCGCCCGACCCGACCCAGGTAGTTGGCCGCCTGCTGATACACCGGTGTGTCCACGCTGCCCGGGTTGACCAGACACAGCCGGATCTCCGGGCTGTCGCGCAACTCCTGCTGCACCGTGCGGACCAGACCCTGCAACCCCCACTTGCTCGCCACGTACGCGCTCATGTTCGGGGCGGTGATGTGGCCGAGCACCGAGCCGGTGAGGACGACAGTGCCGGCCCCGGCGGCCCGGAAGTGCCGCAGCGCCACCCGCACCGAGCCGGCCGCGCCGAGCAGGTCGGTCCGTACCACCTGGTCGAACACCCGCCCGGGCAGCTCGTCGAAGCGACCGTATGCCATCACCGCCGCCGTGTGTACCCAGACGTCGATGCGACCGAACCGCTCGATCGCCGCGTCGGCGAGCGCGTCCAGCGCCCCCGGCTCGGTGACGTCGGTCGGCACGGTCAACACGTCGACGTCGGCGCACTCCGCGCGTACCTCGGCCAGGGTCGTGGTGGCGCGAGCGGCGAGGACCAGACGGTCGCCGCGCTCGGCGAACTCCCGGGCCGTCGCCCGGCCGATCCCGCTGCTCGCGCCCACGATCACGACCACTCGGCTCACGGCACCGGCTGCATTCGTGACTGCGGGGCTCGCAACCCCGGCTCACTCCTCGCACTCATGGTTCGAGTACGACCTTGATGCAGCCGTCCTCCTTCTTCTGGAACATCTCGTACGCCTGCGGGGCCCGGGCCAGCGGCACCCGGTGGGTGCGCAGGTCCTCCACACCCAGCGGGTCGTCGTCGCCGGAGAGCAGCGGCAGGATCTCGTCGGTCCAGCGGCGCACGTGGCACTGCCCCATCCGCAGCTGGATGCCCCGGTCGAACATCTCCATCAGCGGCATCGGGTCCGCCTCGCCGCCGTACACGCCGGACAGCGACACGGTGCCGCCACGGCGAACCGCCTTGAGCGCGGCGTGCAGGACGGACAGCCGGTCCACGCCCGCCCGGTCGGTCATCGTCTGGGCCAACTTGTCCGGCAACAGCCCGGCGGCGGTCTGAGCCAACTTCCCCGCCGGCGAACCGTGCGCCTCCATCCCGACCGCGTCGATCACCGCGTCCGGGCCGCGCCCGTCGACCAGGTCGATCAGCGCGCCCGGCACGTCGGACAGCTCACTCACGTCGAGCACCTCGATGCCGTGCCGGCGGGCCAACTCCAGCCGCTCCGGCACCAGGTCCAGCCCGATCACCCGGCCCGCGCCGAGGTGGCGGCCGATCCGCGCGCAGAACTGCCCGACCGGGCCCAGCCCGAAGACGGCCAGGGTGCCGCCCGGCGGGGTGTCCGCGTACTTCACCGCCTGCCAGGCGGTCGGCAGAATGTCGGACAGGTAGAGGTACCGCTCGTCAGCGCCCGTCTGCGGGATCTTGATCGGCCCGAAGTGGGCCTGCGGGACGCGCAGGTACTCGGCCTGCCCGCCCGGCACCGAACCGTAGAGCGAGGTGTAACCGAACAACGCCGCGCCCTTGCCCTCGCCCGTGACCTGCGTGGTCTCGCACTGCGCGTAGAGCTGGCGCTGGCACATCCAGCAACTCCCGCAGGAGATGTTGAACGGGATCACCACCCGGTCGCCGGGCTTGAGTCCGGTCACGCCCGACCCGACCTCCTCCACGATCCCCATCGGCTCGTGGCCCAGGACGTCACCCGGCTTCAGGTACGGCCCGAGAACCTCGTACAGGTGCAGGTCGGAGCCGCAGATCGCAGTCGAGGTGATCTTCACGATCGCGTCGGTCGGCTCCTCGATCCGAGGGTCCGGCACCTCCTCGACCCGTACGTCCCGCTTGCCCTGCCAGGTCAGTGCCTTCATGTCCCTCGTCCCTTCTCACGCCGTCTCGGAAGACTGCTACCCGGGCTCGGGCACTTGAACCTGCTGCGCCCTCCGATGTCCGGGTTGTTCTCGGTTCTGTCCGTCGGTGGGTGGGTGGGTGCGGTCGGGGGCGGGGGGCGAGCGGGCCCCGCGCCGGGCGGTCAGGCTTGATCCCTCCGCCGGGAACGGTCGCCCCCAGCCCCGCGGGCCGAGATCGAGTTGATCGACTCGTGTTCCTTGAAGTCGCGGTATCGGAGGCGCTGTGACAGCCCGACTTCATGAAACCCGAGTGGATCACGCAGTCGCGGCCAGTGCGGCGGCGTGGCGTGCGGGGGCAGGTCAAGGCGGTGGGCAGCAGCGAGGTGTCGTGTGGGGCGAGCCAAGGACCGCACGCCGAGCCAAGGAAAAAAGCCGGACCGCCGTACCCCCAGAACAGCGCAGGGGTACGGCGGTCCGGCGTCGTGCGGTGGCCTCAGGAGCCGGGGGTGTTGCCGGCGCCCTTCGCGGTGGCCGCGAGGTAGTCGCGGTTGAGTCGGCCGATGGTGTTCAGCGGGATGCCCTTCGGGCAGGCCGGGGTGCATTCGCCGGCGTTGGTGCAGCCGCCGAAGCCGGCCTCGTCGTGCGCGTCGACCATGCCGATCACCCGGGTGTACCGCTCCGGCTGGCCCTGCGGCAGCAGCGAGAGTTGGGTGAGCTTGGCGGCGGTGAAGAGCATGCCGGAGCCGTTCGGGCAGGCTGCCACGCACGCGCCGCAGCCGATGCAGGCCGCCGACTCGAAGGCGGCGTCGGCGTTGGCCTTGGCGACCGGGGTGGAGTGCGCCTCGGGCGCGCTGCCGGTTGGCGCGGTGACGTACCCGCCGGCCGCGATGATCTTGTCGAAGGCGCTCCGGTTGACGACCAGGTCCTTGATGACCGGGAAGGCGCTGGCCCGCCACGGCTCGATGTCGATCGTCTCGCCGTCGGTGAACTGGCGCATGTGCAGCTGGCACGCAGTGGTGCCGCGCTGCGGCCCGTGCGCGTCGCCGTTGATCATCAGGCCACACATGCCGCAGATGCCTTCGCGGCAGTCGTGGTCGAACGCCACCGGGTCTTCGCCGGCGAGGATCAGCCGCTCGTTGAGCACGTCGAGCATTTCCAGGAACGACATGTCCGGGGACACGTCGTCGACCGGGTAGGTCACCATCCGACCCTTGTCCTCAGGGCCCTTCTGGCGCCAGATGCGCAGGGTCAGGTTCACTTGTAACTCCGCTGCGTGGGGTGGACGTATTCGAACTTCAGGTCTTCCTTGTGCAGCACCGAGGGCTCGCCGTCGGCGGTGAACTCCCAGGCCGCCACGTACGCGAACCGGTCGTCGTCGCGCTGCGCCTCACCGTCGGGCGTCTGGTGCTCGGCCCGGAAGTGGCCGCCGCAGGACTCCTCACGGTGCAGGGCGTCGATGCACATCAGCTCGGCCAGTTCGAAGAAGTCGGCCACCCGGCCGGCCTTCTCCAGCGACTGGTTGAGTTCCTCGCCGGTGCCGGACACCTTGACCCGCTGCCAGAACTGCTCGCGCAGGCCGCGGATCTCGTCGATCGCCTTGCGCAGGCCGGCCTCGCTGCGTTCCATGCCGCAGTGTTCCCACATGATCTGGCCCAGTTCCCGGTGGAACGAGTCCACGGTCCGGTCACCGTTGACCGCGAGCAGCCGCTGGACGCGGTCCTCGACGTCGGTGCGGGCCTCGACCGCCGCCGGGTGGCTGGCGTCGACCTTCTCCAGCGGGCCGGAGGCCAGGTAGTTGGCGATGGTGGTGGGCAGCACGAAGTAGCCGTCGGCGAGGCCCTGCATCAGCGCCGAGGCGCCGAGGCGGTTCGCGCCGTGGTCGGAGAAGTTGGCCTCACCGATCACGAACAGGCCGGGGATGTTCGACTGGAGGTCGTAGTCGACCCACAGGCCACCCATCGTGTAGTGCACGGCGGGGTAGATCCGCATCGGCACCTCGTACGGGTCCTCGCCGGTGATCCGCTCGTACATCTCGAAGAGGTTGCCGTACTTGGCCTCGATGGCCTTGCGGCCCAGCCGGTTGATCGCGTCGGCGAAGTCGAGGTAGACGCCGAGCTTGGTCGGTCCGACGCCCCGGCCCTCGTCGCAGACGTTCTTCGCGGCGCGGGAGGCGATGTCGCGGGGGACCAGGTTGCCGAAGGAGGGGTAGATCCGCTCCAGGTAGTAGTCCCGCTCGTCCTCTCCGATGTCCTTGGGGCTGCGGTCGTCACCCTTGGTCTTCGGCACCCAGACCCGGCCGTCGTTGCGCAGCGACTCGCTCATCAGGGTCAGCTTCGACTGGTGGTCGCCGGAGACCGGGATGCAGGTCGGGTGGATCTGCGTGTAGCAGGGGTTGGCGAAGTACGCGCCCTTGCGGTGCGCCCGCCAGGTGGCTGTGACGTTGCAGCCCTTGGCGTTGGTGGAGAGGTAGAAGACGTTGCCGTAGCCGCCGGAGGCGAGCACGACGGCGTCGGCCATCTCGGTGCTGATCTCGCCGGTGACCATGTCCCGGACGACGATGCCGCGGGCCTTGTCGTCGACGAGGACCAGCTCCAGCATCTCGTGCCGGGTGTTCATCTCGACGTTGCCCAGGCCGATCTGCCGTTCGAGCGCCTGGTACGCGCCGAGCAGCAGCTGCTGACCCGTCTGGCCCCGGGCGTAGAAGGTGCGCTGCACCTGGGCGCCGCCGAAGGAGCGGGTGTCCAGCAGGCCGCCGTACTCGCGGGCGAACGGCACGCCCTGGGCGACGCACTGGTCGATGATGTTGACGGAGACCTCGGCGAGCCGGTGCACGTTCGACTCGCGGGAGCGGAAGTCGCCGCCCTTGACGGTGTCGTAGAACAGCCGGTGTACGGAGTCGCCGTCGTTGCGGTAGTTCTTCGCCGCGTTGATGCCGCCCTGTGCCGCGATGGAGTGCGCCCGGCGCGGGCTGTCCTGGTAGCAGTAGGACTTGACGTGGTAGCCCTGCTCGGCCAGGGTCGCCGCGGCCGAGCCACCGGCGAGGCCGGTGCCGACCACGATCACCGTCATCTTGCGGCGGTTGGCGGGGTTGACCAGCTTGGCCTCGAAGCGGCGGGTCTCCCAGCGCTTCTCGACCGGGCCGGCGGGAGCCTTGGTGTCGGCGATCGGGTCGCCCTCGGTGAAGAGTTCCATGTCAGGACACCAATCCGGTGAGTACGGCGAACGGGACCACCAGGTACCCGGCGCAGAGCAGCACGGCGAAGACCAGAGCTGCGGTACGCGCCCGACGCTCGCCACGCGGCGTCTGCTGGCCGAGGCTGCGGAACGCGCTGAACGCGCCGTGGCGCAGGTGGAAGCCCACCGCGACGATGGCGAGCGTGTAGAAGAGCGTGACGTACCAGCGCTCGGGCGCGAAGTCGGCGACGACGTTGCCGTACGGCTTGCTGGCGTCGCCGACCGGGTTCAGCGTGCCGGTGGTCAGGTCCAGGATGTGGTAGATCACGAAGAGCAGGATGATCACTCCACCCCAGCGCATCGTGCGGGCCGCGTAGCTGCCGTTGACCTTCTTGCGGTGGGCGTACTTGACCGGGCGGGCGGCGCGGGCCCGCATGGCCAGCACTGTGGCGGCGACGATGTGGGCGACGACCGCGACCACCAGCACGGTGCGCAGGATCCAGAGGAACCAGACGCCGGGCAGCAGCGGCTTGCCGATGTCGCGCAGCCAGTGCGCGTAGTGGTCGAACGAGGTTTCCCCCGTGAACACCTTGAGGTTCCCGAGCATGTGGGCGATCAGGAACAGCGCCAGCAGGATGCCCGTCACCGCCATGACGGCCTTGAGGCCGACGTTCGAGCGGATGGGCGACCGAGTTTTCGTCATTACCACGCAACCGACGCTAGGAGCACTTCGATCAGTCGTCCAATGCATCAAACTCGTAGTGTTGATAGCCGTAGGCTATGTAGATGCAGCTCCATCAGCTTCGGTACTTCGTCGCGGTGGCCGAAGTACGACATTTCACCCAAGCCGCCGATCTCGTAGGCATCACTCAGCCTTCTCTCAGTAAGCAAATTCACGCTCTGGAGACCGACCTCGGGGCGCCGTTGTTCGAGCGGATACGGGGCAACATCGCCCTCACCGCCGCCGGTGAGGTGCTGCTGCCGTTGGCCACCCGGATCCTCGCCGATGTGGACACCGCCACCCGCGAGGTGCAGGAGCTGGTGGGGCTGCGCCGCGGTCGGGTCCGGCTCGGCGCCACCCCGAGCCTGGCCACCTCACTCGCCCCGCCGGTGCTGCGCCGGTTTCGCGACGCGCACCCCACCGTCGACCTCAAGGTCGAGGAGGGTGGCTCCCAGGATCTGGTGCGCGACCTGCTCCGCGGCGACCTCGACCTGGCCCTCATCATCATGCCGGCCCAGGGCGCCGACCCCGGGCTGCGAGTCGATCCGATCCTGCGCGAGAGCCTGGTGGTGGCCTCGGTGGGGGAGGTGCCGACCGCGTCGCTGACCGGGGAACTGCGGATCACCGACCTGCGGGACCAACCGATGGTCATGTTCAGGGAGGGCTACGACCTGCGGGACGCGACCATCCAGGCCTGCCGGGAGGCGGGCTTCGAACCGAGCTTCGCCGTGGACGGCGGCGAGATGGACGCCGTCCTCAGCTTCGTCGAGGCGGGGCTGGGCATCGCGCTGGTGCCGGGCATCGTGCTGGCCCGGCGCCCCGGGGTGCGGATCACGCCGCTCGCTCCGCCCGGGGTGCGGCGGATCATCGCGGTGGCCCGCCGCCGCGACATCGTCCCGACCCACGCCGGTCGGGAACTGCGGCGGATCCTGCTCGACTACATCCAGTCGGCGATCGACCGTGGCGAGCTGCCGCCCGGCGTGGAGCCGCTGGCCTAGCAGGCCGTACGTCCTGGGGCGGCCGGTGCGAAGGCCACCTGCCGGGGCGGCCGGCGCGCTCGCCGTCCTTTTTCCGGGATTCCCGGCGGATTACCGGTGGAGGAGGCCGTGGCGCTGACCGACCCGACCGAAGGTCGAGCCCCGGTGCCGTGGGTCGCCTGGCACCGGGGCTCAACCTTCGTGTCGCTCAGCGGAGCGTCAACTCCCCGCCGGCCGGGCGGCGACCACGCAGGTGGACTTGCCGCTCTCGAGGACGCCGTTGACCGAGGAGACGCAGAACTCGTAGTTCCAGACGCCGGGGAACAGGAACGAGATCCCGTGGGTGGTGCCGGTGACGATCCCTTCACTGGCGCTGGACTGGCTGCCGTCGTTGATGTTGCGGACCCAGACCCGGTATCCGGCCGCCTGGCTGGCGCCGGTCCACGTCAACTGCACGGTGGTGGCGTCGGTGGAGCTGACCCGCAGGCCGGTGGGCGCTGCCGGCGTGCCGCCGCCGATGGTGACCGGGCGGGCGACCGCGGGTAGTCCGCCGCCGACCGCGTTCCAACTCGCCACCGCGACGGTGTAGCGGTGCCCGGGTATCAGCCCGTCGACGTGCGCCGTCAGGCCGGTGACCGCGGTCCCCGAGAGCCAGGCGCCGGGGGTGTCCTGGTCGAAGACGAGGACCTCGTACCGATCGATCGTGTCCGAGTAGGGGCCGGTCGACGCCCCCCACGTGACGTCGACCCCCGTGGCGGTGGCGCGGGTGACGATGCCGGCCGGTCCCTTGGCGGTCTGCGGGCGCGAGACGGCGCTGACCATCGGCGACCAGGCGGACACGACGTCACCGTTGTCGGTCCGGACCTGGTATTCCCACGTCAGACCGCTGGAAGTCCAGGTGGTGTAGTGCCGATGGGTCGACACGTTGTAGTGGGACTCCGCCCACGGCTGCCCGGCGACACGGGCGCGGACGTCGTAGCCGTGGGCACCGTAGACCGGCTTCCAGGAGACGACGACGCCCAGTGGGCTGGACTCGGCGACGACGTCGGACGGCACCGGCGTGGGACGTGGCGGCATCTGGGCGGGGATGGCCAGATCCGCCCCGCCCACACCGTAACGCTCGCGCAGGGTACGGCTGAACGCCTGGGCGATCTGGTATTCGCCGAGGGCGTTGGGGTGCAGGCCGTCGTAGCCGGCGGGGCAGCCGGACACCTCGCAGTCGTAGTTGCCCCGCCAGTCGACGAGCGCGACCGGTGACTGGGCGGTGTTCCACGTCGGGATCGCGGCGGCCAGCAGCCGGTTGTAGGTGTCGGTCTTGACCGGCAGGTCCTCGCGGTTGCCGATGGCGGTGCGCTGGGGGACGTTGGCGAGGGCGAACTTGAGGTTCGGTTTGGCGGCGCGCGCCTGGTCGACGAGCGTCTTCATGCTGGTGAGCGTCCCGTCGGCGTCGCTCACCCACCACCCCATGTCGTTGAAGCCGAGTCCGACCAGCAGCAGGTCGGGTTGGTAACGGCTGACCTGCTCCTTGATGAGGGTCTTGGCCACGGCCGCCTGGCGCCCCCAGAGCGCGAAATGGTCACTGTCGAAGTTGACCGCCGCCCTTTCGTCGTACCCGCCCGAGGTCTTGCCCGGAACGGGTGCAGGGGGCAGCGTTCCCTGCAGCGGTGGTCGGGCCGGAGCGGTCGGCTCCTCCGCGGGTACCGTGCCGACGTAGGGCCCGACGAAGTCCACCGTGACGTTCTGCGCCCGGAACCATTCCCAGAGCCGGTAGCGCCAGGTCCAGTCGCCCTCGTCGCCCTGGCTCATCGAATCGCCCACCACCATGACCTTCAGCAGCGTGCCGGGTGAGTTCTCGTCCCGGTCGAAGTCGAAGTCGAACAACGGCTCCTGCCCTTCCACGCAGCCCTGTCGCGGCCACGGGCACGTGAGCACCCGCTGGGGCAGCGCGCCCTTCAGGTTGTTCGGGAAGCTGGAGTCCTTGAGCGCGATCGACGCCGTCCCGAAGTCGTGCGCGAACAGGCTTTCGCGCAGCCCTTCCGGGAAGCCGTTGTAGGAGACCAGCGGAGACAACTGCCAGATGTGGTCATGGTTCTCCGGCTGTTTTCTCTTGGCCGGGTCTTCGTCCATCGGGTCGTCGTCGTCGTCCGCCCGAGCGAAGCGGAAGGCGTGGGTCGAGCCACCCTGCTTGTGATACACCACCTTGGGGTGGTTCCCCTCCCACCGGACCTCGTTGGCCGGCCTGATGATGTAGTTACCGTGCTCCGAGACCGCCACGTGCTTGGCGACGTCGTTCTGAACCCAGACGACGATGTGTTCCCAGTCGTGGCGGTGACCACCGGGGTCCGACACGTTCTGGACCGCGACGTCTTTCTCGAAGTAGTAGTCGTAGAGGTAGGCACACCAGCCCGAGTTGCACCGTTGCCGGGAGTAGGCATTGGTGTTCCGCAGGTCGGACTCGTCGCGGCAGTCCGCGCTCGAGGTGGTGTAGTTGTTGTCGAGGCCCTCGGCGATCGTGCCGTCCGGCCCGATCGCCGGGACGTTATAGCACGCTTCACCGTCGTAGTCGAGCGCCGGTTGCCACTTCGCGTCCGCCTCCGTGGCGTTCGCGGGCAGGGCCCTCGGTGGGTCGGGGACGGCGGCGACGGCGGGCGGGGCGGGGAGGAGGATGGTGAGTGTCGCCACGGCCGCGGCGGTCGCGGCGGCGAGCAGCGCCCTCGGTCGTCGAGGGGAACGGGGTCGTCGGTCGTTCGTACGAGGGCGGAGCCGCGGTGATGACATCTCCACCGCAGGTGATGAATCCGGCAAAAGGACGCCTGTCTCTCGGGAATGATCAGACAGTCTCAGATTTAAATATCGACAAGTGCAAGATTGACAGAGAGCGCTCTCTCTGCTGCACCCGTCATCCACCGGCCATTGTGGAGAATGTCACTCGGACCGGCCAGTACGGGGTGGTCAGCGGGCCTCGGCGTCGTCCATGGCCCGGTAGATGCGCTGCTCCGACACCGGGTACGGGGTGCCCAGCGCCTGGGCGAACACGTTCACCCGCAGCTCCTCGATCATCCACCGGATTCCCCGGACCGCCGGGGTCGCGCGCTTCGCGGGCGGCAGGGCGGCCAGCATGTCCTGGTACTCCTTCTGCACCACGGCGATCCGGTCCTGCTGCTGCTTGTCGCGCTGCGGGTTGCCGCCCAGCCGGTCCATCCGACGTTCGATGGCGGTGAGGTAGCGCAGCAGGTCGGGCAGCCGCGCGTACCCGGTCTCGGTGATGAACCCGGCGTGCACCAGCCCGGCGAGCTGGCCGCGGATGTCGGCCAGCGCCGCCACCACGGCGAGGTTGCGGGTGGCGCCGAGGCGCTGCTCCACGGCGTACGCGGCGGCGAGGACCTTGCGTACCCGGTCCATCACCTCCACCACGGTGTCGACCAGGTCGGCGCGGACCTTCTCACGCAGGGCCGCGAACCCGTCGGCATCCCAGGCCGGCCCGCCCGCCGCGCCGATCAGCCGGTCGATGGCAGCGCCCGCCGCGTCCTCGATCAGGTCCTGCACGCCGCCGTGTGGGTTGCGGCTCAGCGCCAGCTTCGCCTCGTTGTTCAGCCGCCCCTGCAGGAACCGCGCTGGGGACGGCACGGTGAGTCGCAGCAGCCGGCGGGTGCCGGCCCAGTGCGACGCCTCCGCCTCGGCGGGGGAGTCGAACACCTTCACCCCGACCGTGGCGCCCTCGTCGACCAACGCCGGGTACGCGGTCACCGCGTAGCCGGCGCGGACCTGCTCGATGCTGCGGGGCAGCGTGCCGATGCTCCACTCCCGCAGCCCGGTCCGGGCCACCTCCGGCGCGGCGGCCGCCACCACCTGGCGTACCTCCTGGCGCAGTTGACGTTGCAGGGCCGGCAGGTCCTTGCCCTCGGCGACGGGCTTCTCGTCGGCGTCGAGCACTCGGAAGGTGACCCGCAGGTGGGCGGGGAGCTTGCCCGGCTCCCAGGCGTCGCGGGGGACGGTCACGCCGGTCATCCGGCGCAGCTGCCGGGTGAGCGCGTCCAGCAACGGCTCCTCGCCCGGGGTGATGGCCGCGAGGGCGGCGCGGGCGTAGTCCGGGACCGGGACGAAGTTGCGGCGGATCGCCTTGGGCAGCGAGCGGATCAGCGCGATGACCGTCTCCTCGCGCAGCCCCGGCACCTGCCAGTCGAAGGTCTCCGCCGGCACCTGGTTGAGCAGCGGCAGCGGGATGTCGACGGTGACGCCGTCGTCCGGCGTGCCCGGCTCGAAGCGGTACGTCAGCGGCAGCGTCACCCCCTGGGTCTGCCACTCGTCCGGGTAGTCGTCCTCGTCCACCCCCGGTCGGCCGTCGTTGATCAGCAGGTCGCGGGTGAAGGTGAGCAGGTCGGGCTGCTCGCGGCGGGTCTTCTTCCACCAGCTGTCGAAGTGCCGCCCGGAGGACACGTCGGCCGGGATCCGCTGGTCGTAGAAGCCGAAGATGGTCTCGTCGTCGACCAGGATGTCCCGACGGCGGGCCCGGCTCTCCAACTCCTCGATCTCGGCGAGCAGCCGCTTGTTGTCCGCCCAGAACTGGTGGTGGGTCTGCCAGTCGCCCTCGACGAGAGCGTGCCGGATGAACAGCTCCCGGCTCAGCGTCGGGTCGATCCGCCCGAAGTTGACACTGCGCGAGCTGACCAGCGGGACGCCGTACAGGGTGACCTTCTCGTAGGCCATCACCGCGGCCTGCTTCTTCTCCCAGTGCGGCTCGCTGTAACTGCGCTTGACCAGGTGCTGCGCCAGCGGCTCGACCCACTCCGGCTCGACCCGGCCGGCGATGCGGCCCCACAGCCGGGACGTCTCCACCAGCTCGGCGGCCATCACCCAGCGCGGCGGCTTCTTGAACAGCGCCGAGCCGGGGAAGAGCGCGAACTTCGCCCCCCGCGCCCCCAGGTACTCGTGTTTCTGGGCGTCCTTGAGGCCGATGTGCGACAGCAGGCCGGGCAGCAGCGACTGGTGCACCTTCGGGGTGTCGATCTCCTCCGGCAGGTCCGCGCCGCCACGGCGGCTCGCACCCCGGCCGGCGTCCGCGCCGTCGGCGGTGTCGCGCGCCGGCCGCCCGCCGCGCCGGTCACCCTCGGCCGGGGTACGCAGCACCTGACGCAGTTGGCTGACGATGTCCTGCCACTCGCGGATCCGCAGGTAGTTCAGGTACTCCGCCTTGCACATCCGGCGGAACGCGCTGGAGGACAGCTCCCGCTGCTGCTCGCGCAGGTAGCGCCACAGGTTGAGATAGGCGACGAAGTCGGACTCCTTGTCGGCGAACCGGGCGTGCGCCTGGTCGGCCTGGGCCTGCTTCTCCGCCGGCCGCTCGCGCGGGTCCTGGATGGACAGCGCGGCGGCGATCACCAACACCTCGGTGGCGCAGCCGTTGCGTTCGCCCTCGACCACCATCCGGGCCAGGCGCGGGTCGACCGGCAACTGGGCCAGGCGCCGGCCCAGCGCGGTGAGCCGCTTCGCCGGGTCCGCTTCGGTCGGGTCCAAAGCGCCCAGCTCGTGCAGCAGGTTGACGCCGTCGGTGATGTTGCGCTTGTCCGGTGGGTCGATGAACGGGAACGCGGCGAGGTCGCCGAGCCCGATCGCCGTCATCTGGAGGATGACCGACGCCAGGTTGGTGCGCAGGATCTCCGGGTCGGTGAACTCGGGACGGGATCCGAAGTCCTGCTCGTCGTAGAGGCGGATGCAGATGCCGTCCGAGGTGCGGCCGCAGCGGCCCTTGCGCTGGTTGGCCGACGCCTGGGAGACCGGCTCGATCGGGAGTCGCTGCACCTTGAGCCGGCTGGAGTAGCGGGAGATGCGGGCGGTGCCCGGGTCCACCACGTACTTGATGCCGGGCACTGTCAGCGAGGTCTCCGCGACGTTGGTGGCGAGCACCACCCGCCGGTTGGTGTGCGCGGCGAAGACGCGGTGCTGTTCGGCGGAGGAGAGCCGCGCGTACAGCGGCAGGATCTCGGTGCCGAGCAGCGAGCGCTTCTTCTGCACCAGCTTGCCCAGCGCGTCGGCGGTGTCGCGGATCTCGCGTTCGCCGCTGAGGAAGACCAGGATGTCGCCGGGTCCCTCGGCGGCCAGCTCCTCGACGGCGTCGCCGATCGCCTGGATCTGGTCGCGGACGTTCTCCTCGTCGCCGTCGCCGTCCTCCTCGCCCTCGGCGAGTTCGACGAGTGGCCGGTAGCGCACCTCCACCGGGTAGGTGCGCCCGGAGACCTCGACCACCGGTGCGGGTACGCCGTCGGGCTCGTCGGCGGTGGGTGGGCCGGCGAAGTGCCGGGCGAACCGGTCGGTCTCGATGGTCGCCGAGGTGATGATCACCTTGAGGTCGGGGCGGCGGGGCAACAGTTCCCGCAGGTACCCGAGGATGAAGTCGATGTTGAGGCTGCGCTCGTGCGCCTCGTCGATGATCAACGTGTCGTACTGGCGCAGCATCCGGTCGGTCTGCAACTCGGCCAGCAGGATGCCGTCGGTCATCAGCTTGACCAGGCTGCGCTCGCTGACCTGGTCGGTGAAACGCACCTTGTAGCCGACCACGTCACCCAGCTCGGTGCCCAGCTCGTCGGCGATCCGGTCGGCCACCGTGCGGGCGGCCAACCGCCGGGGCTGGGTGTGCCCGATCAGGCCGTGCACCCCGCGCCCCAGCTCCAGGCAGATCTTGGGGATCTGGGTGGTCTTGCCGGAGCCGGTCTCGCCCGCCACGATCACCACCTGGTGATCACGGATGGCGGCGGCGATGTCGTCCTTGCGATCGCTGACCGGCAACCCCGCCGGGTACGTGATCACGGGCACCGCCGCTCGGCGGTTGGCGAGCCGTTGCTCGGCCCGGACCAGGTCGGCGGTGATCTCGGCCAGCGCCGCCTCCCGGCGCTGCGGGTCGCGCAGCTTTCGGGCACCGTCCAGCCGCCGCTGGAGCCGGCGCTGGTCGCGGAACATCAGAGGGGTCAGGCGGCGGTGCAGCTCGCGAACCGGGTCGGTCGCGACGGAGGCGGTTGGATTCTGCATGTCGTGCCCAAGGATAGGCAGCCCGGCGGCGTACCGCCCCTGGGTTACCGCGCGGCCGGTCCGTGGACGTCCGTGGGCGGCACCTAGAGTGGGCGCTCGACGTCGAGCGCTGGGGGGCCGAGATGGAGCTGCGGGACACCGATCGTGCGTTGGTGCAGGCCGCCACCGCGGTCGCCAAGCTGCGCTGCCGCAGCCAGCACCACACCGTCGCGTCGGCCGCCCGGACCGCCGACGGGCGGGTCTTCACCGGCGTGAACGTCCAGCACGCCACCGGCGGGTCCTGCGCCGAACTCGTGGTGATCGGCACTGCCGCCACCCAGGGTGTCACCGAGCTGGAGACGATCGTCACGGTCACCGACCGGGGTCGCGACGTCAGCGAGCCGTGCGGCGACTGCCGGCAGGTGCTGGCCGACTATTTTCCGGCGCTGCGCGTGATCACCGGAGAGCTGGACGCGCTGCGGGTGGTCGAGATCGGTTCGCTGCCCGGCTGAGTCAGTCGCCCGCCGCCGCCTCCAGCATCGACCGGGGAATCGGCACGCCCTCGAACCGCACGTTTCCCTCCGGCACCATCCAGCTCATCACCCGCACGTCCAGCCGTCCGGCCCGCACGGCCGGGTCGTTGGCGTAGAGGTCACGCGCCTCCTCCGGGGCGATGGAGAGCACGACGAAGCCCCGCAGCTGGTCGTCGTCGGTTTCCAGGAAGGGCCCGGTCGCGAGCACCAGCCCCTGCTCCACGAGCCCCGCCTGGTGGGCCAGGTGCGCGTCCTGCAACCGATCGATCGCGTCCTGCGGCAGCTCCGGCGGGTGTGACGGTCGGGCCAGGAGGACGACCGTGTGCTGGTCGAATCGCATGAGCCCACCCTAGGTGCGCGGCCCCCGTCGCGCGGGCGTCTGCCCTGCTCAGCGGGTCGCGGATCGATAAGCGCCAGTTAGGCGGCCCCCACCTGAGCGGCTAAGGTAAGGCGAACCTAAGCGTGAACGTGCAGGAGACTCGTGACCACCCTCGTCACCCGGCCGACCCAGGCCCCCGGCCGGTCCGGCACCCGCACCGGCCGCCGGGTGGCCGTCACCGTCGGGTCTGCGCTGGTGCTGCTGCTCGCCGTACTGGCCAGCTTCGCGCTCGGCAGCCGGCAACTCGGCATCGACCAGGTCTGGCACGCTCTCGTCGCACCGGATGGCGGCGACGCCAGCACGATCGTCCGTGAGCTGCGGATGCCCCGCACCGCGCTCGGCCTCACCGTCGGGCTCGCCCTCGCGGTGGCTGGCGTGTTGTTCCAGGCGCTCACCCGCAACCCCCTCGCCGAGCCCCGCATCCTCGGCATCAGCGCCGGAGCGTCGTTCGGCGTGGTGCTCGCCATCTCCGTCTTCGGCATCGGCACGCTCGCCGGGTACGTCTGGTTCGGCATCGCCGGGGCGCTGATCGCCGGGCTGCTGGTCTTCGCCATCGCCACCCGGGCCCGCGAGGGCGCCAGCCCGGTCACCCTCGCGCTGGTCGGCGCGGCCCTCGACGCCAGCCTGGCCTCCGGGGTGTACGCGCTGCTCAGCATCGACGCCCGCACCTTCGAGGAGTACCGGTTCTGGGTGGTCGGCGGCCTGGCCGGCCGGGACCTCTCGGTCGCCGCGCAGGTGCTGCCCTTCGTCCTCGCCGGGCTGGTGCTCGCCGCCCTGGTCGCCCGAGGTCTGGACGCGCTGGCCCTCGGCGACGACGTGGCCCGGGGCCTCGGCCACCGCATCGGTCTGGTCCGCCTCGGCGGTGGGCTCGCCGCAGTGCTGCTGACCGGCGCGGCGGTGGCCGCCGCCGGACCGGTCGCCTTCGTCGGGTTGGCCGTGCCGCACCTGGCCCGCGCCCTGGTCGGCGCGGACCACCGCTGGACCCTCGCCGTCTCCGCACTGCTCGGGCCCGCGCTGCTGCTCGGCGCCGACATCGTGGGCCGGGTCGTCGCCCCACCCGGCGAGATACCGGCCGGGATCGTCACCGCGCTGATCGGAGCGCCGCTGCTGGCGGTCCTGGTCCGCCGCGCCCGGGTGGTGACCGCGTGACCACCACCCAGCGCCCCGTGGGTTCGCCCGCCCCGGCCGGCCGGTCATCCGCCGCGTCACCTGCTGGCGGTTCTGCCCGACTGCCCGGTCGGTCGCTGCTGCGGATCGGCCCGGTCAGCCTGGTCATCCGCCGCCGGGCGGTGCTGGTGGCCGCCGTGCTGACCGTGCTGCTCCTGCTGGCCGTCGTGCTCAGCCTCTCGCTGGGCACCCCGTACGTCGCCCCGGCCGACGTGCTCCGCGCCCTCTCCGGCGCCGGCACCCCGTACGACCTCGTGGTCTTTGATCTTCGGTTGCCGCGGGTCGTGCTGGCGGCGACGGCCGGCGCCGCCTTCGGCATCGCCGGCACCCTGATCCAGAGCGTGGCCCGCAACCCGCTCGCCAGCCCGGACGTCATCGGCATCACCCAGGGCGCCGGTCTCGCCGCGACGGTGGCCCTGACCAGCGGCATGGCCGCGGTGCTGGTGGCACCCACCGCGCTGGTGGGCGGGCTGCTCGCGGCGGTGCTGCTGTTCGCCCTCGGCGCCCGGCACGGGCTGGCCGCGCAGCGGTTCGTGCTCGCCGGTGTGGCGGTCGCCTTCGGCTTCCGGGCGCTCACCGAGGTGGTCATGCTCACCGCCGACCCGATCGACGGCCTCCGCGCGCAGATCTGGCTGATCGGCACCCTGGCCGGCAAGGGCTGGACCGAGGCGGCCTGGATAGCCGGCACCCTGCTGGTGCTGCTGCCGGTGCTGGCCTGGGCCGGCTGGGCGCTGAACAGCACCGCCCTGGACGACGACACCGCCCGCGGCGTCGGGCTTCGCCCGGTGGCCCGCCGGATCGGCCTGGCCGGCACCGGCGTCCTCGTCGCCGCGATGGTCACCGCCCAGGTCGGCGCCGTCGACTTCGTCGCGCTGGTCGCACCCCAGGTGGCCCGTCGACTGGTACGCGCCGAACGGCCACCGCTGGTCTGCGCCGCGCTCCTCGGCGCGCTGCTGCTGGTGCTGGCGGACCTGGCCGGCCGACGCCTGCTCGCACCCACCCAACTGCCCGCCGGTGTGCTGACCGCCGCCATCGGCGGCCCGTACCTGATCTTCCTGCTGCTGCGCGGACGGCGGCGGTCGTCGTGACGCCTCAAGGAGTCGTGTGATGCTCTCCACCCGCGACCTGGTCGCCGGCTACGACGAGCGGACCGTGCTCGACGGGCTCGACCTGGACCTGCCCACCGACGCGTTCACCGTGATCGTCGGCCCGAACGCGTGCGGCAAGTCCACCCTGCTGCGCACCATGGCCCGGCTGCTCACCCCGCGCCGGGGCACGGTGCTGCTGGACGGCACCGCGATCCGCGAGCTGCCGACCCGGGAGGTGGCCCGCCGCCTCGGCGTCCTGCCGCAGAGCCCACTGGTGCCCGAGGGCGTCACAGTGGCTGACCTGGTCGGGCGCGGCCGGCAGCCCTACCAGCGTTGGTGGCGGCAGTGGTCGCCGGAGGACGGCGCGGCCGTCGACCAGGCGATGACCCTGGCCGACGTGACCGACCTGGCCGACCGGCCGGTGGACAGCCTCTCCGGCGGTCAGCGGCAGCGGGTGTGGATCGCCATGACGCTCGCCCAGGACACCGACGCCCTGCTGCTGGACGAGCCGACCACCTTCCTCGACCTGGCCCACCAGGTGGAGGTGCTCGACCTCCTGCACCGGCTACGCGTCGAGCGGGGCCGCACCGTGGTCGCCGTGCTGCACGACCTGAACCAGGCCGCCCGCTACGCCGACCACCTGGTCGCGATGCGCGCCGGTGCCGTGGTGGCCGCCGGGCCGCCCCGGGAGATCCTCACCGCCGACCTGGTCCGCGACGTCTTCGGGCTGGCCTGCGTGGTCGTGCCCTGCCCGGTGACCGGCGCGCCGCTGGTGGTGCCCGCGTACACCGGCGGCAACTCCGTCGGGTCCGCGTCCGCTGGCGGTGCCGGTTCCGTCGGGTCCGCGTCCGCTGGTGCGGGAGACCCTGATTCGTCGACGGCATCCGTACCGGACGCCCGACTCACCACCGGCGACGCGGCCACCCCGCTCGCCGGTTCGCACCCTTCGAAAGGACTCTGATGCGTCGTCTCGTCGCCGCTCTCGCCGCGGCCGTCGCCCTCGGCGTCGGACTCACCGCCTGCGGTGAGAGCGACCCGGTCGCCGGCTCCACCACCGGGGAGACCCGGGAGATCACCCACGTCATGGGCACCACCAAGGTCCCGGCCGAGCCCAAGCGCGTCGTCGTGCTCGACACCGACAAGATCGACACCGCGCTCTCGTTGGGCGTCACGCCCGTCGGCGCCGCCACGGCCGGCGAAGCCAAGAGCTGGCCGACCTACTTCGGCGCGGACAAGCTCGCCGGCATCAAGGAGGTCGGGGTGCTCACCGAGCCCGACCTGGAGGCCATCAACGCCCTGAAGCCGGACCTCATCCTCGGCAGCAAGTTCCGCCAGGAGAAGTTCTACGACGAGCTGGCCGCCATCGCGCCGACCGTGTTCACCGACAAGGTGGGCATCACCTGGAAGGAGAACTTCCTCCTGGACGGCAAGGCGCTCGGCCGCGAGCAGCAGGCCAAGGACCTGCTCGGCGCGTACGAGAAGCGGGCCAAGGACTTCGGTGCGACCCTCGGCGACGCCGCCTACCGCAAGGTGTCGATCGTGCGCTTCCTGCCCGGCAACATCCGGGTGTACGGCCCGGACTCGTTCTCCGGCATCGTCATCGGCGACACCGGTCTGGGCCGCCCCGAGCGGCAGTTGCTCGCCAACAAGGAGGACAAGCGCTTCGACCTGGTCAGCCCCGAGCGGGTCAACGAGGTCGACGGTGACGTCATCTTCGTGACCGCGTACGGCGACAAGGCCGCCGCCGAGCAGACCAAGGTGGCGGGCGGGACCCTCTGGAAGGGCCTCAACGCCGTCAAGGCCGGCAAGGCGTACCCCGTCTCCGACGAGGTCTGGATGACGGGCATCGGCGTCGGTGCCGCCAACAAGATCCTCGACGACCTGACCAAGTACCTCCCGGCCGCCTGACAACCCCTCAGCGCCCGCGCACCGCAAGCCCGCGCTCCGCGCGTCGCAAGCCCGCGCTCCGCGCGTCGCAAGCCCGCGCTCCGCGCGCGCCCACCCCAAGATCCGCGCAACTTCGGTGAAAGTGCTGCCTCACGAGCTGGTGAGACAGCAAGATCCCTGAAACTGCGCGGATCTTGGCTGTGGGTGTGGGTGTGGGTGTGGGGTGTGGGGTGTGGGTGGGGGCCTGGATCTGGGGCGGGGTCAGCGGGAGCGGGACCGGAGGGCTTGACGGAGTTCGGCGAGGAAGCCGTCGAAGTCCTCGCGGAACCGTTTCGCGGTGATGTGCAGGACGATCCAGTCCTCGCCGAGAAGGCGGTTGAGGCGGCGTCGGTCCCGGTGGAACTGCTCGGGATCGTCGTGCCACAAGCCGTCGTACTCGACGGCGACCTTGAGATGTGGCCACGCAAGATCGAGGCGGGCCACGAACCTGCCGTCTCGCTCGACGACGAACTGGGTCACGGGTGTCTGCACCCCGGCGAGCACGATCCGCACCCGCAGCCGCGACTCCGGGGCTGATTCGGCGCCGGCGTCGGCCAGCTCAGCTACCCGCATCATCCGTCTCCAGCCTCGGTTGCCGGCTCTCGACCGGGAGCCTGCGCGAAGCTCAGGGATCACCACCAGCCGGTGGCTGGCGAGGCGGTCCACGATGGCTACAGCCTCCTCGGTCGGCAGCCACTGGGCCAGGTCCCAACATGTGCGAGTCGGCGTGGTCAGCGGAATGCCTTGACGTATCGCGACGTCGGTCGCTGCGATCTCGCTGGCGTGCACGACGAGCCCCGAGACGGGACCGAACCGCTGAGCGGCGGGCACGAGCACGTCGAGGGGCTCGTGGTCGGCAACCGATGCCGCGCCGTAGAGCGCCGCCGCACTGCGACCAGCGATCACCACACCCGGTGGCAGCACCCAGCGCACCGCGGCGGCGCAACGAGTGCGATGGGTGACCTCCAGTTGGGCATCCGCGTAGACGTCGCGGAACAGTGGGCGCCATGCCCTGCTGCGCAGCTCCGTTCGGGTGAGCAGGCCTTGGGCAACGACGCGGGAGCCGCGAAAGACGCGCCCCTGGAGGTTCGCAGGCCGTCGTGGGGAAACAGGCATGACGACACCTTGACCGGCAGAGGTGTGCGTCTGCAGCCCCTGTGGATAACCCCCGACCAGGTCCTGAACACCAAGATCCGCGCAACTTCGCTGTTCTTGCTGCCTCCTCACGACGTGAGACAGCAGCATCCCCGAAGTTGCGCGGATCTTGGGCGGATAGAGCGCGGCGGGCGGGTTGGGGGGTGT
>NZ_JAGPXS010000013.1:0-208481 GCF_018070425.1 Micromonospora sp. C81
GCGGACGGCACGACGGTGGACCGTAGTGCCGCTGGTGACGTCACGCGTGAGGTGAGCGCGGATGGTGCGACGTTCGACCGGTTCACCCCCGAGGGCAAGCCGACGCATGGCACGGTGCCGGGGTCGGATGGGCAGCCGGCGCAGGCGGTGGACATCGCTTACGGCGGTGACGGCAGCAGCACGTGGACGTATGCCGACGGCGCCAAGGTCGAGCGCAACCCTGACGGCGTGGTGGTTCGGCAGACCACCTCCGAGGGCACCGTCTTCGACCGGTTCGACGGCGACGGTAAGCCGACGCATGGCACGGTGCCGGGGTCGGATGGGCAGCCGGCGCAGGCGGTGGACATCGCTTACGGCGGTGACGGCAGCAGCACGTGGACGTATGCCGATGGCGCCAAGGTCGACCGCAACCCTGACGGCGCGGTGATTCGGCAGACCACCTCCGAGGGCACCGTCTTCGACCGGTTCGACGGCGACGGCAGGCCCACCCACGGAACCGTGCCGGGGCAGGACGGGGGACCCGGGCAGCAGGTCGACATCACGTACGGCGCCGACGGGTCGAGTGTCTGGAGTTACCAGGGCGACGGCTCGAAGGTCTTCAGTGCCGCGGACGGGACGGTGACCCGGCAGGAGCTGAAGGACGGCAGCGTCTTCGACCGGTTCAACGGCGACGGCAGGCCCACCCACGGAACCGTGCCGGGGCAGGACGGGCGACCCGGGCAGCAGGTCGACATCACGTACGGCGCCGACGGGTCGAGTGTCTGGAGTTACCAGGGCGACGGCACCAAGGTCTACCGCAACGCCGAGGGTGACACCACCCGGCAGGTGCTGAAGGACGGCACGACCTTCGACCAGTTCGACGCGAAGGGCAACCCCACGCACGGCACCGCGCCGAGCACGAACGGGCAGCCGGCCCAGCAGATCACCATCACGTACGCCCCGGACGGGTCGAGCACTTGGAAGTACGGCGACGGCACGACGATCCAGCGGAACCCGGCGGGAGTCGTGACGGGGATGCAGGCCGGCGGGTGGACGTTCGACACGTTCGACGGCCAGGGACGGCCCACACACGCCACCGAGGACGGCAAGAACAACGCCGTGGACATCGAGTACGCCGCCGACGGTTCGAGTGTGTGGACGTACCGGGACGGGACAGTCGTCAGCCGTAACCCCGACGGGGACGTCGTGCTGATGCAGGCCGACGGGTGGATCTACGACGTGTTCGACGGTCAGGGCCGCCCGTTGCACGGGAGCAAGGACGGCAAGAGCATCACCATCTCGTACGGGGCCGACGGGCTCACCACCCTCATGTACGACCCGAAGAACGGGGTGGTCACCGACGGCAACGGCAAGCCGGTCGCCGTGATCGTGGACGGCAAGCGTTACGAGTACGCCGTGCAGATCCCGCTGCTCGGGGAGTCGATCGGCAGTCTGCGTAAGCAGCGTGACTCGGTCGAGAGCAGCCTCAATGCGATGGCGATCCACCTGCAGTCGATCTGCGAATCGTGGAACAGCCCGGCGGGGGACAAGTACGAGGCCCTCACCACCGACCTGAAGAAGCTCACCACCGACACCCGCGGCCTGCTCGATGACGCCCTCATGGCGATGCAGAAGTCGTACGAAACCTACGTCGCGGCCGAGGGAGCGAACCTCAAGAGCATGACCGCCGAGACCAGGATGACGCAGCGCTGAACCGGGGACTGTCGCGGTGTCCCGCAAAGAGGTCACTCGCGCTGTCCGCGCGGGCACCACCATCCTGATGAAGGCATAACAGCTGTCGACGGCAGCGGAAGGAAGAAGTTGCGATGGACCACATTCTCGTAACACCGGAAATGATCATGGACGCCGCGGCCAGCTGTGACGTGACCGCGACGGATATCGACGGTGAACTGGCCAACCTGCGGACGACTGTGGTGCAGATGCAGGCGATCTGGCACGGCGTCGCGGCCGGGCAGTTCGAGATCCTCATGCACGACTTCGACGTGTTCGGCCGGATGCTGCACAACGCGCTGACCGACATCGGCAGTGGCCTGCGCGGCAACTTCCACAACTACGTCGATGCCGAGCAGGCCAACATCAACAGCCTCGTCGCCGTCAACCAGGACATCCCCGGCGCGAACCTCTAGCCCTCCGCCACGAGACAGGACAGATCCATGCCAGATCCCACCACCAGTAACCTGCGCGTCCCGGCGGAACTGGAGATGGCCGGGCAGACGCTCAACGCCAAAGCCGCCGAAATCGAAGAGCAACTCGGGGCGCTGATCAACAAGTTGATGCCCCTGCAGGACCAGTGGCAGGGCCCGGCCCAGTCCTATTACCAAGGTCTGCAGCAGGAGTGGAACATCGCCGCAGACGGCCTCTTCGGCCCGACCGGTGTGCTCGGCAGGATCGCGTCGGCGATGAACCTGTCGTGGAACAACTACGCCGAGGGCGAATGGGCCAACGTGCGTACCTGGTCAGGGCGCTGAGGGAGGATCCCATGTCGGACTTGGACCGGATGTTGGAGCAGGCGCAGGCGGTGCAGGAGCAGATGGCCGCCATGCGCGACCGGCTGTCGGCCACCGAGGTCACCGGCACGGCCGCCAACGGTGCGGTGCGGGTCTCGATGACCGCGGCTGGCACCTTCACCGCCGTACACCTGAATCCGAACCTGTTCACCGACATCGACCCGGAGGAGATGGAGGAGCTGATGCTCGCCGCCCTTCAGGACGCCGGTGCACAGTTGCGCGACATGACCGAGCGCCGGATGGGCTCGCTCAACGAGATCTTCCAGTCGATCCAGCAGTAGCCGGGTAACAAGAGAAAGGCGACAGCACGCCGACGTAATTCGCCGACCCGCCGGAGACGTCGCTGCACCGACTGCTGCCGCGTGCCGCCAGCGGCGTGCCCGACGATGCTCGCGCAAGCCCGGATTGCCCTGGCGGGCGGGGACGCGGCCGGGCGGCGGCCGCAGTCCCCGGCACCGGGCTCGACTGGGACGCGAACGCTCGGCGGCCGCTCCAGGCATACCTACCCGGTGGCCTGCCGAACGGCCCGCGAGCCGACCCCTCGCCGGAGGTTCACGCGCGCGGACCTGCGCTCGGAGTGGGTGGCGCACCTGCCACCGGCGCTCGATCTGACGGCCGCGCCCGAGCCGCTGCGCACCGCGACCGCCGACGATGCCGCCCCGGGCGTCACCGCCGGCCTGCGCGGTTCGCTGGCGGGCGTGGCGGCCCGACGGCGTGTGGGCGTACGTGCTGGGGCTCGACGCACCGGTGACCGAGCTGGCCGGCGCTATCGCCACGCCCATGCGCGCTCTGACCGGCTCGGACCTGCCGGTCCCGCTGGTCGAGATGTAAGTACCGGTTACCGCGACGCCCGCCCACCAGCGGCCCGCTGCTGCTCTATCTCGACGCGGGAGCCGGCGTCCTGGAGTCTCCAAGCTCATGGCAGACGTCGTCGGACCGAGGCGCGTCGCGTCCAGCAGCAACGCGCGCGTCGTCGCGCTCCAGCACCGCGGTGCCTAGGTCCTGGCTGCCGTCGACCTTGAGCGTGGGCGTGCCGGTGGTCCTGGGGTCGTGGCATACGAGGGGTGCCGTACTCGTCGGACGCCAGCCAGAGCACCTGCTCGTCCGCGCTGCGCTGCACTTAGGTGGTGAGCCGGGCCAGGCCCTCGGTGATGGACGGTGGCGGAGAGCAGGGTGCTGGGCGGGCAGTCGGCAGTGGTGGCCGGTCGGTTCCTCTCGCCCGCTCAACAGTCCAGGATCAGCGCACCGAGGGTGTCCAGCACCGGCCGTCGTGCCGGATTGGCGACGGCCAGCAGCCTCAGACCGTCCATCAGCGTCAGCTTCGTCTCGAGGTGTAGATCCCGGGCCGCGGCGTGCACCTCGGCTGTCGGCAGCGGCTCACCCCGGGTGGTGCCGTGGGCGTATCCCAGCAACCGCGCCATTGCCGCGTCCGAGGCCGTCACAACCGGCAGGCCGGTGTGCAACGCGGGCAGGGCGCTCAGCACCGCGTCGCTCTCGCCGAGCAGCCCGGCGAGCAGCGTGTTCCGGCGGACCGGGTCGGCCTCGGTGAGGAAGGCGTCGCGGATGTCAGCGTGCCCGGTCGCGGCCAGGGTGTCGGCCGCCTCGTCCGCTGCCGTCCGCGTATCGGGCGCCGGACCGGTCAGCTCGGAGTCGCTGATCGGGAGCGCCTGGACCTGCTCACCCGGCAGCCCGGGTACCCGGCCGAGCGGCTCCAGTCCGGCCGTGGCCAGCTGGACGGTCCCCGGGAGCTCGTGCAACTCGGTGGTCGCCACCGCGTCGCCGCGGAACAGCTCGTCGTACGCGGTCAGCCAGTCCAGCGTGAACGACTGGCCCAGCGCCTCGCTGACCGGTGCCGGCAGGTCGATGGTGGGCAGGTCGTCGAAGGCGGAACCGGCGGCGCGCACCTGCTCGCCGAGCAGGGCGTGGTGCAGCAGCAGGAGGGGTATCGAACGCACCAGGTCGCTGAGTATGTCCCGCAGTCCGTCCACTGCGGCGGCTACCACCGCCGGAGTGTCGCCGCCACGTTCGGCCCAGGTCTGGGCGTAGGTGGTGGCCTCCCGGATATCGCCGTCGAGTAGATGGGTGATCCATTGCTGGGTGGCGGCGTCGATGTCCGGGTCGGGACGGTTCAGGGCCTCGTGGATGTCCGCGCGGGCCTGGTCGACGACGGGGCGCGCGGCGCTCTCGTACGCCGTTGGCGTCGCCTCCAGCAGCCGCGTGGTGTCGTCGCCCTCGGCGGGGGTGTTCGCGTTCGCGTGCCGGCGCAGCGCCTCCTCGCTGAAGTACCCGGGGATGCTGGCCTCGATGGTGGTGGCGAGCGCCTCCCACTGCTGCGCCCCCGCCGGATCCGCCGACTCGTCGAAAGCCGTGCGTAGCCTGGTCCGGGCGTCGTTGTAGAAAGCCTGCACGGCCGTCTCCGACACGTGCCGGCCCGCGTCGCGCGCCTCGAGTACGGCGGCCTGCACGGCTGCCTCGTGGCGGTGCGCCTGCAGATAGCTGAACGTGCTGCCGCGTACGGCGGTCAGCAGCTGCTCGTAGCGCACCTGCCACTCGTGCTCGGTCGCCTGGAATGCCGGGTCGTCGCTGCGGGTGCCCGCGGCGATCACCGGCGCCCACACCCGGTCGAACAGGTGACGCCCGGCGGCGACGAATTCCGTCCGGAACCGGTCGGCCACCTCGGCGGGCAGCCGGTCGAGCGACGCTGGTTGCGGGCTCCGCTCGGTCCGGGCGGCCGCGTCGGCCACCGCGTTGCCGAAGGCGCCGACAAGGTCGGGCCGGAACTCCTCGACGCGCCGGGCGGTGCCGATCCGGGCGGCGTAGTCGGTGCGCAGCGCGTCCTGCCGCGCCGTCCACTGCTGCGTCCGCGCTGCCTGGTCCAGGGTGGAGTTCCCGGTCGGGTTTGTCGGAGCGCCGTTGCTGGCGCCGAACCGGTACGACTCTGCGGCCGGCGCCCCGGTCGGGGCGCTGGTGAGGGCAGAGGCGAGCAGGCTGATCTGCGGGCTGCCGGGTAGGCCTGTGAGCAGCCGGTCTGCGATCTGCTGTGCCCGCTCTGGTGTGACCGGCTGGCGGGTGCCGACGAACTCGACGGTTGACACGGGTGGCTGCGACGGGTGCAGCTCGGCCAGCGCCGCGCGGATGGCCGGCAGGCTGGTCACCGAGGCGTCGACGACGACGGTCAGGCCCGGGCCGGGGCGCAGCACCAGCCTGGTGGGCCCCGCCCCGGCGTGGAGGTGTACCACGTTGTCCTGCATGGTCATCGAGAGGCCGTAGGGCATCGCTGTGCCGTACGGCGCCTCGTGGGTAAGCGGCGCGCGCATCGGCACGGCGGGTGCCGGCGTCGGCTCCACCATCACCGGCGGCGCCTCCGGTTTCGCCACTGCGCCGGCCGGCGTGCGGGGGGCCAGGTCGTGCGCCGGGGCGGCTGGGAGGTCGTACTCTCCGGGCGGGTTTGTCGGAGCGCCGTTGCTGGCGCCGAACCGGTACGACTTCGCGGCTGGTGCCCCGGTCGGGGCGTCGGTGAGGGCGGCCGCGAGCAGGCTGATCTGCGGGTTGCCGGGTAGGCCGGCGAGCAGTCGGTCCGCGATCTGCTGGGCGCGTTCCGGCGTGATCGGCTGGCGGGCGCCGACGAATTCGACGGTTGATACGGGGGGCTGCGACGGGTGCAGCCTGGTCAGCGTTGCCCTGATGTCCGGCAGGTTAGTCACTGAGCTGTCGACGACGATGGTCAGGTCCGGGCCGGGGCGTAGCACCAGTCGGGTGGGTTCCATCCCTGTGTGGAGGTGTACGACGTTGCCCTGTCCGGTCAGCGAGAGGCCATGAGGCATCGCGGTGACGTAGGGCGCTTCGTGGGCGAGCGGTGGGCGCATCGGTACGGTCGGTGCCGGGGGCGGCGTCGGGTCCAGCACGACCGGCGGTGCCTGCGGTTTCGCCACTACCTGCGGTGTCGCCACGGCGTCCACCGGCGTACCCGGGGCCGCTTCGTGCGCCGGGACAGCTGGCGTGGCCAGGGCAGCCGGCATGGTTCCCGCCGGGTGCTCACCGGGCGCCGGGTCGGGAGTCCGCACCTCGGTGCCGGGCGGTTGTTCGGGCCGTGGCTTGCGAAGCACGTTGTGCGGCGCCTCGGCGGGGTTCCCGAGCACGTACTTACCGTCATGGCCCCTGGTGATGATGCGGGCGGCTCTCGCCTCCGCGGCGGGCGTCTGATCGGGCTGTGGCTTGCGAAGCACGTTGTGCGGCGCCTCGGCGGGAGCCCCAAGCACGTACGTACCGTCATCGCCCCTGGTGACGATGCGGGCGGCGTTCGCCTCCTCTGGACCGCCGACCCCGGCACCGGCACGCGTCGCGGGCTTGCCACTGCCCAGCGTGCGGCCCGGATCGGACCGCTCGCCCGCCGCGTCGGCGTGGGTGCGGGCATCCCGTGCCATCGCGGCGGCACTGCTCTCCGCGGTGCTGCGCGGCTTGACGAAGGTCAGCGCGCCGTCGTCGGCCTGCCCCGCCGATCCGTGAGACGGGCCGCGGCCGGACAGGCCGCCTCCCCTCGAACCCGGAGCACCGCCTCCCCCCGAACCCGGGGCGCCGCCGCCCCCGCCGAACGAGTGGCCACCGGTGGGTCCGGCACCGTCCATGGTGATCGCGCCGGACTCGGGGTCGAGTCTGATCTGGTCGGGAGTGATCGTTCGTGGGTTCGCCGGAACGAAGGTGCCGTCCGGCAGCATGCGCAGCGAGTCGAGCCCGTTGCCGCCGCCGGCCATCCACCGGTCGATGGAAACCGACCGGCTCTGCGTGCCGATCTCGACCACCTCGAGCGACGTGGCCCGCACCTTCACCGGCTCTACCCTGCCGTTCTCCATGCTCCAGCGGTAGTGGACGTCCGGCGGCGTGCCCTCCCTGCCGAACGACGGGTTGCCGGCCGGCTTGCCAACCGTGATGGGCGGGGCGCCGGGGCCCACGCCCTCGGTCGTGCCCAGCGGCCTCCACTGGTGGCTCGCTTGGTCCTTGACCAGCAACGACCTGGGCTCACGATGGAAGAACAGATCCCCGCCGTCGACCCGTCGCCCGGCCGGCGGCCTGCTGACCGGCTCGCCCCAGTATCTCAAATGGTCGATCGAGCGTGAGTGCCAGCCGTTTTGCACCCCCGGCCCGTCCAGGTCGTGGAAGCTCGTCTCGCCGGGCCGCGGTTTCACCGACGGCCCCGACGCGAGTCCCGGCGGCGTTGGGAACGTCAAAAGGTCCACGGTGCCATCCGGGTTCTGCCGGAGCATCTGCGTGAGCCTCTTGGGCTGGGGCTGGGCAGCCCCGGCCGGACGAGCCGCCGGTGTGGCCGAGTTGACGTCCCAGGACCTGCCGTCGGGGGAGTAGCTGATGATCTTGCCGCTCAACGGCTGCGAGTCCAGGACAGTCTCGCCCCGGCGCAGCGTGGTCGGGCCCATCGTGCCGTCGGCGCGCAGCTCGATGTAGGACAAGGACGTGTCCGGGCCGGTGGCGGGTCCCTCGGGGGTCGGGCGCGCATCGCCGCCGGGGCGTCGCACCTCGGCCGGGAACCGCGACTCCGCCGAAACCCGCACAAGATCGGCACGCCCGTCGGGGCCGGTCTGCAGCAGCTGACGCCCGGGGGTGGGGGTGCTGGCCCGGGGCGTGGCAGGCCCCGGAGCGTCGGCCCGGGTGGCCGCCTGGTCCGGTCGCACCGGCACGGCGCCATGCTCGATCCGAGTGGATCCCGCGTCCGCCCGTGCCGGTGCGGGTGGAGCCGACGCGTTCTGCAGGCGCGAGTCGGCGCGCGTCACGGCCGATCGGTCGGAATGCCCGGCCACCGCCGTGTCCACCTCGCCCGGCCGCTGCGTCGCCGATCCGTGAGACGGGCCGTGGCTGGACAGGCCGCCGCCTCCGCCGAACGAGTGGCCACCGGTAAGCCGGACACCGTCCACGGTGATCGCGCCGGACTTGGGATCGAGTCTGATCTGGTCGCTGATCGCTCGAGGGTTCGCCGGAGCGAGAGTGCCGTCCGGCAGCATGCGCAGCGAGTCGAGCCCGTTGCCGCCGCCCGTGCCGCCGGTGGCCATCTGCCGGCCGATGGAAACCGACCGGGTCTGCGTGCCGATTTCGACCACCTCGAGCGACGTGGCCCGCACCTTCACCGGCTCTACCTTGCCGTTCTCCATGCTCCAGCGGTAGTGGGCGCTGTCCGGCGGCGTGCCCTGTCCAGTGCCCCCCCTGCTGAACGACGGGTTGTCGGCCGGCTTGCCAACCGTGACGGGCGGCGCGTCGGGGGCCCGGCCCCAGCCCTTCGGGAGCGTCGCCACGCCCTCGGTCGTGCCCAGCGGCCTCCACTGGTGGCTCACTGGGTCCTTGACCAGCATCGACGTGGGCTCACGCTGGAAGAACAGCTCCTTACCGTCGACCCTTTGCCCGGTCAACTGCGGCCTGCTGATCTGGTCGACCTTGAATCCCTCATCCGGGCTGAACGAGCGCGACTGCCAGCCTTGGCGCACCCCGGGCCCGTTCAGGTCGTGGAAGCTCGGCTCGCCGGGCCGCGGTTTCACCGGCGGCCCCGACGCGAGCGCCGGCGGCTTGTGGAACGTCAGAAGGTCCACGGTGCCATCCGGGTTCTGCCGGAGCATCTGCGTGGGCCGGGGCTGGGCAGCCCCGGCCGTACGAACCGCCGGTGTGACCGAGTTGACGTCCCACGACCTGCCGTCGGGGGAGTAGCTGAGGAGCTGCTCCTGCGGCTTGCCGTTCAACGGCTGCGAGTGCAGGACGTTCTCGCCCGGGCGCAGCGTGGTCGGGCCCATCGTGCCGTCGGCGCGCAGCTCGACATAGGACAAGGACCTGTCCGGGCCGGTGGCGGGTCCCTCGAGGGTCGGGCGCGCATCGCCGCCGGGCTGTCGCCCCTCGGCCGTGAACCGCGACTCCGCCGAAACCCGCACAAGATCGGCACGCCCGTCGGGGCCGGTCTGGAGCAGCTGACGCCCGGGGGTCGGGGTGCTCGCAGGCCCCGGAGCGTCGGCCCCGGTGGTGCCGCGCACCTTGTCGAGGAACGTTTCGTGGTGGGCGCGTAGTTGTTGGGGGGTCGGGTGTGTGGCGGTGGTGGCGGTTTCGTCGAGTACGCGCCCGGGGCCGTGCTTCGACCGGTCGGGGGGAAGGTCGGCTGTGGTGGCGCGTTGTTTTCCTTCGTAGGCATTGGCGTGTTGGTCGCGCAGTTGTTGGGAGGTCGGATGCGCGGCGGTGGTGGCGGTTTCGTCGAGTACGCGCCCGGGGCCGTGCTTCGACCAGTCGGGGGGAAGGTCGGCTTTGGTGCCGCCAATTCCTTCGAAGGCCTTGACGTGGTTTTCGCGTAGTTGTTGGGGGGTCGGGTGTGTGGCGCCGATGGCGGCTTCGTCGAGTACGCGCCCGGCGATGAGCTTCGAGAAGTCGGGGGTATGGCGAGGGGCGACGGGGCCGGCGGTGGTGCCGCGTATCTCTTCGGAGAACTTGACGTTGTGGTCGCGCAGTTGGTGGGAGGTCGGGTGCGCGGGGCTGGTGGCGGTTTCGTTGAACACGCGCCCGGGCGCGTGCGGCGCGACGGTGTGCGAGGTGGTGGTGGCTGGCACGTAGTCGGTGACGCCGGGCCGACCGGTCGGCGGCATCAGGTGGTTGCCGCTGTTCAGCACCGACGTCTCGGGCAGGCCGCCGGGGCGCATGGCGGGGGGGAGCGACGTCCCGTGCGGCACGGTGGCCGGGCCGGTCGGCGGGGTGGCGTGGATCGTCGGTCCGGTGGCCGACGACTCGCGAGGGGTGGCACGACCCTCGGCCATCCCGACCAGGCCCCGCTCGGTCACGGTGGGCTGGGGCGGCTGGCGGACGACGTTCGACGCCGGGGTGTTGACCTGCGGGGAAAAGTCGCCGCGCGCGCCGGTGGGGGAAACGGTGCGGTCGAGGTTCGCCATCCGCAGCCCGTCGCCGTGCGTGCCGGCCTGTGGTGCGGCCGTCGTCGTCGTGGTGGTGCGCGGTGCGCCGAGCGGCTGGTTGACGTGACCGTTGCCCTGCTGGGTGGACGCGCTCAGCGACTTGGTGCCGCCCGGCGCGCCGACCGCCAGACGGCTTACGTCGCCGGCGGACGAGGCCGACACGGTCGGTGCGGCGTGGCTGCCGGCCGGCACCACCGGCGCGGCCGTGATGTCGCTGGCGCTCACCGCAGGCGTGGTGTCGTTGACGCGGGGTGTGTTGGCGATGTCCGCGCCCTTGACCGGCGCCGGGCTGTTGAGCCGCACGGTGTTGCCGTCCGTCCCGGTGGCCGGCGACACCTTCGGCGACGCCTGCGTCTTCGGGACCGGCGGGGGAGTGGCACCGCGGGAACCCAGCCGCGGCACCGAGTTGACGGCCCGGATCGAGAACAGACCGCCCAGCCCGCCCGCGAGCAGGATGTTCAGCAACAGCTCCCAGCTGTGCAGCTCCACCGGCAGGTCCATCGCCCCGTAGACGATTCCCCGCATGCCGAACTCCATCGCGACCTGCATGGAACCGAACGTCAGGAAGCCCAGCGCGACGTCGATCAGCATGGTGGCGATCCGGCCGGCTACTGCGTTCATGGCCGGCAGCAGGCTGGCGAGCAGGCTCGACAGGGCGGCGAGGGCGGGTGCCAGCACGAATGCGAGGCCGATCGTGAGCACACCGAAGATGGCCAGCACGATCTGGACGATCGTGGCCGCCTTCTCCCGCTTGATCTGCTCCTCGACCTTGCTGGCGTACTCGTCGAGGAAGTTCGCGAAATCCCGCGCCGCGTCGGCCATCTTGCCCAGTTTGACGTTCACCGCGTTCGCCGCGGCAGTCGCCGAAAAGTATGCGAACCCAGACCACTTGATGCTGTTGTAGGCCGACATCACCGTGCCACCGAGCGACTCCAGTCGATCGGCCTGTGCACGCCAGTCGGCAGCGAGCGCGCGCAGCTCCGCAGGGCTCGCGTGCCCGTTCGTCTGCTTCGCCACGGCGCGTCGTCAGCTGTCGGTCTTCGGCGTGGGGTACGGGTTGGTGTTGTAGTCCACGGTGATCGGCGGCATCGTGCTGTCCTGCGGTCCCCCCTCGCCGTCGCCCTCGTCGGCGATGGCGTGGACGAAAGCGTCGAACATGTCTGTCACGGCGTGCTCGGCGGCGTTGTAGTTCGCCGCCGCCACCACGGCGCCGTAGCGGACCCGGTCGAGGATGCCCGGGGTCTCCACCTTGGTGGTGTCGGCCGGGTCGGGGGTGCCGAACAGGCGGTTCTGCACGTCCTGGAGGCGTTCGTTGAACGAGTCGGCCGCCTCGGAACTCTCACCGACCCAACCGATCTTGAGCTGGTCCCAGGTGTTGCCGATCTCCCTCCAGTCGTCCTGCAGGCTGGTGATCAGCGAAGCCAGGTAGACGCTCGCGGACCGGTGCATGTAGTACATATCCACGTTGATCCGCACGGCAGAGGCGTCATAGTTGGTCGCACCGTCACTCACCATGCACGCTCCGTAGGTTAGACTTCACCCTCCCAGCCCGACCGTAGCCACGTGGCAGGGCAGCGTCCCAGACCCCGTTGCGGCGTCGGCGGGTCGTACCAAGAGGGACGTTGCCGGCACCCCAACGCGCGCGCATGGTGTAGGCATGAGCGATCCCAAGACCTCTGTCGTGCCGGTCGATCTGACCCAGGAATGGCCGACCGGCCGTCACGTCAGCGGGAAGAACGAGGACCTCGTCGGCTTCGAGGCGCCCACTTCGGACGGCCAGGGAGGCTACACCAACACCGAGGGTAAGCCGGTCGACGAGCACGGCAACCTGCTGCCCGACCCGAACGCGCCCACGGGCGATCCGGGCGAACCGGACCTGCGCAGCTACGACGTCAGCCCCGGCCAGATCTACGACGCCGAAACGACGATCCTTCAGGCGATGACGGGCCAGATCGCCGAGTTCGAGCAATTCCGCGACACCGCGATCGCCAGGTCGAGCTGGATCTTCTCGGCCGGCATGAAGTCGAACACGGCCGCCGCCTTGAATGGGGGGATTCAATACGGCAATTTATACAACGGGGGCGGCCGCACCACCACCGACCATGGCGTGTACGCCGAGTACGTGGACCCGCAACCGCAACAGGAACAGACCGCGGAGATTCAGTACAGCCAGTTCCAACTGCTGCAGGGCTGCGCCGGCGTGCTCGCGTTGGTCGGTGAGTTCGTCGGCAGGCTCAACAACGCCGCCCAGATCTACGCCGGCGCGGACATCAACTCCACAGTCCCGGACGGCACCAGCACCGCCTGAGCCTACAGCGGTGACCGGTCCCCTCGGCGGCTTGGCGCAGGACCTTTGTCCTGCTCCAACAGCCTGATCCGCTTGCGCGCCTCCCGCGGTTCGACCGACTCGCTGCCGGCTGTCCCCGGCACCGGTGGGTCGTACCAAGAGGGACGTTGCCGCCACCCCAACGCGCGCGCAAGGTTGAGGTATGAGCGATCCCAACACCTCTGTCGTCCCGGCCGATCTGACCCAGGAATGGCCGACCGGCCGCCACGTCAGCGGGAAGAACGAGGACCTCGTCGGCTTCGAGGCGCCCACCTCGGACGGCCAGGGAGGCTACACGAACACCGACGGTAAGCCCGTCGATGAGCACGGCAACCTGCTGCCCGACCCGAACGCGCCCACGGGTGACCCGGCCGAACCGGACCTGCGCACCTACGATGTCAGCCCCGGCCAGATGTACGACGCCGAGACAACGATCCTCCAGGCGACGACGGGCCAGATCGCCGACTTCGAGCGCTTCCGCGACGCCGCGATCGCCAAGTCGAGCTGGATCTTCTGGGCCACAAAGGAGTCGGACACGGTCGCCGTCTACCACGAGGGGGTTCCGCTCAACAACAACGTCAAGTGGATCGGCCCCTACGACGACGGCAGCGGCTCGTACGCCCCGTTCAAGGATCCCCACCCGGACCAGACCGCGGAGATCCAGTACAGCCAGTTCCAACTGCTGCAGGGCTGCGCCGGCGTGCTCGCGTTGGTCGGCGAGTTTGTCGGGAGGCTCAACAACGCAGCCCAGATCTACGCCGGCGCGGACATCAACTCCACAGTCCCGGACGGCACCAGCACCGCCTGAGCCTCAGCCGCCGTTGGGGCCGATCTCAGCTTCGGTGTCGTGCGAGAAGTACACGGTCACCACGGTCTTGCGGTCGCTGCGCAGCACCGTCACGTGCGAGATGCCGGCGATCGCGGCGGGCACTGTGCCGGACACCTCCTGCTCCTTGCCCGCCCCGCCGGTCCAGTTGACGACCGCCCATCGGTTGTCGTCCGGGCCGTAGCCGTACAGCCGGTAGCCGGTCCCCCTGGTCAGACCGGTCAGCTTCGCGCGCACCTCGGTCGACCCGTCCTTGGCGGTCAGCGTCACCGTCATGCGAACCCCGCTGTCCACGTCGGTCGTCGAGGCCGCCGCGCTCACGGCGGCGCGGGCCGTCGGTGTGCTGGGCTCGCCGTCGTGCTCGCGCAGGAGCATTGTCGCGGTGGTTCCGCCGAGCGTGACGGTCGCGGCCAGCAACCCGATCGAAACGATCAGCGACCCGGTATGCCGGACCGGTCGCGTCTGCCCGGCCGGTTGCGTGGTCAGGGGCATCGGAGCAGGCACGGTCGACGGCGCCGGCCGCTTCACGGGCTTGGTGCGTACGCCCGGCGCGATCGTCGGTAGCACCGGCGTGGCAGCCGGATCGGCGGCGGCAACCACAGGCGCGACGGTCGACACCATGGGCGCGACGGTCGGTGCCGTGAGCGATACGGCCGGCAGGGCAGGTGCGGCAGCCGGCGCGGCGGGTGCAGCAGCCGGCACAGCACGCCCAGCGGGCGCGGCGGGCTTGGCGGGCGGCGCGGCGGGCGGCACCGTGGGCCCAGCGGGCGGCACGGTGGGCGCGGCGTTCGGCACGGCGGGCGGCACCGTGGGAGCGGAGGTTTCCTTGGCCGGCGCGACGGCGGTGCGCGTCGTCGGAGCGGGCGGCGGCGGTTCGGGCGCCGGCGCATCAGTCAGGGCTGCGGACTCCGTGGGGCGGCTGCGGCCGGACCGGCGTGATCGAGGCGGCCAGCCGATTCGGGACCGGGGCTCCTCGCGCTCCTCGATCGGGGCGAACCGGGCCGGGAACGCCGGTGGCACCGACGTGCCGAGCGCGCCGTACATGCTGGCCAGCCCTTCCCGGTCGTCGAGGAGCAGGGCCATCGCCGCGAGCGCCTCGCACACCTTCGCCGCCTCGTCGCGGCAGGTTCCGCACGCGTCGAGGTGGGCGCGCACCCGGTGGGCCGAGGCCACGTCGAGCTCGTCGAGGTAGTAGAGCCCGAGCAACTCCTCGACGTGCTCGGTGCCGTCCGCCACAGATATCAATCCCCGGTCCGCTTCGCTGGTCCGAGCCCTCACCGGGCTCCCTGCCCATCCTCGCCGAACGCCGGGGCGCCGCGAGACACCAGGCGAGCATGCTCGATCCGTACGGGAAACGGAAAGTCCCTCATCGGGGGGCATCGCCACCGCAACCGACCGGGACGCTGGCGGATTTCCGCGGTTCGTGAACCGGACGGGGCCGGGATCCGTCTCAGTGGCGCCCGTGGAACACGGGCCCGACAGCTTGGAGGAGCCCCGGTGTTGACAGTGGCCATCGTCTCCGATCAGCCCATCTCCCGGGCTGGCCTGGAAAAGCTGGCATCCGACGACGGCGGTCTGCGCGTCGCGGCCACCGTGGCGAACGTGGACGAACTGCTGGCCGGTGGTCAGACGTTCGACGCGGTGGTGCTGGAGTTGCCGTCAGGCGGGACGGACAACATCGCGAGGGCGGCAACGGTGGGCAGGCCGCTGGTGAGCGCGGCGTGGCACCGGTCACCGAGCCTGCTGGCCGCCGTCCGGGCCGGGGCGCGGGGTTGTTTCAGCAGCCTCAGCGAACAGCGTGACGTGCGGGAGGCGGTGCGGGTGATCATCCGCGGTGGCTTCTACATCTGCCCGCGGCTGGTCGATCAGTTTCAGGGCGAGCTCGCCCGCGGCGGGGGCGAGGAGCAGAACGGCCTGGCGCCGCGGGAGGTCGAGACGCTGCGGCTCATCGCCTCCGGCTTCACGCACGCGCAGATCGCGACCCGCATGGGCCTCTCGCAGGCGACGGTCAATACGTACGCGAAGCGGATCCGCGCGAAACTGAACGTCAGCAACAAGGCGGAGCTGACCCGGATGGCGATCGAACTGGGCCACTTCAGCCACCCTCGCCGGCTGAGCCGCACCGCGGCCTGAGCGCGCGCTGGGCGTGGGGGACCAGACCAACGACGCGGCACGTGCCGCCAAGGATCGGACCCGCTTCCGGCTCCGTCCCGGGCGCCCGCCGCCATGATCGTCGTGGCGGCTTGCGATCAGTCATCTGTTCGCTCATCTACTGCGTTCCGCAGAGCAGAGTGTCATGCCCTACGCGGGGGGCCGCGTTCCACCGGCGGTTCCCGAATGTCGAAGTTCGCGTCCGGCCAGTGCCTCGCGCAATGCCCGCAGAGCGTAGGAGGTGCGTGACTTCACCGTTCCCGGCGGCACGTGCAGGACCTCGGCGACCTCGGCCACCGACGCCCGACTCCACCGGCCGTCAGCGTTGCGAGCCTCCGGATAACGCCAGGCACGTAGCAGCGTCTCTTGGACGATGTCCTCGGCCCGGCGTACGTCGCCCCGGGTCAACCTGGTCAGGAAGCTGAGCAGCACCGGACCGTGGACCTGCTGAAGGTGGCGCAGCACGGCCTCGTCCGCCCGGCTCCTGGACGACGACCCGGAGATCGGGCCGGCCGTGGTGGGTGTCGCGTGAAGAGAGGACTTGCTGGTGTCCCTGTGACAGGACGACCGTCGACCATGACCGGCGGAGTGGAAGAGGTGCGGCGTGGAAGTGCTGGCGGACTGCCCTGAATGGTTCACCCTGGCCGGGCTCGGCGTGTTCGTGTACCAAAATGAGCCGGTACGGTCGCCCTCCGGCACAGTCTTGGACGGGAACAACTCGGGCTCGAGGGTGATCGACAGTCAGGTGTACGACCTGGCCAGGCAGACCCGGCCCCCGGCTGGTGTCGCGTTGATCATTCCCGACCAACCCTCCGAAAGCCTTCGTGCCTATCTACACGGTCTGGTAGCCGCCGATGGTCAGCTGGTGGTGGTCCCGTTCTCGTCCAGGACCTTCGGGCTCCTGGATCTGACCGGCGCCGTCAGGCTGCAGGACCGCTTGGGCATCGTGATGGGCGTGCCGGGAAGTGCCGTCGGCGAGGGCGCGCCGACGGTCCCGGAGGGCCGTCTCGTGCCGATCGAATCGGCAGAAAAGCTTGGTACGACCGGTAGGTCAGCTACCGCCTACCGCCTGCTGCCCGACGCGCTGGTGGCGAACCGCCAAAAGCTTGGGGAGTTGACCACGGGGACCCAACCACCGTCCGTGGCCAAGTTGGCCAGCTATTCCGCGACCGGTGGGAGCCCGACAGCCGGCGGCGACGGCTTCGTAGCGGGCGATCTCACGCCTCTGGCCGGCGTGTACTACGCGACCTTCGGCGACCTGCCACAGCTGCCCCTCGCGGAACTGCTCGCCTCCACGAGCCCGCTGTCCCGAACGGGCCTGAACGCCGCCCTCGGCTGGGAGCCGCGGCCCATGCCTCTGGCGAACGTGCTGCGGGAGTTCAAGTCGGGTCGGGCGTCCGCCGCACTGGTTCACGCCTCTTCCGAGAGTCGTACGGCGGGGTCGCTCTGGATGGTGATGGACCACGCCGGGAGGCTGGGGTGGGCGAACGGAACACAGCCGGTCGCTTCGGTGGTCTTGGACGGGGCTGTCGACGAGAGGGCAGCCAGCCTGGAGGACCCACACAGCGAATTCGTGCTCGTCGGGCCGGAGGGATTGCCGTACGGGCCGGAACTGCCGCCCGAGCCGACGTGGACGCCGCGGCTGTCGGCCAACGCCCGACGAAGGGGCGACACGATTCTGCTCGGCCCGGACGGGCCGTACGCCGCGACCAAGGAGATCATGGCGAAACTCGCCAGCCATGACGGCCCGGTCGTCCTGGTCAACGTCCGCCGCGGCGTACGGTCCAAGCACGGGTCCACCCTGGACGAACTCACCGCCAACAGCCTGCATCACGTCTTGGAGAAGAACCCCGCCATCAGCGTGGTCGTCGCCACGGAGGACAACGACCAACTGAAATCGATCGTTGTCAACCAGCACGGCCGGTCATCGGTGCAACCGACGATGCTTGGCTTCGAGAGGTTCTGGGCTGTGGAGGGGCCCCGGTCGAGCTACCCGGAGCAATACCAGAGCCTCACCGGAGGTGCGTTGGCGCGAGCCGTGGCGCTTGCCGACAAGCCAAAAGCTGGTCCCTCGGATCTGGTGGCAGGTCTCATCAACCAGCCGACGTGGAAAGGCGTCGAGTCATACCTGGAGCAGCACTCGTCCGAGCTGCTCACGCGTGAGGTCCTGCGGGAGTTGACTCATCTGGTCTCAGTGAGCGCGGCCAATGGCGAGCGGCCGTCCCGGTTTGGCGTCGGGCAGGTCAAAGACCATCCCTTCTATCGGCCGAATCTGACCCTGGAGGCGCACCGGGCCTTGATCGAGCAGGGGTTGCGGGCGAAGGAAGACCCGGAACTTGGCGGTGAGCGTCCGTTGGAACCGCAGCACGCCTCGCTCATGGATGCGATTGAACCGCACACCCAGACGGCCGACCCCAGTTTGTTCCTCGGTTATCTCACCTCGCGCCCCCTGGACGCGGCCCGCCTCGGCCAACCGGTCGGCGACTATGTGACGGGCCTCCTGTGGTTGCGGGAATTGCTGCAGGCCACGAGAAATCCCGAAGTAACGAAGGTTCACCTCGCTGACGTGCTGGCGGTGGTGAGAGCCAAGGGGGAACTTGAGGGGGAGCGGGCGGCCCGCCGTCCGGGCCAGCCCGAGATCTTCCGCGCGCACGCCGCCATGGTGGCGGTGATCGCCGATTTCGAACGTGTAGGCAGAGCCCCGGCCGGTTGGCGCGAGCGACTCAAGGCCACTGACTGTCTCACGGGCACTGATCGCGTCTTCTGGCACTTCATGATCAGTAATGTCTTTGTGCCGATGTTTCCGGAGGGCAAAGCGGAGCTGAGGAGCATACGGGAATTCATGGCCGCATGTCACGATAAGGCTGGTGTCTGATGCCTGGCACCTTCACTCCGCCAATCTGCTTCAACGGTTTCACACCGGTCGCTTCCGGCATCTACCTCAGGCTCGAACGCACCCTCACGGACGTGCCTCCCCACGTTCGAGGTGTGCAGCCAATCGCCGGCTTGGTGCAGGCACACATGCACCAGGACGCACTGGGCGCGCAGAGCGTGCGAGCGGCATTACGGCTCCAGGGGCCGTCGGCTGTCGCTCGCCTATCGGTGAGCCTTCCCCCGGAATTCAGTAGAACCATCAGCCGCGAGGCGGCGTTGTCCGCCGTCGACCATTTCGGCGTGTACCTCGATCTGCCGGAACGGTCCGATCTGGTCGATCCGGCCGACGACCGGTTTCTACCCATCAACACCCAGCGCAGCGTCACCAGTTCGGCTTCCGCGACCGGTGTCCGGCTGATACCTCAGGCGCATCTGCTGGCAGACCTCACCGCAGCTGTGGATAGTCAGGCAGCCAGCGCCTATGAGCCGATGCGCGGTCAATTGCGACTGGCGGCCGACACCGTCGAGATCGGCGCACCGCGTGCGGTGGCCGTCGCGCTGCCGCCATGGGCTGCGGACCCGCCGTCCGCGCTCGGCGCGCCGATGGCCGTCAAAACCTACGCCGAGTTGATGTCGCATCTTGATGGGCTCGCAAAGTGGCAGCAGGCGAAGGTCACCGCCATCGCTTCCGGGCGCACGCACGAAGTGTCCGTGAGGATGCACCCGTGGGGATTGGAGGCATCGGCGCCGCTGCCTAGGCGTCCGGACTCCATCTCGGTATCACTTCCGGACCCTGCGCTGTCGGAGCGGGAACTAGCCTGGCTCGATGGCGTGGCCGTGGCCATCAGAGAGAAGCTCGCCGGCGCGAACGTGTCGCCTGACGACAATGGCTTCAAGGCGGTGGACAGCTTAATCGAAGGTCTACGTGAGGAGTTCGCCGACGCCCGAAAAGCCCGGGAGTTGCCGAACAAACCTGTCACTGATGTCATCTTCGAGGCGGATCACAGCACCCTGCAGAAGTGGCAGCAGGAAGGTGAAAACGCGGCCCGGTCGTTCGAGAATAAGGCGAGCGGCACGGCTGACCCGGAGAGACGAGCCGAATACTTCCTCCGCAGCGTTTTGCACCGTGATTTTTGGGTCGAGATCCAGGCGCTGGAGGCTGCTCGGCAGGGAACAGACAGTAGTCGACCGAGCGTCGAGCAGGACATCCATCCTGTCGAGGCGGGCCACGGTGAATCCATACCACTGACCCGGATGCACTCCACGCCATCGACCGCTGCCGCGCGCCACCAGTTTATCCCGATGGTCCGGGCGATTCTCGAGCCATCGGCGGCTCAGGTCACCGAAGAGCATATCGCGACTCTGACGTCGTACGCCAAGGAGGCGTACGAAAATCGCACCGAGGGCGAACCTGTAGGGCTGGACTCACTGCGCCGACGGCACGGATACGCCATTCTCAAGCAAGACCTCGCAGGGGCGCGGAAGCGGACGGGCGAGAGAGGCAGCATCGAGCGTAAAGTGGCGAGATATATCAATGGGGTAAAACCCGAGGCGACCGATGATCGAAGGCACGAGCTGCTGAGGCTCGCTCTGCACCTGCTCGTCAATGTACCGAACCTCACCGGGGCGCAGTACGAAACAGCAATCAAGAATTTGGACGTCTTCCTCGACTGGGCCCAGCCTCGTTACTCCAAGACGCATTTAGACAACGTTCCGCCCGGCCCCCTGCCGCTGGATATGTTGGAGAAGTTGATTCATGGCAAGCTGGGTGGCGAAGCCTCCTTGAATTTGCGGGACGTGGGGCGCATCGCCGAGGAGAGGAACGCTCGGCGGGCCTGGTGGGAGGAAAAACCTCTCTTGCCGAAGCGGCTGATCTCCCTGGCCGGGAGTTCGCCAGGATTTGGCAAGGTAACGCAACCTGTCTCCGCCAGGCATACGAAACGGATCACGGGAAAACTGGAAAACGGTGACTCGGCGCAAGAGCGCAACCGGGAGGTGAAGGCACTTCGCGCCCGGCTGGAGGCGGCAAGCCCCCCGGTGAGCATCTTTGACGCGGACCTCGAACGACTGGTCGCGATCCGGCGCCGGCTCTACACCAAATCGTGGGATCGCCGCTACACCCCCATGGGCCTGTTCCACTACCAGCAGATGGCACGGGAGCTGCTGGGCCATGACGAGGTGACCCCGGACGTGCTGCGGGACCTCGCCGACCTGTCGCGCCCCGAGTCCCGCTTGCGCATCGGCGGCGTCGACCAACCATTCAATCATCGACAGATCCGGCAGGATCTCGCCAACAAGGCGCTCAAGAAGTGGCGGCCCGGCACGGAGAAGCCCGGCCCCAGACCAGTCCTGGGGGACGGCGGTCGGGATTACAGCCGGATGGTGACCGCTTTCCACACTATCGAATTGGGCCCGTTCGTGTCCGATTTGACCGCTTGGATCAACCAGTCTGTGCCGTTCAGCGGTAATCAGATCACCGAGGATGTCGTCAAACGTAAGATCACGTCTCTTTTTGGTCAGACGCTCGATGACGGCACACCACTGGAGATTACCGTCGATGGCAGGATCTACGATATCCGGCTCTGGGCGATTCCGATCCGGGACCCGGAGGTTGAGCCCGAAAGCCTTCCCGGCAAGAGCGGCCTGTTCGAGGGCGCGCTGGAAGGCCGCACCTACAGCTTTCTCGAATCGGCAAACTCGGAGATGCAGACGCGGTCGACGTACTTCGACGGCGGTCCAGCCCATCGATACCTGTTAGGCGTCCGGGCCGACACGACGGTGACCTATGGTCACACCAGCGGTTCTGGGAAGCGGGCTCTCAGCAGCACCACCAAGGCCAAGTACCAGCAAGTCCGAATCAAGGAGAAACTGGGATGGGTGACCCTTGATGTGAACTGGGCGCTGCGCGTTCAGGAGCGCAGGACATACCACCGCAAGCGCGACGCCGCGTCCGAGTTCGTGGGCGTGCCGACCGTAGTCAATGCTGTTCGGGAGGGCACCCTCACCAAGGACGAAGAGGGCGGTCGGTGGATCCAGCGCATCTTCACGGACAGCGAGGGGAGACCGGTCACGAATAAGATTCGATACGCGGTGCCGGAGTTTAGTCTGCCCTATTCGAAAGAGCAGAGCGAAAGCGATGAGCTGAAGGCGAAGACTGACGCTGATTACGGGAGAAAGATCCCGATCAGTGATCCGAGCGATTTCGAGGTGTGGAGCATGGATCATGCCGTCACCCGGATCCAACTCGCGGACCAGGTGATCGCCTCCGTCCGGAATATTCTGAAGCCCGCGGATTACGCGTTCTGGAAAACCCACCTTGAGCGATACCTGTCCAACGATGAGCTTGCCCTGCACTTCCAGAATCTTCTGCGCCCCAAGGACGAACGCGGCTACCAGCAGACGTTCCGAGTGCTACTCGAGAGCAACGGTCGTCGCCTCAGCTTGAGCCTCGGTGCCAAGGACAACAAGCCAATCACGAGCCTCACCAAGATCAGTCAGGTGAGCAAAAGCGGGGAGACCCGGATCGACCGGGTGGTGGCCTCCGTGCTCAGGACCCAGGTCACTCTGAACAACGACTCCGCGCACCGTGCCACGGCGAACGAGTTGGTGCGGCTCTGGAGCTCTCGGGTGGCTCGGCTCGGCGGGCGCATCCAGAAGCCCTTCGGCAACAGAGTCGGCCAGTTCAGCCAGCAGAGGCGGACTTTCACCACCCGTGCCGTTCGGGTCGTGAACAACCTGCAGGTGGCGGCGATCGACTTCGACCTAGAGCTGAGAATTCACCATCACCGCGACAAGGACCTGATGGCCGGTCGCCCTAGGCACGTCCCCTACGAGGACCACGAGAATGTGTCGGGCTTCGCGCACGTCCTGGTGCACAAGGACAAGTTCGCGAAGGTAAGCACCCCAAGCGCCGTCACGCCTTCATCCAGTAAGCCCAAGCCCGACGAGACCGCTGCTGCCGCGGGTAAGTCGGAGAAGGCGACGAGCTCCCCTGCCCCCAGCTGGTGGAACCCTGGCGCCGGCTGGGGCCTGACGATGGACGTCGTCGAGCGTCTGGAAGGCGTTGAAGGTCTCTATAACGCGATCGTTCCGCCTTTGGTCAACGGAGGGCACCTTCCCAAGGTGGCGAACACCGCACGTGACGGAGCCACGGAGCCGTGGGACATCTTGCAGAAGCTGCCGGTAACCGGCGAGCTGGAAAATAATCCCGGCCTGGACTATCGGAACTGGCAGACGCTCATTCGTGAGCTGTCGGAGGACAATCTCTTGTCCAGGGCGGACGATGTGATGGACTCCAGGCTGAACGGCCGTGGTCTCGTCTGGATCTTCAGGCATCCCGATTCGCCGGTCCGCATGGAAAATGCCCTCACCGTTGCCCTGACGGCCGAAACCCTCCGCTCCTCTTACAAGGGGCAGACCGATTACGAGCTGCAGTACGGTCATATGAATACGGAGACGACCACCATCAAGGACGCCAAGGTCTCGGCCCGGGAAGGTGGAATTTCCGCCGGCGCGGGCGGGAGCAAGGGTGGCGCTTCGATGCAGGGCACACTAAACGCCCAGTATAGCTCCAGAGAGTCCGAGAACGTCGGACGGACGCAGTCCAGCTCGGTGCTCTCCGACACCGACGGCCAAAAGATGAAAAGCCGGAGTTTCGAGGTGAAAATTCGGTGGCACTGGGCGGTCAAACCCGCGGGTAATGCCGCCGACCAAGTGGAATCCGACACAGTTGACGCAAAGGTCCTCATCCTGCAGCCGGACAAACTCAACGACACCGGAGACACCAAAGGCTTAGACAGGCTCGTCATCGAACCCGGCTCAGGAAGCGTTCCGCCGATGACCACCGAGAACCTGTCGGTTGCATTCATGGAGCGCGCCATGAAAGATCCGAATGCCCAGTCTCCGATAACCAGAATGAACGCCACCGCCTACACCGTACTCGGAACCTTTGCTGCGGAGAAGCTGCAGGACGCGATGGCGCAGGCGATCACGGACGAGCGCAGGCGGATATTTTCGGACGGGGTGCGCGGGCGGGTCGCTCGGGCTCAGGAAAAACTGGGGCCAGATCCGGAGGCACAGGCGCAGCAGTTGGATTCGTTTCTGTCGAATGCGATGAGCCGGCAGGCCTACAAGGGCTTCCTGCTCAGGGCGTTGACGGGGGCGAGCGTGGCGATACCGGTCGGCGACGAGGCGGCGGGTCTGACCGCCGCACTGGTGGGGACTCCAGAGATCGTGAAAGTGTGGAAGCCCTACTCGCAGCAGGTCACCGAAGCCCAGGATGGCAAGGAGGCCGGTGCGGATAACCTGTGGCAGGCAGGGTTCGGGGTCGGTGGATTCATCGGAAAGAGCGGCTTGAAACCCGTTTCCGAAGACGCCCCGAAGAGCGACGCTGGAAACAGTGAGTTGGTAGTCGGAACCGGCGCCGGTGCCCGGGTGAAGGGGAGGGGAAAGGTAGCCGTCAAGTCGAACACGGTGGGTAAGTATTCGGGCCTGTTCCAGGACGCCTCGGGTGTGATCGTCCGTTCTGCGGTAGTCCACCGGGTCCAGGTGGGCAAAACCGTGAAATGGGTGGCGGGCGAGGTGCTGTTGAACATGAAGACGACAGACGTGATCCCGTACGCCAGTCTCTTCACCAACGCCCACGTTATTGCCGACCAGATAGCAGAAGCGAAATCGACCGCGCCGCCGCCGGCCACCCTGACGACTGCGGTGAGGTCGTCCAGTGGTCAAAGGCACTGGTCCCACGGGGTGACGGTGTGGCAGATGCTGCTCAGTGGTAGCAACGAGCAGACAGGCGTTGGTCCGCTCGTCACGGCGTTGGCGAAGGCGGCGGAGCCGTTCAAATCCAACGGGCTCGCCAACTACGTCACCTCGGTGCCTGCCATCGTGAATCCCTTTATGGGGAAGGCACTCGACGGTGGCATGTCCCAGTCCTACGTCGATGACGATCAACGAACGTTCCAGATAACGTTGAGTGCTGAACAGGTGGGCCAGGCCACGGGCAGTCATGACAGCGGTAGCGGCACCAAGTCCTACACCCGTGGAAACGACGCACTCAACGAAACCCGCCGCTTCACCAGCGCGAACGCTCTGGTCGGCAGTTTGGGCGGGCTGGGCCAGCCGTCTCAGCCCGAAGAGGGCGACACGGCGGAGGGGTTCGACTTTGGGTTTGTGGCTGGTTCCGTACAGGGCGGAGTCAGCCGGGGCGCCGGCCGCAGTGACACTCACGGCTCGAACCTGCTGACCATGGCAGGTGTGCGCGCCAACAACCTGACCGGTTACTCCCAGAAAGTGAAGTTCTTTGGCTCGATCAAGGAGACCACACACAGCACGACGGCAACACTGAAGAACATTTTCGGCGCGAGTCTGGAACCCCAGCCCTTCGATGTCACCGTTGAGCTCATCGTCAGCGAACCCACTGGCGGCTCCACCACCCTGGGAGCAGATCGGCCCCGTCCTGAATTCGGTCTGAGCCAGACACTCCCGCAGACCGCGCAGGTCGTCTCCATACGCGGGCTCGGTGCGATGCACACGGCAATCTCGTCGGCCGGCCTCGGCCGGCGCGGGACGTTGAAGGACACCAGTAATCAACTCAACTACGAGACGTTGCCCAAGAATCTGGGGGCGATGCTCACGGATGAGGGCGCCCGGTTCCGATCGCTGTCGACAGCGATTGCGGACCTTGACCCTGGACCCAGAGGCTTCATTGTGAAGGCCCGCTTCGCCGAGGTTGAAGACCTTTACTGGGTGGAGAAGGCAGAGATCGAGAAGTACAACCACGGCACCGATATCGTCAGCCACGGCGCCACCGACAACCGGCGGTCCAATTTCACCGTGGCGCTCACAGTCGCCGCCCCGACGGATCCCGTTAACTGGGTCGGAGGCACCGTGTCCGGCGGTAAGCAGCGAGGCGCGACCCGCGGTACCGATCAGACGCGTTCGAACGAACACCGGGCGTGGCTGCGTACGAGCACGGCCCTGTTCGTCGTGCACGCCCGGTTGCAGTACGAGGTCGAGTGGCCTGGGAAGCGCGATGTGCACAAGATTCCGGCGATCGGGTACACCGACATCGTCGTGTCGAAGGCGGATGCTCGGGCTCTGGGAATTCCGGACAAGGCACTGGCGGCCGTGATACCGGCAAAGAACCGGGCCAAGGAATTTCCCGACTATGCGGGAGGCAGCGCTGCACATCCTGACAATCCGTCCGCAGCTTCTCTCTCAACCGCCGGTCGGCTCCACCGCTCGCTCCGGCAGGCGGAGGCGGGCCTGCACGCGATCCGTCCTCCCGCCGACGTGAGCCGGGTGGACATCACCAACAGACCCTTGGTGGCGGACGGCGCCCACGCCGACCCGAAGGGCAAGAGGCCCGCATCTGGTCCCCCCGTCGTGTGGTACGAACTCGTGCGCAGCGACAAGGAGTTGGTCTTCGTCCTGCGGGTGCACCTGACCGGAGACCCAGTCGCCGTGTCGGAGGTCAAGAAGCTGACGACGAAGGGGGTGCAGTCTCACCTCAACGAGCCCGGACACCAACTGCCGATGGCCGACCGTCAACTTCGGGTCGAGGTGCAGTTCGTCGATGCCGGGCAGGCGCACCTGATAAGGCCGGTGGTTTCACCGACGGCTGAAGTGGACGAGGGCTGGGCATGGGGTCAATCCCCGGCGTTCTACGCGCACGAGGTGCTGCGTTCCATCGGCGCGGCCGACCATCAACCCCCGAACGGCAAGGAGCCGGCGGGCGCGCAGATGAAGGTCCGTCCTGCGGACCTCCAGCAGATCATGGACATCCTGGAGCCAATGTGGCCGTGGCGCGATGTTCCCGGGGCCGCACTACACGGCCTCCGTGCGGGCGACGGCGACCTCAGCCCGGCACCGGAGTGGCTGCAAGCGTCTCTCGCCCCGATCATGCGGCCGTACGCGGACATACCGAACCTGCTCAGTGACAGTTCGGCGCCCGGTGCCCGGGCGGTGCCTCCGCCGAAGGCCCTCCGGGCCATCGCGGGCCTGGACTCGAACTCAAACCAGTACTTCGTATGGCTCGGCACGGCGCGTGACGGGCTGGTGGACCGACCCGTGTTCGAGTGGCTGAACGAGCGGTTGGAACAACTCGCCCAAGCCGGCAAGACACCCATCGTGGTGACCAGTGGTGGGGGCGCCACCGCCGATGTGTCCGGCAGCTCGAAGAGTGTCGGGAAGCTCAGCCTGACAAAGCTGCTCAGCACGTACGGCGTCGCTCTCGTGCACCAGGTGCCACAGACTTCCGGCGGGCTCTCTGGGGCGAGCTTCGACAACAGCTGGAAGGTCCGCGGAGCCAACTCCGCAGCGGTGACCGCCGAGAGGGCGGGGGCCACCTGGTCGGATATCGATTCGACGTTGGTCGAAGCCGCGCGCGGCCTGACCCAACCGGCCGTCGAGCGCGTACCCGAGGAGTTCGGCGCGCTGGTGTGGGGTGCGCAGGGCGTACGCGAGCGGTTCGACCTGCTGCGGTCGCGCCCGGACCTGGCGAACGCGGCGCACAGAGAACTGGCCGCCGAGATGGCCGAGCGGGTCCCGGCCAGCATGAACGTCGCACTGGTCAAACCCCTGCTGAGCTTCGGCCCGGACGAGGATGTGGTGGTCCAGTTCACGGAGGCCGCGCCGGAAGTGCGGCCGTATGCGCTGCTGCAGGCGGTCGCTCGACTGGACGAAGCGGGCAAGCTGAAGGGCCCGCAGGGCTCCGCCGGGGCCACCGGCGACTTCGTCGATCTGGTCCAGGCGGTCCGTCTGGGCGCGAATGAGGTGGAGCACAAACAGTTCGACTTCACCGTTTCTCTGCTCAGGACCATCGGCCAGATCAAGGCGGGCAACTTCAACGACGCGACCGATTTCATCACCGCCAACCGCGGACGGCTGGAACCGGGCCAAAAGAACATCTGGGTCGACGCGCTCGCGGAACTCAAGGGCTCTATGGATGCTGCGGAAGGCGCCCGCCTCCAGAAGGTGCTTGCGGCGGTATACGAGTGCTGAGCGGGCGCCCCGCGGCCGGCGTGGCGGCGGGGCGCCCTACGAGCGGCGGATCACCGCGGGCGAGGGCCGCCCGCGAGTTCGCGCCGCAGCACGGGCAGCACCTCGGCACCGAGGATGTCCAGTTGCTCCAGCACCGTGCTCACCGGCAACCCGGCGTGGTCGATCAGGAAGAGCTGACGGTGATAGTCACCGACGTACTCGCGGTAACCGAGAACCGCGTCGATGACCTGCTGCGGGCTCCCCACCGTCATCGGTGTGGTGTTCATGTGCTCCTCCAGGGAGGGCCCGTGGCCGTAGAGGGGCGCGTTGTCGAAGTACGGCCGGAACTCCCGGACCGCATCCTGTGACCTCGGCCGGACGAAGACATGCCCGCCGAGTCCGACGACCGCCTGCTCGGCGGTGCCGTGGCCGTGCGCGGCGTACCGCTCGCGAAAGGTCTGCACCAGTCGGGCCGTGTGCTGCCAGGGCCACATGATGTGGTTGGCGAAGAAGCCATCGCCGTGGGCGGCTGCCAGCTCCGCGGTCTCCTCGCTGGACACCGACGCGTGCCAGACGAACGGCGGATGGCCCGCGAGCGGCCGCGGCACCGCCGTGAAACCCCGCAGCGGCGTACGGAACTCGCCGGACCAGTCGACGGTGTCCTCGTCCCACAGCCGGCGCAGCAGCCGGTAGTTCTCGGTCGCCAGCCGGCGACTGTCGTCGGGGTCGCGGCCGAACCACGAATACACCGGACCGAAGATGCCCCGGCCGAGCATGAGGTCCAGCCGGCCGCCGCACAGATGCTGCACCGTCGCGTAATCCTCGGCCAGCCGGACCGGATCGTTCGTGGTGATCAGAGCCGTTGCCGTGGAGAGCAGTATCCGGCTCGTCCGTGCGGCCAGGTAGCCCAGCAGCACAGCCGGCGCCGACACGGCGTACGTCGGGGTGTGGTGCTCGCCGACGGCGAAGACGTCGAACCCGGCTGCCTCGGCGTGTTCGGCGATCCGTGCCGTGCTGAGTAGCCGCTCGTGAACCGTTGGCGCTCGGCCCGTCACCGGGTCGGGGGTGCGGTCGCCGAGACTGTAGACACCGATCTGCATACCCCCCAGACGAACGGGGCCGGTGACCGGTTCAGATCGTGGCCCGGCTCATCCGCCGGGGGTGGCCGGCGCACCGGCGTCGCGGGGCAGGTATGCCGTGACGACGATCCGGGTGCCGCGGGTGACGGCGAAGTGGGAGAGATCAGCGATGCCGACGGGTAGTTCACCGTCAAGCTCCTGCACGCCGGCGCGGCCGGTCCAGTTGACCACTGGTCGCTGCCGGCCGTCGAAGGTGTAGCCGTAGAGCCGGTAGCCGGTGCCCTCGGTCAGGCCGCTCAGGGTGGCCCGCACGGTGACCCGGTCGCGTTCTTCGGTCAGGAAGACGGACAGGTTAGCGCCAGAGTCCCGGTCCGTCGCCGAGGCGACGGCGGTACGGACGATGTTCGTCTGCACTCCCGGGGCCGGCGGGGCGAGTAGCGCCCTCGCGGAGATTCCGGCCACCGTGAGGGCGGCCATGAGCAGGGCGCCCAGGCCCGCGAAAGTAACGGCACGCCGGGACAGGAGGCGCTTCCGTCGGACACGCTGACCGTCGTCCGGATGCGCGATGCCCGGCGCTCGGTCGAAGCCGCGTTGGGCGGGATGCGTGACGGGCCGTCGGGCGGTCCGCGTCGGCAAGGGTACGGCCGTCGGCGTGGTCTGCTCCTGAACGGGCGAGGGCTTTTCAACCAGCGTGGCCGGCGGGGGTGCGGCCGGGGGTGCGACCCGTGGCAGCGCGACGGCTGGGGGTGCGACGGCTGGGGGTGCGACCCGTGGCAGCGCGACGGCTGGGGGTGCGGTCCGTGGCGGTGCGACGGGTGGGGGTGTGACCGGTGCCGGTGCCACCCGCTGCTGCGGTGGCTCCCTGCGCCCGAGGTCCGGCCCAGCGGGGGCAGACGCCTCCCCGGTGGCCGTCTCGGCACCCGTACCGCCGCGCCGCAGTCGGAACCGGCGTCGGTCGGTCTCCTGGGCCTCTCTGCCCGGCTGGCCGGCCGGCTCCTGCGGCGCGAACCGCGCCGGAAAGGCCGCCGGCACCGCCGCCCCCAGCGCCCCGTAGCGGTTGAGCAGGTGATCCCTGTCGTCGCTGAGCAGGGCCAGCGCGGCGAGCGTCTCGCACACCTCGGTCGCCGCAGCCCGGCACTGCTGGCACGACTGGAGATGGTGGCCGACCTGCTCCGCACTACGCCGGTCGAGCGCGTCGAGGTGGTAGAGAGCCAGCAGGTCCGCCACATGGGCTTCCGTACCGGAGACTTCTTCCACCTGCATCAGACCCTCGGTTCACCGACTTTCCACCAGTAATGCTTGAAACGTGCCCTGGCGACGCGCGGTTCACGTCGGCCGCGACAAACCCAGCAGCACCACTCGTTGCGCTGGGTCAGCTTGGCGGACGGGGTGCCGGGGGTCGCGCGGCAGCATCACCCCCGCCGGCGGCCCCGAGCGGGTGTCGTCACGGTGCGTCTGGACGCTGCCGGGGCGACCTGGCTCCGATCGATGCCTTCGGCAGTGCCACGGTCTCGGCCCGGGTTCCCGGCCCGTCGCTGGCCACTGACGCCGTGCTGTCGGCTTGTTCTTCGTCCGGGTTCAGCTTCCCGCCGTCCGAGGGCGGTGGGTCGCCGACCGTTCGCCGGGAGACCGACGGCGCCCGTGGCGTGGAGGCCGGAGGAAGAGCGCCGCCGCGAACCGGCGGCGCGGCGGTCACCGGCCCGGGGCCGTCGTCGTCACCGTCGTTCTCAGTGTCGTCGCGCAGCAGCCGGCGGATCCGGAACACGAGCAGCACCGCTGCCGCGAGCGCGACCAGCGCCACGATGGCCAGCAACGCCGACCGTCCGCCGGAGCTGCCGGAGGTGAGCCGTCCGCCCGATTCCCGCCCCGGTGAGGCCACCTCGGCCTCCTCGGGCAGCACCTTCGTGACCGCAGCGGCGGCATTGATCATGCCCCAGCCGTACCGGCCGTCGGGCTGTGCGCCGTCGCCCATCTTGTCCGACGTCACCTGGAGACGATGGGCGACCTGCTCCGGGCTCAGGTCCGGGTACGCGGCCCGGACCAGCGCGACGGCGCCGGCGACAAAGGCCACCGCGTACTGGGTGCCGCTACCCGCGACGGCGCCGACCCCGGTGATCCCGACACTGCTCACGTTGACGCCCGGGGCGACCACGTCGATGCCGCCACCGCGATAGTCGGCGGCTCGCTGGCCGTCGACTGCCACACCACCCACGCGCAGCACACCGGGGCCGATCTCCGCGCCCGGGTTGACCGGTACCGAAGCACGTGCAGCGCCGATCACCACGACGACGTCCCGGGCCACCGCCTCCATGATCGCCTTGGCCACCTCGGGCTTGCTCGTGTCGACGAAGTTGCCCAGCGCGATGACTGTCGCGCCCGCCTCGACGGTGGCCTCGATGGCCGCAGCAGAGTCGGCCGGCTGGGCCTTGGCGTCGTTGCCCACGACCCGGACCGGCATCACCGTGGCGTCGGGGGCGACGCCCTTGACGTCACTGCCGTTGGTGGACTGCCCAACCACCAGACCGGCCATCGCGGTGCCCGAGCCGAGGCAGTCCGTGTCGCCGCGGCCGCTGCCGCTGGTGATGTCCATGCCGACGGCCACGTGACCACTGAGCGTCGGCAGGCTGCCGTCCACACCGGAGTCGACGATCGCCACGAGCTGCCCCTTGCCGCGGCTCTGCGGCCAGGCCTGGTCGGCGGCCAGGCGCAAGCTCGCCCAGTCGGAGCGACTGCTCGACGCCGCCGTGGTCGCACACTGCCCCGCCTTCGCGCGGGGCTGCGTCGGTGCCTTGCTCGGGACCGCAGCCGCGCCGGAGACCCGCTCCGGCGGGATGGTGGGCCGCGCCTTGGCGGTGGGCGTGGCCTTGGCCTTGCCGGGCAGCGGTTTGACCGGCGCGGCCGGCGCCTTGTCGGGCAGCACTCCGTACTTGACGCCCTCGCCGACGGCGTCCCAGGGCAGCACCAGCAGCCACCCGGCTCGCAACTGGCCCGGTTCCTTGAGGGTGGCGCCGTCAGGTTGCCGGCGGCCGGTGTTGAGGTTGCGGATCTCGACGGACCGCGCCCCGTCGCCGAGGAACCGGGCGGCGATGCTGGTGAGGTTCTCCGGTTCTCCCTGGTACGACGACGTGACGGCGTAGAACTTGACGTATTCGTCGGCGGCCGAAGCCGGGCTCACGGCTCCGACGATCAGAGCCACCATGACGAACACCGCGAGGCAGGCACCACGTGCCGACCGGGTGATCCAGAACATTCTCTACTTCCCTTTGTCGTCGCCCAGGGCGGATCTGCACACACGACGGCCGAGACGGCATCGTGGTTCACGGCCGGAGGCAATCTGCGGCGGCATCGCGATCCCTTCGTGCCACGCCGCCCTCCGGCGCTCAACAGGTGCGAAGGCGGCGTGCCTCAGCGCGGTGTCGTGGACGTGGCTCGGGGAAGGTGCACCGTGACCGACGGCGCGCCGTTCGCCACGCTGATCGTCACGAAGACCAGGTCGCCCAGCGCCACCGGCAGGTCACCGGAGACCTCCTGCACCGTGTCGGTGCTGGTCCATGACGCGATTTCGCGCGTCTGGCCGTCGAGCGTCACCGCGTACAGCTGGTAGCCGGTGCCGGCGCGCAGGCCGGTGACCGTGACCCGCACGTGCACTCCGCTGTCGGTCTCCGACGCGAACACCGAGGCCGCCGCGCCGGTGCGGGGCTCACTCCCGCTCGCCGCGACCGTCACCACCTCCGGCCCGGCCTCGTCACTCACCTGATCCAGAACGAAGAGGGCGCCGAAGCCGACGAACAGCACCACCGCTAGCGCAAGACCGGCCCGCACCAGCGCGAGCCGCTGCCGCCGGGGGCGCGGCTGCCGCCCGGGCCCGACGGACATCGGACGCCCGCCGGCCGGACGAACCGAGCCCGAGCCGCCACGGCGGGCAGCGGGCGCCGCCGGTCGGGTGACCGGCGACGCCTCCTCGACAGCCACGTCGTCGCTGAGCAGCGCGAGGGCGGCGACGACTTCGCACACCTCGCGGGCCGTCACCCGACACTGCGCGCAGTCGCGCAGGTGCCGGTCGACGGCGTCGCTGTCGGCGCGATCGAGGACACCCATGTAGTGCGGACCCAGCAGGTCCGTCACATGGTCGCCCAGGGCGGGTAGGTCCGGCACGCCGCTCAGCTTCCCGGCTCGCCGTGCCCGGCCGGCGTCACTGCTTTACAAATCGCCACTTCTGGTCTCTCTGGGTGTCCTGACGGTCAAACTGTTGGATCCAGTATCCGTTCCAGGTGGTGCCGTTGTCCCTCGTCGGCCCGATGTCCACGCCCAGCAGCTCCATCACAAAGCCCGAGCGGCGGTTGGTCATGACCACGTTCCCGGCGCCGACGTCCTCCAGCAGCCACTGCTGATTCTCGTCGTTGTCGTCACGTTCGTACACCGCCATCTTCGACCCCTTCTGCAGGGAACGGTCCTGCACGGACAGGGCCATGTTGTTCCACTCGCTCGTGATGATGACGTGCCGCCTGTCCGGCGCCGGGTAGAGCTTCCAGCGCTGGTCCTTGTACCCCTCGTCCTTCCACAGCTGGACCCGGCTACCGGGCTGCGTGTTCTGGTTGATGCCAGGGAGCTCCACGATCGACTGGGCCCACGGGCTGTCCAGGCGGTACGTGGCACCCGCCTCGTACGCGAACAGCTTCGGGCCCTGGGGCTTCTCACTGGGCTTCGCGGACGGCCTGGTGCTCGGCGAGGCCTGGACGGTCCGGCTCGCCGACGGCGTGGGGCTCGGCTTCACGGTGGGGCTCGGCTTCGTCACGGGGACGGAAAGCCGGTTGTCCTTCTCGTACTCGGCGACGTGCGCCGGAACCTGGTCGGCCAACTGGGTGACGTTGACGCGGGGCAGGCCGGCCGCCCGCCGCACCGGGTCGATTCCCCACTGGTACGCGCTCAGCGCCAGTCGATACGGGTCCTCGCCGTTGAGCTCGGACAGTTGCTGCGCCATGTCGCACATGGCGATACCGAGTGCGGGGATCGCGTCCGCGGGCCGCCACACCGACGTTCCCTCGCCCGGCTGGTACTGCTCCCACATCGTGGGCGTGAACTGGGCGACACCCTGACGGTCCGACGTGCGCTTGTTCACGTCGAAGTCGGACAGTGTCCGCAACTGTGCCGCGATCCGGGCCGGCGTGATCTGCGGGCAGACCTTTCCGGCGACCTGGATCGGTTGGACCAGAGCGTCGGGCACCTTGACCTCGCCGGCCGTCCCGGAAGCGGCCGACTGGGTTACCGCCTTCTCGGAGAACTGCGGCTGCTCGGCGTACCAGGCCGCGTACGCCTTCACCTTGTCGACGTAGGGCTTGGCGTCTTTCGGGACGCCGCGGGCGTCGAGCACCGCCTTGACTCCGGTCTGCTCCGCGGCGAGGGCGGCCGGCCAGAGGTCTCCATCGATGTCGGCGGAGCGCAGATGGCCCACGTTCTCGCAGGTCCGGTGACCCAGCGCGATGATGTTTGCCCGCCGGTCGGCGCGACTGGCATCGGACGAGGGCCGCCACTTCTCCCACGCCGCCTGGTCGAGACCGGCGATCATGTCGGGGCTGCTCTTGAAGCCGGACGCCGCCATGATCTGCGCGGCGAGCTTCGGCGGATTGAGGGCGGGGCAGGACAGGGCTGCCTCCACGATGGCGGGCACGTCACCGTCCGGAACCGGCTCGCCGACCAGCTTGTCCGGGTCCGCAGTGGCGGCCAGTTCGAAACCGACGGCCCCGGACGCCAGGATGACGCCGACCAGGGCGACGATCTCGACGCGCTTACGCGTCGACGAGATGAGCCGTCGCCACGGGCGGCGCTGGCCACTTGCGGTTGCTTTCATCGACTCACTCTTACGCTCAGTGGGTGTGGGCACGTGTCGTGCACATGACGGCCGGGCAGCTACCCCGGTTCACAGCTGATCGGATTTTCTTGGGCGTGCCTCGCCCGCATCGCCGTTGCCGGTCGGCCGTCTCTCGCCTGCGGTTCCGAAATCGAAGCCCCGGCTGACGAGGGCCTCCCGCATGGCCCGCAGTGCATAGAAGGTGCGTGACTTGACGGTGCCGGCCGGGACGTCGAGCGCGTCGGCGGCCTCGGACACCGACCGTTCCCGGAAGAAGATCTCGACCAGCGTGATGCGTAGCCGCTCGGGCAGGGAGTCGAGCGCGGCCCGGACCTCACGCGCGTCGAGGAGGCGCTCGATGGCGTCGTCCGGCTGCGCATGATCGTCGATATAGTCGACCGGCAGCTCCGCCGGACGGACGTCGGCGGAGCGCATCTGGTCGATCAGGATGCGTTTGGCCACGGTGAACAGCCAGGCTCGGTTCCAGTTTCCCTCGGCGTTACGCGCCTCTGGATTCCGCCAGGCCCGCAGCACCGTCTCCTGCACGATGTCTTCGGCTCGGTGAACGTCACCCCTGGTCAGGCGGGTCAGGAAGCTCAGCAGCACGGGCGCGTGGACCTGCTGCAGATGCCGCAGGGCTGCTACATCTTCGGGGCTGTCCATGCCCTGACCCGGACCGTCCGCTGGGGACTGGGCGCCAGCTGCCGTGCCGCTGGCGCCGCTGACTTCTGGGGAGGGTCGCACGCGGCAAAGACTTGCACCGGGATTGCGGATTGTCTACTCAGTGACACTGACGGTGACAGTCTGGCCGGTTGCTGTCTGGGCTGTTCATCGATCGCGGTGAGGTGTCCGGTGGCGCGGCGTCGGCCCGCCGATCATTCACGGAGCGTGACGACCATGTCGGGGCGTTCGGTTGATCGGCAGACGGCCGAGACGGCATTTGACCAGCGTGAACTGTGCCGGGGCACGCGCCCGGCAAGCCGTTGCCTGGGGCAAGCTAACCTACGTCCACTGTTCACTCGGCGGTAACGTCGACTGTTCACTCGGCTGTAAACACGGTCCCGACATCCGCCGCGTCCCTGCCGGGCCGCGACCGTTTCGGCGGGCCACCGATGGGAGGAGGGCCGAGCATGGACACCGCTTGGGTGGTGGCGGTGGCCTCCGTGGTCGGCGGTGTCGTCGGCGCTTCGATCATGGCGCTGAGCATGCGTCGCACGGCCGCCGCAAGGAGCAACGAGCTGGCACACCTCGAACAGTTGGTGGAGCGGCGGGCGGAGCAGGTGACCGCGTTGAGCCATGAGCTGCGGACCCCGCTGAGCATGATCAAGGGGGCGGTCGATCTGTTGCGGGAGGGCACTCCGGGGCCGCTCACCGCTGCGCAGGCCCGCTTCCTGCAGGTCCTGGATCAGCAGTGTACGCAGGTCATCGGGCTGTGCGAGAGCCTGCTGATCCAAGCCAAGATCGAGGCTGGGTTGTTCACGCCACACCTGGAGAGGGTGGACGTGTCGGTGGTGGTGCGCGAGGTGGTGACCGCGATGCGACCGTTGTGTGCGCAGCGGCAGCAGCGCATCAGCCTCGACATGCCCCAGGTGATGCCGCGCATCCGGGCCGACCCGATGCTGCTGACCCAGGCGCTGACCAACCTGCTGTCGAACGCGAGCCGGTTCACCACGACCGGCGGGAATCTCGACGTGCGGGTCATGCTGATCGACACTGGCGTGGCGGTGTACGTATCCGACGACGGTGCGGGCATGAGTCAGGCGGAGCGGCAACGCCTGTTCCACCGCTTCGCCACGGGTCGGCCGCTGGCCGACGGCACCGGCCTCGGCTTGGTGATCACGAAGACGATCGTGGAGCTGCACGGAGGCGAAATCATGGTGCACACTGCGTCGACCCGGGGGACCACCATCCTCCTGACCCTGCCGGACCGGCCGTGACGCGCGCCGGCGAGCAGCCCGGGAGTGGGCCTACCGCGCTGGTGGTCGACGACGAGCCGCAGATGACGATCATCGTGGAGTTCGCTCTGCAGACCCAGGGCTTCACCGTCCTCACCGCCCACGACGGGGCTACCGCCCTGCACCTGCTGCGGACGCATTCGGTGGACCTCGTGGTGCTGGACGTCATGATGCCCACGATGGACGGGCTGGCCCTGTGTCAGCGGATTCGCGCGCGCTCGGAGGCGCCCATCATGTTCCTCACCGCGTTGGCCCAGCGTGACGACATCATCGCTGGGCTGGAGCACGGTGCCGACGACTACGTCACCAAGCCGTTCCACCCGCGGGAGGTGGCGCTGCGGGCGCAGGCGCTGGTGCGTCGCCGCCGGGGGTCGGGCACCACGGTCCAGGTCGGTGAGCTGGTCATCGAGCCGGCAACGCAAACCGCGACGTTGGCGCAGCACCGGCTCGACCTGCCGTTCACGGAGTTCAAGCTGCTGCACCACCTGGCGGTGCGCCGCGGCGTGCCGCAGTCGTGGCAGGACCTGCTGCGGGAGGTCTGGGGCACCACGGACCTGATCGGCGGACGAGACGTGGTGAAGTCCGCGGTGTACCGGCTGCGCTCCCGGCTCGCCGGGACACCGAACGGATCGGCGTACGTGCGCACGCTGCGCGGGGTCGGCTACCTGATGCCCGAGATGGCCGCCGGGACCGCCGAGGACGGGGACGCCTCCCCGGCGGCCAGGTGACGGCGGCGTCACCATTACTTACACCGCCGTCACCGGGGCACCGTTCACACGCCTTTAACGTGGCCGTCACACCACTCGCATTGATTCGGGCGGCTTAGTAGGGGAGACCACGTCATGGCGACGAACAAGATACGGGGCAACCGCACACTGCTGGCGACAGCGATGGCGGCCTCGCTGCTGCTCGGTGGGGCTGGCTGCGCCCGCGAGGGTGGCGCCGAGGCCAGCAAGGACAGCGGTGTGGTGCACGTGGTGTGCGGCGCCACCGAGGACTGGTGCGCGGCGACCACGAAGAAGTTCACCGAGTCCACGGGGGTGAAGGCCGACTTCGTGCGGCTCTCCAGCGGCGAGGCGCTGGCGCGTATCAAGGCCGGCAAGGGCAACGCGGAGTTCGACGTCTGGTACGGGGGGCCCGCCGACGGGTACGCCTCCGCCGGCGACGAGGGGCTCCTGGAGGCCTACACCTCGCCGAACGCGGGTGTCATCCCGGCCAAGTACAAGGACCCGCAGGGCACCTGGACCGGCGTCTACGTCGGCGCCCTGGGCTTCTGCAGCAACAGCAAGCTGCTGACGGAGCGGGGAATCGGGCTCCCCGACTCGTGGACGGCCCTGCTCAACCAGAAGCTCGCCAAGGACATCGGCATCGCGCACCCGTCGACCTCGGGCACCGCGTACACGACCCTCTGGACCCAGGTACAGCTGGCCGGCGGCGACGAGGGCAAGGCGCTGGACTACATGCGCAAGCTGCACCCGAACGTCCTGCAGTACACCAAGTCCGGCTCGGCGCCCGCCCAGATGACCGCCCGCGGTGAGGTCGCGGTAGGGGTCATCTTCGCGCACGACTGCGTGGCCACCATGGAGGCCGGCTTCCCCGACCTGAGGCTGAGTTTCCCGGCGGAAGGCACCGGTTACGAGACCGGCGGTGTCGCCCTGGTGAAGAACGCCAAGAACCCGACCAGCGCCCGCAAGTTCGTCGACTGGGCCCTCACCACCGAGGCGCAGGAGGTCGGCCCGAGCGTCAAGGCGTACCAGTTCCCGACGAACCCGGACGCGAAGGTGTCGGACAAGGTCGTCCCGCTCTCCGGCATCAAGATGGTGGAGTACGACGCGGTGGCGGCAGGTAAGGCGAAGTCGGCGCTCAACAAGCGGTTCGACACCGAGGTCGCGCAGGCGCCGAAGTCATGACCACGTTGTTGTCCGATCCCGGGGTGATCACCCCAACCCCACCCGAGGCGGTCGCGCCGCGGCGGCGCCGCCGCCTCGGCGCGGGGCTGCGGGTCCTGGTCGGGGTCTGCGCGGCGGTGGTGGTGATCGGTGCGGCGATCCCGCTCGTGGCGGTGCTGGCCACCGCCTTCGCTCCGGACGCGCTGCCCCGGTACGTCGAGTTCTTCAGCTCCTCCGTCGATCTCGGCATCCTGCGGAACACGTTGGTGCTCGGGGCGCTGGTCGGGTTGTGCGGCACCGCCCTGGGGTTCCTGTTCGCGTTCGTCCAGGCCCGACTGGACGTGCCGGGCAAGAAGATCCTGCACCTCATCGCCCTCATGCCGATCGTCAGCCCGCCGTTCGCGGTGGCCACCGCCACGGTGGTGCTCTACGGCCGGCGCGGCGTGATCAGCAACGGCTTGTTCGGGCTGGAGTACGACATCTACGGCCTCGACGGCCTGGTGTTCGTGCTGTCGCTGTCGCTGTTCCCGGTGGCGTACCTGGGCCTGCTCGGCATGATGCGGGGCCTGGATCCGGCACTGGAGGAGGCGGCGATGAACATGGGTGCCAGCCGCTGGCAGATCATGCGCCGCGTGATCCTGCCGCTGCTGGCCCCCGGGCTCGTCGCCCCGTTCCTGCTGCTGTTCGTGGAGGCGATCGCCGACCTGGCCAACCCGCTGGTGCTCGGTGGCGACTACACGGTGCTGGCCAGCCGCGCCTACCTGGCGGTCACCGGTGAGTACGACACCACCAGCGCCGCCGTTTACTGCGTGATCCTGCTGGTGCCGTCCCTGGCGATGTACTTCGGCCAGCGGTGGTGGCTCAACCGCAAGGTGCGCACCACCATCACCGGCCGACCGTCCGGCTCCGTGCACCTGATCACCGGCTGGAGCCGGTGGCCGGTGTACGCCCTGGCGCTGTTCGCCGCCGCGATCATCGTGAGCATCTACAGCACTGTCATCCTCGGCTCGGTGACCAAGGTGTTCGGCGTGGACAACACCTTCACCCTCGATTACCTCAAGGAGGTACTGCTCGGGGTGGGAGTGGAGGCCGTCCTCGACACGTTGACGTTCGCGGTCATCGCCACTCCGATCGCCGCCCTCCTCGGCCTGCTCATCGCCTGGCTGGTGGTTCGCCACCTGCGACGTACGGCCTGGCTGCTCGACCTGGGCGGCACGCTGGGTGTCGCCGTGCCGGGCACCGTGCTGGGCATCGGCTTCGTCCTCGCCTACCGGCCCGAGCGGTACATCGGCGACTACCTGGTGTTCCCCAGCCTGGTGGGTGGTAGCGCGGTCTTCGCCGGCGCGATGGCCATCGTCTTGGCGTTCGTGATCCGTAGCGTGCCGGCGGGGCAACGGACTGCGGTCGGTGCGCTGACCCAGTTGCATCCGCAGATCGAGCAGGCGTCGACCGACCTTGGGGCCAACTCGCTGCAGACGTTCCGTTGGGTGACCCTGCCGTTGATCAAGCCGGCCCTGCTCACCGGGTTGAGCTACAGCTTCGCCCGCAGCATGACCTCCGTGTCGACCATTGTCCTGCTGGTCACGCCGGAGACGAAGATCATCACATCGCAGGTGCTCAGCGCCGCGAGCACCGGCCGGTACGGGGTGGCATTCGCCTACTGCACGGTGCTGACCGTGCTCGTCCTGGTCGCCTTCGCGATCATCCGACTGCTCGTCGGCGGGGGCGCCGCACTGCACCGCACCGCCAAGTCTGAAAGGCCGAAACGATGACCGTCGCCGCGCCCACCGAGGCCGCTGCGCTCGCACCCGCCGGACGTGGTGAGGCCAGCACCGGACGCCTGCAACTCGAGGCCCTGACCAAGCGTTTCCGGAGCCGTCCCGAGGACGTCACCGCGGTCGACAGCGTTTCGCTCGACGTCCTGCCGGGGGAGTTCATCACCCTGCTGGGCCCGTCGGGCTGCGGCAAGACCACCACGCTGCGCATGGTGGCGGGTTTCGAGGACGCCACGAGCGGCAGCATCCTGCTCGACGGCAAGGCCATCGACGACATGCCACCGCAGCGCCGACCGATGGCGATGGTGTTCCAGAGCTACGCCCTGTTCCCGCACATGACCGTCGCGCAGAACATCGCGTACGGGCTGAAGCTGCAGCGGCGCACCAAGGCCGACATCGCCGAGGGCATGCGGATGGCGGTGACCAGCATGAACCTCGTCGGCCTGGAGGACCGTAGCCCGCACGAGCTCTCCGGCGGCCAGCAGCAGCGGGTCGCGTTGGCCCGGGCACTGGTGGTGCAGCCGAAGGTGCTCCTGTTCGACGAGCCGCTGTCGAACCTGGACGCGAAGCTGCGCGACGCCATGCGGACCGAGATCCGTCGCATCCAGAAGATGTTCGGGATCACCAGCATCTACGTCACCCACGACCAGGACGAAGCGATGAGCATGTCCGACCGGGTCGTGGTGATGAACAAGGGCAAGGTCGAGCAGGTGGCGACGCCCGGCGAGATCTACGCCCGCCCGGCCAGTGTCTTCGTGGCGGACTTCATCGGTCGGGCCAACTTCATCGAGACGGTGCCGGAGAGCATCGCCGACGGTAAGGCGACGGTGACGGTGCTCGGCCGGCGGCTGACTGTGCCCGCCCACTCGACGGTGGTGGCCGGATCGGGGGACGCGTACCTCATGGTCCGTCCCGAGACGGTGACGTTGTCGCCGGTCACCGACGGTGGGACCGGCCTGGGCGTGGTGCTGCGGTCGACGTTCCACGGGCCGAGCATCGACTACGAGGTGGAGACGACCGGCGGCACCGTCACGGTGACCGAGTCGGGCAAGGACCCACGGGATGCGGTGGCCGAGGGAACCAACGTGGACGTGGCCATCGACGCGGACCGGGCTTACCTGCTGAACCGGGAATGAGCCTGTGGCGGCCCTGCCGGCCTCCCCCGCAGTGTCGGCGGGCCGCCACCGCTCGACAACATCTGTATAAGAGGTCCCGTCGGTCTTACTTGTCGAACCGGATCTCGACGCGCCGGTTGCTGGCCCGGCCCTTGGGGTTGTCCTTGCCGCCGAGGGTGTTCGGCGCGACGGGCCGGGTCTCTCCGAAGCCCTTGATCTCATAGGTGACCTGGCTGCCACCTTCCGCGGACAGCACCGCTCGGACCGCCTCGGCTCGCCGGAGGGACAACGCCAGGTTCTGCGCGTCGTCGCCCACCGCGTCGGTGTGCCCGAAGATCTGCACCGTGCCGGTGGCCTCGGCGCGTAGTCGTCTCGCGATCTCGGCCAGCCGAGTGCGGGCTGCCGGCGAGAGGTCGGCCTTGCCGAACGCGAAGAGCACGTCCGCCGCCAGGATCAGCTCGATTCGTCCGCCGGACTCGGCTTCCAGACTGTTGCCGTCGAGATCCTCGGTACGCAGGTAGATGTCGTCTGTCGGTGCCAGGATGTCGATGATCGGGGCGTCGACCCGCGCGCCGGCCGCCAGCGTGGGCCCGGGCACGACCGCGGTCCCGGAGGTGGGTGTCGGCGTCGGCGCCGCCCAGGCGGCGACCGGTTCGCTGACCAGCAGGAGGGTCAACGCGGTCGCGGCCAGGGCCGTACGCCCGCTAACCGAGCGGAACATTCTCGAACACCGGGACACGAGGGATGACGACATCCACGGCGGTGACGTCGTCCGGCGGGGCGCCGAACATGGCGTACAGGTCCACTGACTGACCGGGAGTGACGAAGACTGAGGCGAGGCCCGACGAAGCGAGGTACGTCACCTGACCGGGTTTCGCATCCGAGTCGCCGGCCCGGGCTACCAGGTGCCGCTTGCGGTTCTTCCGGTCGACCAACGTCACGCCGGAGAAGGCCAACGAGACGGTCTCACCTTGAAAGGCGCTGGCGATCTGCCAGCGTCCCGGGCTGCCCGCCGGATCCGTACGGGTCATCCGAACGTTGAGGTTGACGAACCCCTTGTCCCGTCGCAGCTGGTACAGCTCCACCTTCACCCGGAACAGACTGCCGCTCTCGCTGATCTGGATGTCCCGGCTCGCGATCACCGTGCCCATCTCGTCGGGCTGACCGGGCGCGGAGCCGGTGGTCCCCTTCGCGGCACCGCCGGAGTCGTCGGTGCCGCCGAGACTGTCGCAACCGCTGACGGCCAGGGCCATCACCAGTGCGAGCGAACCAGCGGCGACTGTGGTGCGCAGACGCACGAATACTCCCTAGTGGGCTGGTCGGAGCGGGCGCGATCAACTCCCGGCACGGTAGTCGATGGCATCCACTGGGCGAGGGTGGGGCGGAGAACTCGTCGTCGTGGGGTTTCTTAGCGATCAGTACGGACGCGACCAGGCGAGAAAGCAAGATATTCAGCGATGTCCGGGAGTGAGTGCGAGCCCGCAGTCGAGCACTCCGGCTCGCCGCGACGGCGTCCAGGTCGCCGAGGGCACGAACGACATTCTGCGAACCGCTGTCGCGAAGGCGCTCGTACGCGCCGACCTGACCGTCTGATGCTCCACGGTCCTATCGGAGCATCAGACGGTCACCGGTCAGGACAGTCGCAGCCGAGGTTCGAGGACCACCTCGAAGAGCCGGTCCCACGGCAGCTCGACACGCGCTGACTCGAAGCTAGCCAGCGTCGCCGTGAACGTCTTCGCGCCTCGCCGTCCCAGCACGATGCGGTGCCCCGCGAAGTGGTCGGCGAAGTACCGCTCGGTCACGGGTACCAGCCGCTCCCTGACCCAACCGTCGAAGTAGGTCTTCTGCTCGGGAGTGAGAGCGAGCGGGTCCCAGCCCTGCGCCCGTGCGTGCGCGTACGCCTCGACCTGCACGATGTTCTTCCACGGGTCGTCCTTGACGAACCGGTAGAGCAGGTACTCGGCGTGGGCCTGGCCCGGCGCGCGCAGGTCGGGCACGCCGAACCCGCTGCCGGAGGCGCGGAGGTACGCCCACCGGGCGGTGCCGTGGCTGAGCGCCAGGCCGAGTGCGTTGCCGCCGGTGTTCCACCCCGAGTACGACAGCAGCGCCGCGAGATCCAGGTGGTTCTCCATCCGCGCGACCAGGTCGTGGTCGGCCTTGTTCACGATGAGCGGGTCGACCACGATGACCGAAGTGCCGGCGGCCAGCAGCTTGCCGATCCGCCCGACGAAGGCGTCCAGGTCAGCGGCCCGTTGCCCGGGTGCCGATGAGGGGGTGTTCACGGCGAGCACGATGCCCGCGTCGCCGCTGACGACCCGTCCTCCAACCGAGGTGACGTGCCGCCGGATGTTCTCCGCGAACGGGATGCCCTCCAGTTGTGCGGTCCAGGCCTCACCGGAGACGCCGGCGTACTCCACGCGGTAGGTGGGGCCGGTGCCGGCCGCGATCACCCGCGCGACCAGCAGCGCGTTGACCTCGTCGGCACCGGGGAAGATTTCCACCCGGTCGCCGACGCCGAGTTGGTCGACGAGCGCCTCCAGTTCCACCCGCTCGGCACGGGCCAGGCCGACCGGCGCGGTGTCGTCCTCAGAGAGCACGAGGTGGTTGATGGTGCCGTCGGCGACCCACTCGACCATGAGCCGGTTGACCTGGTGGTTGCGGGCCCGCGCGGCGAGATAGTCCTCGACGACCTGGTCGGGGATCTGTGCCCGGACGGCGTCGAGTTGCGCTCGCAGCTCCTCCTGCCCGAGGTTCGTCACCTGGTCGTAGAGCTTGGCCCAGGAGACGAGCAGGTCGCGGTACCGATCCAGCTCGGTGCCCGTGCTGGTGATGGCGAGGCGCTGGATGGTGTCGTGCACCTCGATCACCGCCTCCGGCCGGGTGAAGCGCAGGGTGCGAATCGCAGCCAGGTTCGCCAGGGCGGCGGCCAGCGTCGGGGCTGCGGTGCGGGAGGCGATGAGGCCGCCGTACGCGAGCATGCTGACCGAGATCACGTACCCGTCGACGCCGTTGGTGGTGCCGAGCCAGCGGGCGATGGCGGCGCCGTCGCCGGGGGTGAAGAAGCGGCCCAGCGACTCCCGTGGCGGCAGCTGCACCTGGGCGCCGGCGCTGGCCGCGGTCATCTGCGCCGCGTACGTGTTGACGGGCCGGTCGTCCAACGGGACCAGCGCCACGGTCAGCTGCCGCTTGGCGGGCCCGGCGAATGCGGGCCGGCCCACGGTCAGGGTGGTCAGCCCGGCCATGCCGGTGGCTAGAAGGGTGCGTCTTCTCATGTTCACTCCTCTATTTCGGTGCGCTCGCCGCGAGGGGGGTGGCCGGCACGAGCCGGCGGGTGATCCAGAGCGGTGAGGTGACGGCGTTGCCCATCACCACCGCGTGGGCACCTGCCTCGAAGGCCTGGCCGATCTGTTCCGTGTTGCGGTACCGCCCTTCGGCGATCACCGGCACGGGCAGCAGTGCGACGAGTCGCTCCACGAGCCCGAGGTCGGGCCCGTCGGTTGGTGGGCTGGCCGGTGTGTAGCCGGACAGCGTGGTGGCGACGGCGTCCGCGCCGGCCTCGACGGCTGCGACGCCCTCGGCGGCGGTGGAGACGTCTGCCAGGATCAGTGCGTCGGTCCGTTCGCGGAGCACGCGGACCGTGTCGGCGAAGGCGCGGCCGTCCGGTCGCGGGCGGTCGGTGGCGTCGATCGCGACGATCTCCGCTCCGGCCAGCGCCACCTCGAGCGCGTGGGCAGCGGTCGGGGTGATGAAGACGTCAGCGGTGCCGTGCTTGTACAGCCCGATCACCGGGACGTCGACGGCAGCCCGTACGGCCCGGATGTCGTCCGGCCCGTTGACCCGGACCGCCACGGCGCCGCCGCGTACCACCGCGGCCGCCACCCTGGCCTGGACGTACGGATCCCGCATCGGATCGTCCGGGTCGTCGGGCAGCGGTTGGCAGGACACCACCAGCCCGCCGGCCAGGTCGTCGAGCACGTTCACCTGTTGGTCCCTTCGATGTGGGGTCAGTCGATGGCCAGTCGGGCGGCGCCGACCAGGACCGCGTCGACGCCCAGCGTGGCGGGCAGCAGTGGAACGTCGGCCCAGCCGGCGGGCACCTCGGCCGAGTAGGCGGCGGACGCGGCGGGCAGCAGGGAGCCGACGGCCCCGCCAGCGACCAGGACAGCGTCCGGATCGAGCAGCGCCACCAACCCCGCGAGGGTCGCGCCGAGGACGGCTCCGGCCCGCTCCACGACCCGCTGGGCGGCCCCGTCGCCGGTCGCGGCGCGCTCGGCCACTGTCCGCCCGGTGACGTGGGTGCCGGTCTCGATGGCGTACGCGGCGGCCAGCCCGCTGCCGGAGGCGATCGCCTCCAGGTGCCCGTGGCGGCCGCACCCGCACCGCAGTCGTTCGGCGCCCGGGGCGGGCAGGTGCCCGACCTCGCCGGCTGCCCCGCGGGCGCCGGCCTCGACCCGGCCGTTGCGGATGATCGCCCCGCCCAGCCCGGTGCCGACGGCCACCAGCAGCACATGAGCGCGGTCCCGTCCGGCGCCTGCCCAGCTTTCGCCGAGCGCGGCGGCGTGCACGTCGTTGACGACCCGCACTCCTCGACCCAGCCGGGTGGCCAGCGCGTCGGCGACCGGGGTGCCCGTCCAGCCCGGCAGGCTGTCGGTGGCGTACCGGATGCTGCCGGTCGCCGGGTCGACAGTGCCGGCGGTGCCCACGCCCACCGGTCCGGCGGTCGCGCCGAGCAGGTCGGTGGCCAGCCGGGCGGCGACGTCCAGCACCGCCTCGGGCCCGGACCGGGCGGGCGTGGGCGCCTCGCGGCGCTCCAGCACCCGTCCGGCCCGGTCGACGAGCGCGACTGCCGTTTTGGTGCCACCGATGTCGATACCGACAACCGGTGTCGTCATCCCTTGAGGCCGGTGTGCGCGAGGCCCTCGACGAACTGCTTCTGCGCGATGACGAACACCACCAGGACGGGCAGGGCGGTCATCGACGCCGCGGCCATCTGGACGTCCCACATGGGGCCGCCGTAGGCGTCGACGAACTGGGTGAGCGCCTGGGGCAGGGTGAACTTCTCCGGAGAGGAGAGGAACACGATCGGTTCCAGATAGAGGTTCCAGCTGTGCAGGAAGGTGAAGATGGCCACCGCGCCCAGTGCCGGCCGCGACAGCGGCAGGGCGATCCGCCAGAAGGTGGCGAATCGGCCCAGCCCGTCGACCCGGGCCGCCTCCTCCAGCTCACCAGGCAGGCTGATGAAGAACTGCCGCATGATGAACGTCGCCAGGACGCTCGGCGCGCCGAAGATCGGCACCAGGATCAGCGGCCAGTGGGTGTTGACCAGGCCGAGTTTGAAGAACATCTGGAACAGCGGCACGATCGTCACCTCGCTCGGAATGAGCAGGCCCGCGAGGACGACCAGGAACAACACGTTCTGGCCCCGGAACCGGATGCGCGCAAAGGCATACCCGGCCAGTGCCGCCACGGCCATGGTGCCGACCGTGACAACCAGCGCGATGTAGAGGCTGTTCAGGTACTGCTGCCCGAAGGGCTGCAACTCGAACACCCGCTCATAGGCGTCGAATCGGGGATTGGTCGGCAGGAGCTTCGGCGGGAAGGCGAAGATGTCCGCCACCGGCTTCAGCGACGAGGTGACCATCCACCAGGTCGGGAAGACGAACGGGATCGCCAGGACCAGCAGCACCCCGTAGAGCACCAGCTTGGTCCGGCGGGACAGGTCACGACTCATGGAAGACCCACCTCTTGCGCATCTGCCACTGCAGCACGGTGAGGGCGAGCACGATGGCGAACAGGACGATCGACAGCGTGGCGCCGTAGCCGAAGTGATGGAATTGGAAGGCCTGCTGGTACAGGTAGTAGACGAGGACCGTCGTCGATGCGCCCGGGCCGCCCTGGGTGAGCACCGAGATCTGCGCGAAGACCTGCAACGACCCGACCACGGTGATGATCGACGTCAACAGGATCGTGGGGCTGATCAGCGGTACGGTGATCCGCCAGAACTGGCGCATCCGGCTCGCCCCGTCCACCTCGGCGGCCTCGTACAGCTCGCCCGGCACACCCTGAAGGGCGGCCAGGAACAGCACCATGTTCAGGCCGACGTTCTTGAACACCTGCACGACGATCACGGACACCATCGCGGTGCCCTCGCCGCGCAGCCAGTTCGGCCCGTCCACGCCAATGGTGTCGAGCAGGCCGTTGATCCCGCCGTTGTCCTGAAGCAGGAAGCCCCAGACGATGGTCCAGGCCACCAGTGAGACCACCACGGGGGAGAAGAACAGCGTGCGGAACACGATCGTGCCCCGCAGCTTCTGGTTCAGCAGGACTGCCAGAAGCAGGGCCAGGCCGAGGTTGAGCACCACCAGCCCGACGGAGAACAGCCCGGTGGCGCGCAGCACCTCGCCGAGGTTGGGATCATCGGCGAGAGCCTTGTAGTTGTCGGTGCCGACGAAGTCGAAGGTTCCGGCGAGCACGTTCCACTCGTGCAGGCTGTACCAGAGCACGAGGATCAGCGGCAGGATCACGAAGACGATGCTGCCGAGCATTTGCGGGGCGATGAACACGTAACCGGCGAGCTGGTCCCGGCGGCGGCTGGTCCAGAACGGCCGGGCCGGGCCCGGGGCGGGCCCGGCAGCAGCCGAGCCCACCCTGGTGTCCGTCTGGGTCATGATCGTTTGCCTTACTTCGCCAGCAGTGGCTGGATCTTGGTGCAGACGCCGTCGAGTACGGCCTTGACGTCCGCGTTCGGCTGCCACAGCGGGTCGAGCCCGGCGCGGACCTGCTGGCTCAGCTCGGCCTGGCCGGAGTGACTGGGCTTGACCACGCCGTTGGTGATGCCGTCGATGACGACCTTCTGCAGCTGCTCCGGCTTGAGCTTCGGGTTCGTCTTGGCGAGGGTCTCGGCGGTCAGCTGCGACTGCCGGGGCGCCGGGAAGAACTGGGCGAGCTTCGCCGAGTTGGTGGGGTTGGTGAAGAAGGCCAGAAAGTCGGCCGCCTGCTTGGCGTGCGGGCTCTTCTTCATGACACCGACACCCGCCTGGCCGACCACCGCGTAGTTCCCCTTCGGGCCGGCCGGCAGCGGCACCAGGTCCCACCCGAATCCGCCGTCCTTCAGCAGCGAGGCGCGAGAGATCTGGGTGACCGTCATGGCCGAGTCACCGGCGAAGAAGTCGGCGGTCGTGCCCGGACCGGGCAGCGCCTTCTGGGTGAAGGTGGCCTTGTGCAGGGTGGTCATCGCGTCGACCATCTCCGGGCTGTTGAAGCCGCAGGACTTGCCGTCCTCGCTCCACGCCTGGGCGCCCCATCCGGTCCAGAAGGTGGACAGGTTGTCCCAGCCCTTGTAGTCGAAGTCCCGGATGACCATGCCGGCCTTGCCGGAGTCCGCCGCCGCCGCCGCGGCGGTTGCCAGGGCGTTGTCCCAGTTCCACTGGCCGGCCGCGATCAGCTCGGCCGGGGTCTTCTGCCCGGCCTTCTTGACCATGTCGTTGTTGACGAACACCCCGAACGGCGAGGTGGAGAAGGGGTACGCGTACAGCTTGCCGTCGTCCTGCCAGAGCTTGAGCGTGGCGGGGGAGATGTCCTCGTACTCGTAGCCCTCGGCCTTCTTGAGGGTGTCGTCCAGGGGCAGCAGCGCGCCCGAGGTGACGAAGTCGGGGGCGGAATTCTCGAACACCCACGCGAGGTCCGGTGCGTTCCCGCCCGCGATCTGCGTGGTCAGGGTCGTGGTGTACGTGTCGAACGGCAGCGGATCGAACTTGATCTCGGTCACGTCCGGGTGGCTCTTGCGGTACTCGTCGGCGATCTCGTTGAACAACTTGAGGTGCGCCTCGTTGGCCGACCAGACGGTCATCCGCAGTGTCGCCGGGCCGCTGTCGTCGGCGTCGTCACCGCCACCGCAGGCGGTCAGGGCGAGCGTGCCGGCCAGTGCGACGGCGACGCCGCGCAGGGCCTTTCCTGCTTTCACAATGTTCTCCTTACGGGGGTGTGTTCAGTAGCCCGCGATCTGTGGCCAGCGCTGTTCCACGCCGGCCGCGGTGAGGCGGTCCTGGAAGTCAGCCAGCAGACGGGGGGTGTTGCGGACCGCACGCGGGGACTCGCCCTGCGCCAGACAGAAGTCGGCGAGCAGGCCGGCGACCTCGCCGACGTTCCACTCGACGGGGTGCAGCCGATAGCTGCCGTTGGTGATGTGGGTAGTGCCGATGTTCTTGCCGGCCGGCAGCAGGTTCTCCATCCGCTGCGGGATCAGCGCACCGAGCGGGATCTCGAACGGGCACGAGCCGACGTCGATGTAGTTGTCCCCGCCGGTCGACGGGTGCAGGTCGATCCGGTACATGCCCACGCCCACCGCGTCGGGGTAGCTGACCGCGCCGCGGTCGCCCCGGACCGCCAGGGACAGGTCCTGCTCGGCCACTGTGTACTCGGCGCGGATCCGGCGGGACTCGCGGATGTACGGGGCCTGGGCCAGGCCGTCCGCGCTGCCGGTCACGTCGCCGCGTAGCCGCAGGCCCGGGAAGCCGGTGCCGCCGTCGGGCCGGGGCGCCTCCGTCTGCATCCAGTAGAGCACCGCGTATGACAGCTCGCGGGCCTTGGACAGGTGCCACGACGCGTTCGGGACGTCGATGACCGGTCCCTCGAAGTAGTCGATCATCGGCCAGTTGACCAGGGTGATGTCGCTGCCGTACGCGCCGTCGGTGAAGTTGCGCCGCGCGGCGATCCGGCGGAACGTCCACAGGTTGCCATCGCCGGGGTTGAGGCGTTGGTCGGCGTTGACGCTCAACGGGTCGTCGTCCGGGTTGGGGGTGAAGCTGCGCTCGACGATCTCCAGCGTGCGCGGGTGCGGTGACTTCCAGGACAGCAGCCGGTCACCCCAGAAGTCGGGCTTGTAGTCGCGCCAGAAGTCGTACCCCGCGGGACGGTCGATGGTGTGGTCGCCGTCGACGTGGTCCAGGGCGAAGCAGACGGACACCGCCTGCATGTTCAACGGCTGAGCCTCGGCCGGGGCGCTCGGCTCACCGGTTTCCGCCTGCGACTCGAACCCGGTGACGTACTCGGTGCCCGTCAGTGGCAGCAACTCGCCGGTCTCGGTGGCGTCCAGGACGTACGGCGCGACCACGTCGATCCGCTCGTCCCGGTCGCGGTGCGCGAGGGTAACGCCGGTCACCCGGTCCCCGTCGGTCTCCGCGGCCACCGGCCGGTACGGCTGGAGCACCCGAATACGGCCCGAACCGAGGTGCGGCGCGAGCATCTGTTCGAGGACGGCGACGGCCACCCGCGGCTCGTGGCAGAGCCGGCTCACCCAACCCGCACCCGGGTTGAGGTCGGTCCAGGCCCGGGACCGTTCGGTCAACGGGTAGTGACGACGGTAGTAGTCGCGAATGCCGTTACGCAGTTCCCGGTAGCTGGCGGTGGCGCCGAACTGCTCGATCCAGGAGTGCTCGTCCGGGGGGACGGCCTGGCTGGTGAGCTGCCCGCCGAGCCAGTCGAACTCCTCGGTCAGGATGACGGACCGGCCGGCCCGGGCCGCGGCGAGCGCCGCGGCGACGCCGCCCAGTCCGCCCCCGACGACGAGGACGTCCGTACGCATGAGTACCACGTTTTTCCTTCCAGTTGCGCGATCGACCGCTCAGCGCCGGTCAACCGCCGGATCAGGGGTGCCGAGGGTGATGCCCTCGACGAGTTCGCAGGGGAGAAGTCGCTGCTGGACGCCGTCCGCGCTGCCGTCGATGACGCCCGTCAGCACCTCGACCGACTGCCGGCCCATCTCCTCGCGGGGGATGCGGAATCCGGTGAACGTGATGTCGGTGGGGACCGCGACCGTCGGGTCGCCGAGGGTCACGATCGACAGGTCGCCGGGCACGGTCAGGCCGCGCCGACGGGCTGCCGACTGCAGCGCGACCGCCGTGGCGAAGTCCTCGACGAAGACGACGGTGGTCCCGTCGGCCAGCAGGGTGTCGATGGTGGCGTCGGCCTCGCTGGCCAGCGCCGACATCTGCCCCGCGCTCTCCGCGGTCGCCGCGGTGGCATGAAATCCGCGGCGCCGGTCTTCGGAGGATTCCGCGGTGGTGCCCGCGCTCACGTACGTCAGGCGGCGGTGACCGTGCCGCAGCGCGATCTCGACGAGTTGGGACACCGCCGAGGCGTAGTCGGCGCCGACGTAGGGGACCGGTCCGCCGGCGTCGTCCCGGCGCCCGACGGCGACGTACGGATATCCATCGCGGTTGAGCCGGTGCAGCTCCGCGCCGTCGATCTCGCGTCCGAGCAGGATGCACCCGTCGGCCAGACGTAGCCGGTTGTCCTGGTGGAAGATTCGTCGCCGGCCGTCCACCACCGGCGCGCTGGTGAACAGCAGCAGGTCGCAGCCGAACCGTTCGGCGTAGTCCTCGATGCCGAGCAGGAACGGGTGGAAGAAGTCCCGGCTGCCGCTGGGGAACGCGGGCTCGTACGTGAAGACGCCGATGATCCGGTTGTACCGCGAGGCGAGGCGGCGGGCCACGGGGTCGGCGGCGTACCCGGTCTCGGCGATGACCCGCAAGACCCGGTCCCGGGTCTCCGGTGCGATGCGGACCTCGGCGTCGGTCCGATTGTTGAGCACCAGCGACACGGTCGCCTGACTGACACCGGCCATCCGCGCGATGTCACGCTGGGTGACGCGTCGAGGGGGAGCGGTCACGTCGGGTCCTTCCGGTGGGGCTAATGCGTATTAGCCTCGGCGTTGGGAAGGAGCTTGGTGGGTGGGCCGGCACGTGTCAAGGGGTGTCCGCAACATTTCGTGGAGATGAACCCCCTGGACTAATGCGCATTAGCGACCGGGCTCCCGATCGGCTGGCGGTGGCGCGGGCGGACCGGGCGGGCGGCGAGCCGGCTCTTGACAGAAACGCGGTCGAGCGCGCAGCATTCAAGAAACATAGATGCTAATACGTATTAGCTCGGTGATGCCAGAGGTGTCCACCGAGCGGTGTCCCCTGTGTTCTTACTCAGCGTCACGCCGCACCACTCGTGCCGACGAGCTGACCGACCAAAGAGGAAGCCGCATGACGAGACCATCCGCCCCGTCGTCCCGACGTGCTGTCCTGGCGGCCGCCAGTGCCGGCCTGCTCGTCGCCGCCGTGGCCGGCGCCCGGCCAGCAGCCGCCGACGCCGCGCTCGACTTCCCCCAGTTCACCTACCAGGGCACCGCGTTCGACAAGGGCACCCTCGCCTACAACCCGACGAACGAGTTCATCTTCCCGAGCGTCATCCGGGCTGCCGACTACTTTCCCAACCCGCTCGGCACCTACTACCTGTACTACGCACCGCACGAGCGTCCCGGTGGGATCGCCCTCGCGTACTCCGACTCGATCAACGGTCCGTGGACCGAATACGTCGCCAACCCCCTGATCGGCAACACCTGGCTGCCGTACTACCCGACGGTCAGCCACATCTCCTCGCCGCACGCGGTGTGGATCGAGGGCGAGGGCAAGCTCTTCCTCTACTTCCACGGCGAGAACTCCATCACCCGGTACGCGACCTCCGACGACGGCATCCACTTCAGCTACGGCGGTACGGCGGTCAGCCGGGACGACACGACCGGCGGCGAGACCTCGTACGCCCGGGTGTTCGAGCAGTCCGTGCCCCGCCTGGGCACCCGGTACCTGATGCTCTTCATGGACAACCCGACCGCTGCGCTGCCGGGACCGACCGGGCCAGTGTCGCGGCGGATCCGCTGGGCGGTCTCCAACGACGCGCGGACCTGGGCCATGCAGCCGGGACCGATCGTGACTCCGCAGGGCATCGAAGGCCCGAACGCCTCTGGACCGTTCTTCCTGCGCTGGGACGACCGCAACCTGGTGATCTACCACGCCGCCGACGGCAACATGCACGCGGTGGACGTCGGGCAGGACTTCGACCAGGAGATCCACCTCGGCGTCGTGCACGACTCGATGTCCGCCGCGCCCGACCTCGGCCGCTCGGCCGCGCCGACGTTCTATTTCGACGGGCGTACCGCGCACATGTACTACGAAGCCGGCGGCCGGCTCACCGCGACCATCGGACACGCCACCGCAACCCTGGCGAACCCACTACCCGTACGGCAGCTCGATTGTGTGCCGGACCGACCGGTCCTGTGGCCGCCGAACCACAAGCTGGTCGACGTCAACGTCACCGTGGACCTGCACGACGGGGTGCTCGGCCCGAACGCGTTCACCCTGGCCAGCGTGACCGGGGGTGACGCCGCGGACGTCAGCGGATTCGCCATTGGCACGCCGGACACGAGCGGCAGGCTACGGGCCGAACGAGCCGGCGACGCGGGGGACCGGGTGTACCACCTCACGTACACCGGCCATGACGAGATCGGACGGCCGGTCGGCTGCACCGTCACCGTCACCGTCCCACACGACCAGGGCGGCAACCGGTAGGTCGTCGCCGCAGTGCGCCCCACCACCTGGTGGGGCGCACTGCCGGGCGTGCGACAGCTGTCCAGCGTCCGGGCCGGGCTCAGGCGGGAAAACCGCCCGCCCGGAGCAGAGCGCCGGGGAGCTGCTTCCCGAGCCTCCGTTGCAGCCAGGAGACGGCCGAGGTGAGTTCCTCCAGATTCAGGCCGGTGGGCCGCCCCATCCGGTCGAAGAGGTAGACGAGATCCTCGGTGGCGACGTTTCCGGTCGCCGCAGGTGCGAACGGGCACCCGCCTGTTCCGCCGATGCTGGCGTCGAGGGTGGTGACGCCCGCCTGGACTGCCGCGACCGCGTTGGCCACGCCGGTGTGCCGGGTGTCGTGCAGGTGCAGCCGCAGCGGTGTGCGGGACTGCGTGATCTCCCGGGCGAGCGTCAGCCGTTCGGTGACGTCGGAGGGTACGGCCACTCCGATGGTGTCGGCGAGGGCCAGTTCGTCCGGACCCACGTCCCGCACCCGGGCGAGCACCTCCCGCAGCCGGTTCGGCGGGACCTCGCCTTCGAACGGGCATCCGAACGAGGCACCCACCGTCACCGTCGTGAACACCCCTGCCTCGCGAGCCGCCTGCACCAGCACCGCGGCCGTGTCACAGGCCTGGGCGGTGGTCATGCCCTGGTTGCGGCCGCAGAAGGTGTCCGTGGCCACGACGACGACGTTGATCTCGTCGACCCCCGCGGCCAGAGCTCGGTCCAGGCCGCGGCGGTTCATCACCAGGCCCGCGTATCGGACGCCGTCGTGGCGGGGGAGCGCGGCCATCAGCTCGTCCGCGTCCGCCATCTGCGGAACGCGGGCGGGGTTGACGAAGCTGGTCACCTCCACTCGCCGGGCTCCCGCGCGTACCGCCCGCTCGGTGAGTTCCACCTTGTCGGCGGTGGTGAGTAGCGTCGCCTCGTTCTGCAGGCCGTCACGGGGCGAGACCTCGACGATGTCGACCATGACTGTCATCGCTCCTCCGACAGGTACGCGACGGCCCTGGCCTCGCTGATCACCTCGGCGTACTTGGCTTGCAGGTCGTACAGGCTCGCCTCGTGCGGGCCGGGGGCGCGGTCCGCCACCGCTTCGGAGACCACCAGCGGGACGAGGCCGTGCTGGATCGCGTCCACCGCCGTGGCACGGACACAACCGCTCGTGCTCACGCCGACCAGCACGACGGTGTCGATGCGCTCCGCCCGCAGGGTGGAGGCCAGCGACGTGCCGAAGAAGGCGCTGGCGTACTGCTTGACCAGCACCAGTTCATCCTCGGCGGGGGAGACCTGCGGCATCAGCTCACCCATCGCGCCACCGCCGGAGAAGAGCTGCTGAAGGGCGGTGACCTTCCGGACGAACAGGCCTCCGTCGACACCGCCGGGCCCGTACGCGACGCGGGTGTGCAGCACGGGAACCCAGTGGTCGCGGGCTGCGGCGATGACCCGGCCAGCCGACTGCAGGCAGTCCGCGGACGGCAGGCACAGTGGGCTGGCCGGGTCGAAGTAGGCCCGCATCAGGTCGATGACGAGCACCGCGGGACGGGCGCCGGGCAGGAGCGCGCCCCCGAATCCGTCGTCGCTGCTGTCCGGCACGGGGCTCATCGGGCGACAGGTGGCCGAGGAGCAGGAAGACCGGTCTCCTCCAGGCACCGGTCCAGGATGGTCTCCATCGGCGGTCCCATGTCGAACGTGGGCAGTGGGTCCGGACGTCCCTGGCGCAGCTCGGCCCGTACCTCCTCGGTGGCCGCGACGTCGACGGTGCCGGCCTCGTCGCAGACCACGCCGAAGCGGCGGGCCCCCGTGGGGCTGACCAGGCCCCGGCGGACCTCGAGGCCGACGAGTTCCGGGTCGCGGGCGAGCGGGTCGCCCCACCCGCCGCCACCCCAGGTGACGAAGTGCAGCACGTCCCCGGGAGCTACGGGCACGTCGTGCACCTTGCTGCCCAGGATCTCGGTGCCGCCGTCGGCGCGTTCGAGCCACTTGCGGCCGCGCGCACCGGGCTCGCCACCGTTGACTCCCCACGGATAGGTGAGCCAGCGGTCGTCGTGGATCGCGATCGTGCCGGCCTCCAGGAACCGGTAGGCCACGTCGACGCCGTTCCCGCCGCGATGGAGCCCGGCGCCACCGGTGTCCGCGATGGTCTCCCAGCGTTCGATCCGCAGCGGATAGTAGGACTCCAGGTATTCGCACGGGATGTTGACGAACGACGGCCACAGCGAGTGGCCGTCCGGGCCGTCGCCCACCGGCCGGCCGGGAACCCCGCCGAATCCGATCGAGTACAGCTGGAACCACTCGCCCTTGCGCTCACCCGGCCCATAGGTGCCCGAATACATGAAGTGCGGCGATGACGAGAAGCCGGCCGCGTTGAGCAGCCCGGGGTTCGTCTGACCGAGCAGGCCGCCGAACAGGTCGAAGACGCGACCGATCCCGTGGTTACGCGCGTTGAGGGCGGCAGGATACTTGGGCTTCCAGAACGAATCGTCGGGGATCGTGACGTCGACCAGCGGGTAGAAGCCGTCGTTCCAGAGGATCTGCGGGTCGGCGACGGTGATCATGTAGATGCCGAAGAACATCCGGACGAGGTTCTCGTTGATGTAGTAGTTGATCGGACCCTGCGCCTGCGGGCTGCTGCCGGTGAAGTCCAGCAGCACCTTGTCACCGGTGCGGGTCAGGCTGAGCTTGAGCTCGTAGGGGCCGTAGCCGAGGCCGTCGTCGCAGATGTAGTCGGTGAACGACAGCGTCTCGCCCTCCTTGAAGACCGCTCCGAGCAGGACCTTCATCGCCCGGTAGTTGCGGTCCAGGAGCTGGTCGAGCGCGGAGTTGTAGGTGTCGACCCCGAACCGGGCGCACATCTCCTGGACCCGACGGGAAGCGGTCCGGCACGCCGCGACGATGCCGTTGAGGTCGGCGCGGTTCCAGTCGGGCTTCCGCACCTGGTTGAGGATGATCCGCAGGGGGTCCTCGGCGAGCACGCCCTTGCGGTACAGCTTGAAGGGCGGGATGACCACGCCCTCCTCGAAGATTGTGCGGGCATCGGTCGGCATCGACGCCGGCGTCTTGCCGCCGACGTCGGACATGTGCCCGAACATCGCCGCCCAACCCACGATGCGGCCCTCGAAGAAGATGGGCAGCACCACGAGCCAGTCGTTCGCGTGGCTGATCGCCGCACCACAGGAGTAGGGGTCGGACGTCAGCAGGACGTCGCCCTCCTCGATGTCGCCGTCGAAGTTTTCCAGGAAGTCGGGGATGGACAGCCCGAACTGTCCCACCATCATTTTGCCGTCCGGGTTGGCGATCAGCGGAAACTCGTCGTGCTGTTCACGGATCCCCGGCGACAGCGCGGTCCGGAAGAGCACCTCGTCCATCTCGTAGCGGGCGTTGCGCAGCCCGTTCTCGATCAGGTCGATGGTGACCAGGTCGACATCCACGGAGCGAAGCGGTCCGGTAGCGGTCTCGATGAGGCGTGCCATGGTCAGTTCTCCCGGTGGGTGTCGGCGGGGCGGATGAGGAGGCTGCCGCTCGGGTGCACCGCAGCCGTGTGCCCGGGCAGCACGAGGGTGGTGGAGTCCATCTCGGTGATGATCGCCGGACCAGGTACGACGTTGCCCGCTCGCAGCAGGGCCCGGTCGTAGATGCCGGCTTCCACTTCCGCGCCCTCGACCCAGATGCGGTGGTGGGCCCGCATCGCGGGGCTCGGGTCCGCGTCACCATGCTCCAGCTCGGGCGCGGCGACCTGGGGCCGGGGACCGTGAGCGGTGGCCCGGACGGTCACCAGCTCGTGTTCGGCATCGAGAACGAAGGAGAACAGCCGCTGGTGATCGGCGTCGAACGCCGACCGCAGGGCGGCCAGCCCACCGCCGGCCCCGTCGAAGGCGTCGATGTCGACTGCCACCGGGATCTCGAAACCCTGTCCGTGGTAGCGCAGGTCGGCGGAGTAGACGACGTGCTGCTCATCCTCGGGTACGCCCTGATCGCTGAGCGTGGAGCACGCCTTGTCCGCGAGTTCGGCGAGCACCCCGCGAAGGCTCTCGTCGGTCATCTCGTTGAAGCGGCGCACCAACGTCCGTACTGACTCGTCGCGCAGATTGGTCGTCGCGTCGCCGTAGGCGCACAGCACTCCCGGCGACGGCGGAATGATCACCGGCCAGGCCCCGGTCAGTCTGCCGAGAGCGTTGGCGTGCAACGGGCCGGCGCCACCGAAGGCCACCAGTGCGTAGTCGCGCGGGTCGAAGCCCTGCTGCACCGACACCAGCCGCAACGCCCCGAACATGTTCTCGTTGACGATGTCGATGATGCCCGCGGCGGCGGCCTCGACCGACTCCAAACCGGTGGCGTCGGCGATCGACTTCACCGCCGCTCGTGCCGCCGCACGGTCCAGCGTGATCTCGCCACCGGCCAGTTCGGTGGGCAGGTAGCCGAGCACCACGTTCGCGTCGGTCACCGTCGGTTGCTCACCGCCCGCCGCGTACGCGGCAGGACCGGGTGCGGCGCCGGCCGACTGCGGCCCTACCCGGAGCGCCTGGGTCAACGGCGGTACGTGGGCGATGGATCCGCCACCGGCACCCACGGTGCGTACGTCGACGGAGGTGGCGCGGACCTTGAGGTCCCCGACCGTGGTCTCCCGACCCACCCGCGGCGTGAGCCCCTGAACCAGGGCGACGTCGGTGGAGGTGCCGCCCATGTCGAAGGTCAGGAAGTCCGGGTAGCCGGCCTGCTCCGCCACCCAGGTCGCACCGGTAACCCCGCCGGCAGGGCCGGACAGCAGCAGGTTCACCGGGTTGTCCGCGGCGACGGCCGCGGAGACCAGACCACCGTCGCTGCGCAGAATGCACAGCCGGCCGTCCACCCCGGACTCGCGCAGCTGCGCCTCAAGGTTGGCCACGTAGCGCGCCACCTGCGGCTGCACGGCCGCGTTCGCGACGGTGGTGATGGTCCGCTCGTACTCGCGAAGCTCCGGCAACACCGAGGACGACAGCGACACAGGTACGCCCGGAAGCTCCTCTGCGGACAGCTCGGCCACCCGGCGCTCGTGTTGCGGGTTGGCGTAAGAGTTGATCAGGCTGACGCTCAACGCCTCGATGCCCTGCGCGCGGAGCTTGCGCAGCTTCGTACGGACGTCAGCCTCGTCGAGGTCGGTCACCACCGCGCCGTCGGCACCGATCCTGCCGACGACCTCCACGGTGTCCTCCAGCGCCGCCAGCGGCTCCGGCTTCGGCCAGATGATCCAGCCGGCCAGGCCACCTGGCACGAAGGAACGGGCGATCTGGAGCACCTGCCGGAAGCCGTCGGTGGTGACCAGCCCAACCCGGGCGCCCTTGCCCTCGAGGATCGCGTTCGTGGCGACCGTGGTGCCGTGGAACACCTCAGTGATGTCCGACATGGGCACGCCGGCGGCCTCGCAGGCCCGCTCGATGCCACGCAGCACCCCGATGGACTGGTCCTCGGGCGTGGAGGAGGTCTTGGCCCGGTAGGTCTCTCCGGTCGCCTCGTCGATCAGCAGGATGTCGGTGAACGTTCCCCCCACGTCCACACCGAGTCGGTAGGTCATGGTTCCTCCTCAGATGACGCCGGCAGAACGCAGCGACGCCATCGCGTCGTCGCCGAGCCCCAGCAGGTCGCGATAGATGTCCTCGTTGTGTTCACCGAGCTCGGGGCCGACGTGCCGGACCCGGCCCGGGCTGTCAGAGAGCTTGGGTACGACGTTGTGCATGGCGAACTCCCCGAGACCGGGGTGGGTCAGCCGGACGATCGCCTCCCGCGAGGCGAAGTGCGGGTCCTCGAGCATGTCCCGGGCCCTGAAGATGCGGCCCGCCGGAACGCCCTGGGCGTGCAGCCGTTCGAGCAGATCGTCGGCCGCCAGCGTCGAGCTCCATTCGGCGACCAGGCCGTCCAGCTGCTCCATCCACCGGCCCCGGGCGCCGTGGGTGGCGTACTTCTCGTCGGTGGCCAGCTCGACCCGTCCCATCGCCTCGGCGAGCCGGCGGAAGACCGTGTCCTGGTTCGCCGCGATCAGCACCATCTCGCCGTCGGCCGTCGGGTAGACGTTGCTCGGGGACACGTTCGGAAGGGTCGTTCCGGTCCGCTCCCGCTGGTAGCCGGCGATCTGGTACTCGGGGATGAGTGACTCCATCATCGCCAGCACGGCCTCGTAGATGGCCGAGTCCACCACCTGGCCTCGACCGGTGCGTCCGCGCTGGTGCAGCGCCACCAGGGTGCCCAGGCAGGCGAATGTTGCCGCCAGCGAATCTCCCAGAGAGACGCCGGCCCGGGCCGGAGGGCGATCGGGGTCGCCGGTCACGTACCGAATTCCGCCCATCGCCTCGCCGATCGATCCGTATCCGGCACGTGACGAGTACGGGCCCGTCTGCCCGAAGCCGGTCACCCGGGTGACGATCAGGCCGGGGTTGATCTCCCACAGCCGCTCCGGGGCCAAGCCCCAGCGCTCCAACGTGCCGGGCCGGAAGTTCTCGATCAACACGTCCGCCCGCGCGATGAGCTGGCGTACCAGATCCTGACCCTGCTCGGTCCGCAGGTTCGCGGTCACGGACTTCTTGTTCCGCGCCACCACCGGCCACCAGAGCGACTTGCCGTACGGCTTCTCGCGCCCCCACTGCCGCATGGGGTCGCCCTGACCCGGGTCCTCGACCTTGATCACCTCGGCGCCGAAGTCACCCAGGAGTTGACCGCAGAACGGCCCCGCCAGCAGCTGCCCGAGCTCGATCACCCGGATGTCGTCAAGCGGCAGTGGAGTGCTCATGAACCCCTCAATCAACGTCTCTTTGCATGCAATTCACAGGTCTGTGACTGTCGTTACAGCAGGTTGTGCTGGGAAAGTAGGCCCGTGCTCCTCCGGTGTCAATGCCCTGCGGGAAGATTGCATACAACCTGCCGTGTTGCTACGGTGCCGAGCATCATGAGCGACCACACGCCACCGCGGGAGGCCGACAACGGCCACGCCGCCGACGACGCCTATCGGCTGATCCGGGAACAGATCCTGTCCGGGCAACGGTCGGCCGGCGCGTGGCTCCGCGAGGGCGAGTTGGCCGAGTCGTTCGGGGTGAGTCGCACGCCCGTCCGGGAGGCGCTCAGACGGCTGACCGCGGAGGGACTGGTCCGTCACGAACGCAACCGTGGCGTGCAGGTCCAGGCGTGGAGCATCCACGATCTCGACGAAATCTTCAGCTTGCGGGCCGTGCTCGAGCCGTGGGGCTGCCGACTGGCGGCGACCACGGGCACCATCGACGTGGACGCGCTCGACGCGCTGGCCCACCGGATGGACGAGGTGGCGCCAGACGGGCGACCGACCGATGTGGACGAGCTCACCGAGCTGAACAACCGGTTCCACCGGATGATCCTTGAGGCGTCCGACAACAGCCGACTGGCCGGCGTTGTCTCATCGGTGATCCAGATGCCGCTCGTCTGGCGTACCTTCTCCCGCTACAGCCCGGACGCGCTGCGCCGTAGCCTGGCTCACCATCACGAACTGGTGGCGGCCCTGGCCGCGCCCGACCCCGACTGGGCGGAGTCGGTCATGCGCAGCCACGTACGCGCGGCATGGCATTCCATCCGGCTGCGAGACGGCGGCGACCGGGCGTCTGGCCCGGAACTGCCGGACCAGGTCAGCGCAACCGCAGGTCAACCGCCACTCTGATCATGGGGTCGGGTTCAGCGATCGCGCGAATGGGCCGGGACCAGACGCGGTTTCTGCTCACCATCGCGCCCGACCGCGTCCGCGCAATGGCCTGACCTCCTGCTCAAGCGAGCCGGCCGTCATGGGCGAGCAGGGCGATCTGGGTGCGGTTGTCGAGGTCCAGCTTGGTCAGGATGTGCGAGACGTGGGCCTTCACTGTGGTCACGTTCATCAGCAGCTCGGTCGCGATCTCGGCGTTGGAGCGTCCCTGCGCGATGGCCCGTACGACGTCACGTTCCCGGGGCGTGAGCAGGGCCAGCCGGCCACGCGCGTGCTCGTAGGACTCGGCGCCGGACGCGACCCGCTGCATGAGACGGCGCGTGACGCCCGGCGACAGCATCGGACTGCCGGCGGCGACGGCGCGGACGGCCTGGCTGATCTGCTCCGGCGGGGTGTCCTTGAGTAGGAAGCCGCTGGCCCCGGCCCGTAGCGCCCGCACCACATGCTCGTCGGTGTCGAACGTGGTGAGCACGATGATCTCTGGCGGCCGGGCGCGGCGGCGCAGGCGTTCGGTGGCGGTGATGCCGTTGACGCCGGGCATCCGGATGTCCATCAGCACCACGTCGGGCATGTGCCGGTCCACCGCGGTGATCGCCGCAGCACCGTCGGAGGCCTCGCCCACGACGACGATCCCGTCAGCGCCGTCCAGCATCATCGTCAGCATTCCCCGCACCAGAGGGTCGTCGTCGACGATGACGACCCGGACCAGGCCCGTCACCTCGACCACGGTAGCCATGCGGTGAGGTGGAACCGACCCGAGGCGTCGATGTGGTGGGTGACGCGGCCACCGGTGAGGGCGGCCCGTTCGGCGAGACCGATCAGGCCCGCGCCGTCGTGCCCGGTGGCACCGCTGTCGGGTGTGGTCGGGTTGCTCACCGTGATGCTCAGGCCGGAGTCGGGCGCCCCGCCGAGGGCGAGTCGGACCGGCTGCCCGGCGGCGTGCTTGCGGGCGTTGGTCAGCGCCTCCTGCGCGATCCGGTAGGCGGTACGGCCGACCGTCGGGGGGACCTCGACCGGTGGGCCGAGGGGTTCGTCGACCTCGATGTGCTGCCCGGCGGCCCGGGCCTCCTCGACCAGGCGCGGCAGATCGGCGAGGGTCTGCCCGGGTGGTGTGTCCCCCGGCGCCTCGGCGTCGTCACTGCGCAGCAGCGTGATGACCTCGCGCAGCTCGTCGAGGGCGTGGTGCGCGCTGGCGCGGATAACCCCGGCGGCGGCGCTGAGCCGCTCGGGTGGCGCGTCCGGCCGGTACTCCATCGCGCCGGCGGCCGCTGCCAGCAGCGACAGCCGGTGGGCCAGCACGTCGTGCATCTCCCGTGCGATCCGGCTGCGCTCGGCCGCCCGGGCCTCGACGACCCGGCGTTCCTGCTCCTGCTCCGCCCGCCAGGCCCGGTCGCGCAGTGCCGCCAGCAGGGCATGTCGAGCCTGCGCCCAGGTGCCCCAGCCGAGCAGGGCAGCGTACGCGGCCGTCATCAGCACCAGCCGCCACCCGTACGGCAGGCTGGGTATCGGCCGCCACACCGCCTGCACCGCCTCGCCCGCCACGCCGACCGCCGCCACCACCACGGCCTGCCGGAACGGCCGGTTGCGGGCGGTGAACAGCACCGCGAAGCTCGCCACCGGGGTGGCCACCGGCGACAGTGCCACCAGCAGGCCCGCCAGCACACCAGCGACCTCTGGGCGGCGGACGACCACCGGGACGAGGGCCAGGGCGGCCACCGCCAGCGCGACATCGGCGCGGACCAGGGCGGTCGGCCCGGAGCGGGTGGCGGACCACAGCACGGTCGCGATGAGCACGCCCATCGCCACGGTCGCCGCTCCCACCGGGACGGAACGCCACGTCCGCGGCGGGTCCACGTCGCACGTCGCCGCATCCACCAGCGCAGGCTAATGGGCTCGCGGAGGGCAGGGCCACCTCCTTTGGTAGTACGCGGCGTCGCCGACGGGTGTACGCGCCGCGGCGTCGGGACCGACGTGCCCGACCCGGGCCGGTCCACAGACTCGGGGCATGACGAACAACCTCTTCCTGCGCCGAGCCGCGGTGGCGGCCGGTGCGATCCTGGTGGCGGCGGCGGAGTTCGCGATCCTGCACTCGGCGGCCGGCGTCGACCTGGCGGCCGGCACCCCGGACGCGACCCGGCAGATCACGTTGGCCGCGGTCGTGGTGGCCGCCGCCGTCGCGGCACTGCTCGGCTGGGCGATACTCGCGGTGCTGGAACACCTCACCAACCGGGCGCGCGTCTGGTGGACCTTGATCGCGGTCGCGGTCCTGCTGCTGTCACTGCTGATCGGGCCGCCGAGCGGCGTCGGTGGGGGAGCGAAGGCGGCGCTCGCGCTGCTGCACCTGAGCGTCGGCGTCGTCCTCATCCTCGGCCTGCCCCGGCCGCGCCGGGAAGGGCTGAACCGATGACCGCGCTGACCGTACGCAAGCAGCACGGCGCCTTCGTCCTCGACTCCGGTGCCGGGCCGCGCGCCTGGCTGCGTACCACCGGCTGGACCTGGCGATGTGGCGAGATCCGAACCGACGCGGGCCTCTGGACGGTCGAGCCGACCGACCGCCGGCGCATCGGGGTCACAGCGCGGGCCGAGCACGGCGCTGCGGTGCGGCTCGACCCGAGCCGGTCACACGTGCCGGGGCCGGGCGGGGTGACGCGCTGGGCGCCCGGTCGCTGCGGCGGTGAGCTGGTCCGCGACGGGCATCGGCTCGCGGTGCGCCTCCCCGGCCGGGCGGGCGGGCCGATCCGCGTCGACGTCACCGGCGAGTGGGCCGAGCTGGATCTGGTGGCGCTCACCGCCTGCTTCGCGCTGCTGACCCGGCGGCGGCAGCGCACCCTGGTCATGATGGCGGTCATCAGCACCGCCGGTGGCGGCCCCACAGGTTGACACGAGTGTCCGGCCTCGCATGTCCGACGTTCGGCGGGGCGTGGCCCTTCGGTCCCACGAGCGGCAGCCCCGCATGTGACGGATACTCGCTGGATGACTGGACCGGACCTCGACCCCGAACAGTATCCGCCCATCGACCCGCGTGAACCCGCACCGGACGACGCCGGCGAGCTGCTGCCGGACACACCCGACGAACTGCCGCAGGCCCCTGTCGAACCGATGCCGGATGACGGCGGCGGCGACGGCGGTGTGCGCGAACCGGCATAGGCGGTGACAATCCGGGCCGTCCGAGCCCGGATTGTCAAACGGATCTCACACCGCCGGACCTGACCGCCCGCCTCCCCGTCCCAGCCGAGAAGCGGCGGGCTAGCAGCCGGAATTTCTCAGGCAGCCGTTCCGTCTCGATGGGGCCGTAGCCGAGGATCAGTCCACGAATCGGCGGTGACCGTCCAGGTGACGGTCACCGCCGATTGCGTGGTCGAACCGGTCAGGCGGCCGAGCAGGCGGTGTCCAGCTCCTTGATGGCGGCTTCCAGGGCCTTCTTGCTGGGCTTGGCGTCGGCGGACTTGTTGTACGCGTCGCTCAGGCCCATCATCTCGTTCTGAATTTTTTCGGAGGCGGCGGTGACTGCCTCGTTGGCACCCATCGCGTGCGCCAGGATCGCGACCGAGCCGGCGGCCCACTGGGCACTGACCGCGAAGTGCCCGGCTGGCGGGCCGATCTTTTCAGCCTTGGTGACCTTGGCTGCGTTGTCCTTGATGTCCTTCTTGATGTCGGCGCAGGCCTTCACTGTGGCAGCGTCGTTGGCGGCGGTGCTGGCCGCGGTGGTGGCCGCACCGCCGGTCGGGGCGGCGCTCGAGGCCGCCGGGGACGGCGAGGTTGCGGTGCCCTCAGATTCGGGCTGCGGATCGCAGCCGGACACTGCGATCGCCGCCGCAACGGCCAAGCCAGTCAGGACGAGTCGAGTTCGGTTCATCGATGTTTCCCCCATGATCTTCATGTTCGGCGGACGCTACCAGCCCCGGTCGAACGGGTGGGGTCAGTTATTGGGCCGACGAGCACCGAGCGCTGGGTCTGGAGCTGGATGCGAGGCGCGTCGTGACAGTGGGCGACGGGTGCCGGGCAGGCCCGGAGTCACCTGCTCCGGGCCTGGGTGCCGTCGCGGCCGGTCGGACCCCGGTCCACGATGGTCGACCGGACGCTTGCCGGCTCCTGGTGGGAATCCACTGCCGGCCGACCGAAGCCAACCCCCTCACATATAATGACGTTCATCGATACTGTGGGGGTTGATGCGGCGGTGTTCCTGCTGGCCCGGCCCCTGTGGTGGGGCACCAGCCGTCTTGGAGGATGACGATGCGCAGTTTTCTCGCAGTGTTCAGCGCCGCCCTGATTCTCGGTGCCGCCGTCGGCAGCGTTCCGGCCGGAGCATCGGGGGCCTCTCCGCCCTCGTGCCGCAGTGGCCTGCTCTTCTGTGAGGACTTCGAGCGACTGCCTCCCGGGGGGCCCAGCACGTTGAACTGGGGCGTCGACACCCGCCACGGCACGCTCACCGTCGAACGTGCCCGTCGTGGCAACCAGGTGCTGCACATCCACACTGTTGACAACGGACGCGCCTTCCTGCGCGTCGACGACTTCGCCGCGCCGGGCAACCGCTTCTACGGACGGATGCGCCTGCGCGTCGACGCCTTCCCCACGGCCCCGGACTGGGCGCACTTCACGCTGGTGGAAGCAACCGGCACCGGCAGCGCGGAGGTCGTCCGTCCGGTCGGTGGCCAGTACGCGCCCACGGTCCCCGGAACCTTCTGGGGGGTCGGCGCCGACGGCGGTCCGACCGGCGACTGGACCAACTGGCGGGAGTCCGCCCCGGTCGCTGAGGACACCTGGCAGTGCTTCGAGTGGGAGATGGACGCCGCGGACAACCGCGTCGCGGTGTGGATCGATGGCGTGGCGAACCCGGAGCTGACGGCCTCCACGAGTGACCACGGCGGCAACGATGTTCCCTTCGTCCTGCCGACTGTCGACACGGTGAAGATCGGCTGGCAGCTTTACCAGGGCGGCACGACACCGGGGGAGTTCGACCTCTGGATTGACGACATCGCCCTGTCGAGCAAGCGGCTCGGCTGCTGATCCGGAGCCCCGGGTGTCGTCACCGACCATCCGGATCTGCCGCCGATCGTTCGAGGCGCTGGTTCGAGGTGGGTGGTGAGCCTCTTTGCATCTGCAGCGAACGACAACGTTGCTGGGGCCAGCCCGCCGACTCGGGCAGCCTGACCCCAGAACAACTCAACGATCAGCTGGTGGGCAGGGTGTTGCCGAGCAGGAACAGCAGGCGGTCCCAGTGGCGTTGCAGCGCGGCCGGGTTGAATGCGTCGGTGTCGGACATGGTGAAGCCATGGATGGTGCCGGGATAGATCTCGGAGGTGTAGCTGACGCCCGAGGCATTCAGAATCTCGTTGAGCTCCTTGAGGGCCTCAGGGGTTATGTCGCCCTCGGCGTGACCGAAGTGGAGCTGGGCGGTGAGCTTGGAGAGGACGTCCGGGCCGTCGGCGCCTACGGGGGCGTGGAATCCGGCAACAGCAGCCACCTGGCCGGGGTGGGCCGCAGCGGTGCGTACCGCCATGAGGCCACCTATGCAGTAGCCGGTCACCGCGACCGGTCCGGTACTGACCTCGGGTTGGGTGGTGAGGAACCTGAGATAGGCGTCGGCGTCGCTCAGGGTCCGTTCGGCGGTGTGCGTTTCAATCATGGGCATGAGTTCGGCGAAAATCGCCGGCCGGGCTTCGTCTCCGATGTGTTCGGGAAGCTCGATCAGGGGTGCCGGTCCGTGTCGATAGAAGATGTTGGGGACGAGCACGTAGTATCCGTGCTCGGCCAGTTCACAGGCCATCTGCCGAAGCGCGGGCCGGATGCCGAAGCCGTCCGGGTACATCAGCACTGCTGGGCGTCGCCCGCCAGCGTCGGGGAGCGCGGCGAACGCGTCGGCCTGGCCGTCCGCAGTGGGGATGTGCAGCGTTTTGGTGGGCATGACTTCTCCTGTCGTCGTTGAGGTCTAGAGCCTTGGTCAACACGACGGAGGTGGAGCCCGCGCGGAAGTGCAGGAATCTCGATCCGTGAGCGGGCCGGTACCGGCCCGTACGGCGCTCAGAAGGGCACCGGGTCACCAACCTGTGCGTGGCGCGATGCCGTCCCGGTAGTCATGGCTGCACAACTTAGCTGATCGAATGAGGACGGATCCAGCCGCCGGTCCGTGCGTCCGCATCTGCCCTGATAGGGCGCAGCGTCAGTGAGGGCGGCTGGTCATGGCCGGTGTCGTGGGAGCAGGTCGGGTGCGCCTGGGGTTGACGGTCCCTGGACGGGCGCCGGCATCAGCCAGAGCCGACCGTGCTGCCCCAGCGACGTACGCGGAGGCGGCACGGTCGTCCATGTTCGAGCCGCGACGTCTACTCCTTCACACCGATGTTGTCGATCGGAGGAGCGCTGAGCAGCCGGCGGACGGGCCACACAGTGGTTGCCAACGCCAGCAGAGTGGTGCCGCCGAGCACCGCCACCCAACCGAGCGGCGGGACGTACGGGATCGGGCTGCCGGTCAGTCCGTTGACGATCGCGCTCAGGGTCAGCGCCGCGATCGTCGCGCCGATCAGCACCGCGCTGCCGAGGAGCCCGGCCTGTTCGGCCTGGACCATCCGTCGAATCTGACGGCGGGTGACCCCGACCAGTTGCAGCAACGCCAACTCGCGGCGGCGGGCCAGCGCGGCCATCACCATCGTGGTGGCCGCCGCCAGCGCCGCGTAGCCCACCATCACGCCGATCAGCAGCCGGTTCAGCCAGGCACCGAGCGCCAAATCGGTGCTGATCAGGCGCGTACGGGTTGCGGCGTCGAGAACCTCGGTGCCTGGTCGCCCAGCCGACCACGTGGCCAATGCGGTGTCGGCCTCCGGGCCGGCGCTGACCAGGATCTCGTCGTTGGTATTCCCGGCCGTGTGCCCGGCGACCGTCTCGGCGGCCAGCGTGACGTCGCCGAATCCGAGGCCACGGTCGTAGACCGCGATGACGTCCAACGTGACAGGGGTGCCGTCGCCCAGCCAGAGTTTCGCCTGATCGCCGACGTCCCAGCCGGACGAGGACGCCTGCGTCGCGGACAGGGCGACAGTGCCCGCGCGCAGGTCGGCCAGGTTGCCCTCGCGCACGGCGAGGTCCATCGTCGCCGTGATGCCCGCCGGGTCGACCGACTGCGCGCTGACCGGCTCGATTCCGTCGAGCGCCCGCACCACCACCTGCGTACGGTGCACACCGGTGGCCGCCTGCACCCCGGCCAATTCGCGGATCTCCCGCGCCGCGTCCGCCGGCAGCCCACCCGGGGCGACAAGCACCCGGTCGGCGAGGGTTCCCGCGCTGCTCTGCGTGGTGGTCTGCCGTTCCAGGTTGGTCTGCAGGAACCAGACCGAGCCGCCGAACCCCACGGACAGCACGAGGGCGGTCAGGACGGTCGCCATGCCCTGCGCGTTGGCCCGCAGATTGGCCGCAGCCAGATAGCCGCTGACCCTCCACATCCGCGGCAACAACGGTGTGAGCAGGCGTGCCGCGTACGCGTTGATCCTCGGTGCGAGCAGCGCCACCGCGATGACGAACAGGTACAGCATGCCGACCGCGCCGGCCAGTGCCCCGGTCGACCCGGCGGCACCGAGCGTGAACGCCCCGGAGGTGCCGGCCGCCACCAGCGTCAGCACGCCGGCGATCAGCCGCACCCGGCCGCTACGACGAGGCTCGACAGCGATCTCGCCGAGTGCCTCGATCGGCTTGATCCCGGTCACCCGGCGTGCGGCGACCAACGCGGCGAGCACCGCCACGAGGACCGCCGTACCGATCGCGGCCGGCACCGCGAACAGGCCGCCGACCATCGGGAAGCTTTCCGGCACGAACCCCCGCCCGACCAGCTCGCCGTGCACCCAGCGGGCCGCCAGCAGGCCGGCCGGGCCGCCGATCGCAGAGCCGATCAGGGCGAGCAGCGCGGCCTCGGCGATCAGCATGCGGCGCACCTGCCCCGGCGTGGCCGCAACCGCGCGCAGTAACGCCAGGTCACGTCGACGGTGCCGGACGGACAGCCCGATGGTGCCGGCCACCACGAAGACGATCAGCAGGACGACGTACCCCCCGAAGGCCGATCCGGCGCTGACCAGCAACGTCTGGGCGGCCTGGTTCTCCGACTGCTCGACGTTCCCACGGTCTTTCCCGCCGTACGTCGTGGCGCCGGCCGCCGATGCGATCTCGCGTACGGCGCCGACGTCGGCGCCGGGCACCATCCGCACGCCGATCGCATCCACCCGGCCCGGGTGGGCGGACAACCGGGCGGCCTGCGCGTCGGTGAAGAACACCGCCGCCGAACCGGTCTCGGCGGTTCCGCTCACCCGGTACGACCGGCCGACCCCGCCGACGACCAGGTCGATGCGGTCGCCCGGCGCCACGCCGAGACGGGTGTCGACCAGCACTTCGTCGTCGGCCCGTGGCGCGGCACCCGCGGCGATCGGACGACCGGTGAAGGCGTACGTGTCCCAGCCGTGTCCCACTGCAGCGGGTGAGCCGATCAGCACCCCTTCGTCGCCGGTGACGGCCGCGACGCCCGGCACCTGGCGGATCCGGTCCACCAGCGCCGCGTCCACCGTGCCGCCCTCGGGCAGCATGACGGTGCTCGTGGTGGTTTCGCCGTCGAACTCCCTGAACGTGTGGCTGACCGTGCGGTTGGCGACGACCACGTCGGCCGCGGCCCAGAGCCGTGGCTCCGGGCGGAACCGCAGCCCGGACTCGACGAGGGTGCCCATCGCTACCAGGATCAGCACGCCGACGATCAGGGCCAGCAGGGTCGCGGCGGCGGGGCCGGCCCGGTGCCGCAGGAGGCGGGCGGCGAGCCCGATCATCGGAGGACCCGCCGATCCAGCGATGCCAGGTGCTCGGCGATACGGGCGGCTCCGAGCTGCGGAAGGTCGGCGACGATCGCACCGTCGGCCAACACGAGCACGCGGTCCGCGTACGACGCGGCGATCGGATCGTGGGTCACCATCACCACCGTCAGCCCGTGTTCGTCCACGACTGCGCGAAGCAGCGTCAGCACCTCCGCCGCGGTCCGCGAGTCGAGCGCGCCGGTGGGCTCGTCACAGAAGATCACCTCGGGGCGGGTGGCCAGCGCCCGGGCGATCGCCACCCGCTGCTGCTGGCCACCGGAGAGTGCGGCCGGCCGGTGGTGCAGTCGGTCGGCGAGGCCGACCCGCTCGACCACCTGGGTCAGCCAGGCCCGGTCCGGACGGACGCCGGCCAGGCGCAGGGGCAGCACGATGTTCTCCTCGACGGTGAGCGCGCCGATCAGGTTGAAAGCCTGGAAGACAAACCCGATCCGGGTACGACGCAGCTCGGTCAGGCGGGTCTCGGACAGCCCTGACAGCTCGGTGCCGCCGATGACCACCCGACCGGAGGTGGGCCGGTCGAGCCCGGCCGCCGTCTGCAGCAGCGTGCTCTTGCCGGAGCCCGAGGGCCCCATCACCGCGGTGAAGGTGCCCCTGTCGAAGCCGACATCGATGCCCGCAAGCGCAGTCACCTGGTTACGGCCGGCGCCGTACACGCGGGTGAGTTGTTCGACGCGTACCGCCGGTTCGATTGTCTGTCCCGGATAGTCCGGCATTCTGGTGGCCTCTTTCCGTGTCATCGGCAAGAACTGCGCGCACCAGAAACGCTATTGACGTGCGAGAACGGCGACCATCCCGCGGGCTGCCAGGTCCGGGTACAGCAGGCGCTACCGCCGACCGCCGTCCAGGTAGCGCAGCACCGCGGTGACCCGGCGGTCGGCCTGGTCGTCCGGTGGAAGCTGAAGCTTCGAGAAGATGCTGCGGATGTGCTTGTGCACCGCGCCGTCGGTGACGAACAGCCGCTCGGCGATCGCGCTGTTGCCGAGCCCTTCGGCCATCAGCCCCAGCACCTCACGCTCACGCGGCGACAGCTCGCTCAGCGCCGTGTCCGTCCGGCGGTTGCGGGCGAGCAACTGCGCCACCACCTCCGGGTCGATCACGCTGCCGCCGTTCGCGACGCGGTGCAGCGCGGCGAGGAACTCCTCGACCCGGCCCACCCGCTCCTTCAACAGGTAACCGAGCCCGACCGCGCCGACCGAGAACAGGTCGGTGGCGAACGCCTGCTCCACGTACGCCGACAGGACCAGCACCGCGAGGCCGGGGCGGCGCCGCCGGGCTTCCACCGCGGCCACGATGCCCTCGTCGGTGTGGGTCGGCGGCATCCGTACGTCCACGATCGCGACGTCCGGCGCATGTTCGTCGACGGCGACCAGGAACTCGCCCGGAGTGCCGGCCGTGGCGACCACGTCCAGATCCTCCGCCCGCAGCAGCAGAGCCAACCCCTCACGCAGCAGCGGGTCGTCCTCGGCGATCACGATCCGCATGGCAGCTCCACGTCCATTCTCGTCGGCCCTCCCGGTGGGCTCGTCAGCGTCATCCGGCCGTCGTACGCCTCGACCCGCCGGCGGATACCGGTGAGCCCTGAGCCACGTGTCTCGTCCGCGTCGCCGTGCCCGTCGTCCTCAATGCACACCAGCAGCCGACCGCGCTCGCGGCGCACGGCCACGTCCACCCGGCTCGCACCGCTGTGCCGGACGACGTTGGTCAGCGCCTCGGCCACCACGAAGTACGCGGTGGCCTCGACCGAGGCCGCGCACCGCACAGCCACGTCCACCTCAAGTCGGCAGGGCACCACGCAGCTGCCGGCCAGGCCCGCCAGCGCGCCGGCGAGACCCCTGTCGTCCAGCACGGGCGGCAGGATCCCGCGCACCACCGTACGCAGCTCTCCGAGTGCCTGTTCCGCGGCGTCCTGCGCCTGCCCGAGGATCTCGTCGGCGCGGTCCGGATTGCGGCGCACGGCCCGCCGCGCGGCACCCAGCAACACGTTGACCGCGACCAACCGGTTCTGGGTGCCGTCGTGCAGCGACCGCTCGATCCGGCGCAGTTCGACAGCGTGGGCGTCGAGCGCCGCAGCGCGGGTGGCGGTCAGCTCGGCCACCCGCAGCGACAGGTCGACACCCGGCGGCGGAGGCAGCAGCAACCGGCCCGGCCATGCCTGGAGACGGGCCAGGACCGGGCTGAACCAGATCGCGGCGGCCAGCGAGCCGACCCCGAGCAACCCGACCGCGAGTGCCTCGGACAATCCGTCGATGCGCCACCAGACGATCCCCGGCGCGCCGGCGTCGGCAGGGATCAGCTGGTACCACAGGGGGAACGTGACGTACTGCATGGCAGAGAGGGGCAGCGCGAGGCCGACAACCCCGGTCGCCAGGCCGATGAGCGAGGAAAGCCCGACCCAGCCCAGCTCCCGGCGTACGAAAGGATCGCGTGCCGCCGTCCGCAACCCGACCGGCACCGGCCCCGGCGTGGGGATCGGCTCGCCCCAGCGGGACAGCCGGGCCCGCTCGCGGTCGCTCACCCAGCGCACCGCCCGTAACGCACCGGGCGCCGCCAGCAGCCCCACCCCGAGCAGGCAGGTCACCGCCACGATCACCGCCCAGAGCAGCGCGCCCAGCGCCAGCGTGGCCGTGCCCAGCCCCCCGACCAGGTGCTCCAGAGCGTCGACCGAGGCGCGAACCCGGCCTCGCACGTACGCCATCGACCCACCTCCCCCGCCAACATAGGCCACCACGGGCCGCGCCCGGCAACGCTCGGCGCGGAAGGTACAGCCTGCTGTACCACTGTCGTCGAGCTGGCGGGATCGTCCCCGCCACACCCCGCGCCTAGCGTTGACGGCATCGAGGAACGCTCGCTCAAGGAGGCAGTCATGACCGACCCGTACCGCATCACCGAGACCCCGGTCGCCGCGCCGAAGAAGCCGGGCGGCCTGCTACGCCCGCTGCTGTGGCTGGTGCTCTTCATCAGTGCGGCGGCCAACGTGGTGCTGTCGACCGCAGCGGACAACCCGTGGATCAGCTCGGCGTTCGGCCTGGTGGCGGTGCTCTGCGCGGTCACGCTGCTCGTCCACCACCGCCGTAACCGCACGCGAGAGTCGTAGGGACATGGACGCGTACTCGACCCCCGCCCTGGCCTGGACGCCACGCTCGGGGCGAACGCTGACCGCGTCATGCCCGCTCGTGCCGGGACCGGGCGGCGGGCCGCGATAACAGGTCGAGGTCGAACGGCCGCCTGGGGCATGATGCAGGCGTGATCTTGTTGGTTCCCGCGGACCCGCTTCGGCCGCGCCACCCGGACGAGCACTTCGCCGCGGAGGCGCGGGCTGCACGTGCTGCCGGGATGGATGTGGCGGTGGTCGACCACGACGCGTTGGCGCGGGGCGGAGACGTGCGCCGCGCGGTCGCCTCGGTCTCTAGCAGCGGTCCGGCTGTGTACCGCGGCTGGATGCTACGTAGCGAGCAGTACGCCGTGTTCGCTGAGACACTCGCTGAGCGTGGTGTGGTGGTGCGGACTGGTGCTGAGCAGTACCAGCGGGCGCATGAGCTGCCTGGCTGGTATGCAGCTCTGGCTCCCGTGACCCCGCCATCGGTGTGGACCACGGGCTCCGAGCGGGCCGACTTCGACCGCGCGCGTGCCGAGCTTGGCGCGGGACCAGCGGTGCTGCGTGACTACAGCAAGTCGATGAAGCACTACTGGGACGCGGCCGCGTTCATCCCCGACCTTGAGGACGGCGCGGCCGCGTGGGGCGTGGCGTCGCGGTTTCTGGAACTGCGTGACGACGACTTCGTGGGCGGGCTCGTGCTGCGGCGCTTCGAGCGGTTCGCCTCGACCGAGGTGCGCACGTGGTGGATCGACGGGGCGTGCGTTCTGATCGGAGCGCATCCCGACAGCCCGAACGACTCGGCGCCGGTCGAGCTCGACCTGGCCACGGTCGCACCGTTGATCGGCGGGCTCGGCCTGTCTTTCGTCACCGTGGACCTCGCTCTGCGTGCTGACGGCATGTGGCGGGTCATCGAACTCGGCGACGGGCAGGTCAGCGACCGACCAACCACCATCGAACCTCAGACGATGATCGAGGTCCTGCTTGCGCAGGCCCGCTGATCGGCAACACTGTCCGCCGGTGGGCCGAGGTCGAAGCCCGCGACGCTCGGCAAGCGAACTGGCAGCGCATCGACGACTCCGAGCTCGACTCCGTCGAGCGGAGCGCGGTTCTCGCCGTCTACTCCGCCCATGCTCGGCCTGGCCGCTCAGGAGAACACTTTGCACTGCATGAAATGCGGCGCCAGTCTCGAACATCCCGGCCAAGGCCACACGTGCCGGTCCTCGACACCGCCGCCCGCGCCTCGGACAGCAGGTTGGGACGTCGCGACCTGGTTCGTCGTCGGGTTCGCCATCCTCTTTGCCCTGGCCGCGATCGCCGCGGCCGTCCTCGGCAGCATCCCGAGCGCCCGGGCCCGGCCGCTGCCCCCGTCCGGCACCGGCGCAGCGGTCGGTTTCGTCCTGGCCAACCTGACCCTGTTCGTCGCCATCATCGGCCTGGCTGTCAGCGGGCTGATCTGGGGACGCGGCACGCGCCAGCTCGCCGAGGCGCACGGCTCATCCGGCCGCTCGTACAGCCGCCACTGGGGCACGCGCGTCTTCCCCGCCTGCGTCGTCTGCAGCGCGGCCATCGCCTGGCTGGCCACCGACCGAACCGCCCCTGCCGTCCTGTTCGGCCAAGCGGCCCTGCGCACCCTCGGAGCCGCCGCACTGATCGGGGGCGTGCTGCACAGCCGGACGCGGGTCCTGCGGCTGATCGCCCACGTCAACAGAGTCGTCGCCGGACACTACTCGCCGGTCGCCAGGCAGGACCCGGCGTGGCCGCTGTCGCCCACTCCGACCAGGGAGGACTGGAACGCCGGCCAATGGGACCCGGATGTGCTGCGCGACATCGAAGCTCGCCGTCACCGCGACAGAACCTGATTTTGAGGTGCGGCCGGTCTCCAGCATGCCGACCGCTACGGCAGGGCAACATCAACCCGGGAACCGTCTCAGCCCGCCAGGCTTCGAAGCCGGTCCGTCGGAATATCCATTGCCATCTGATCGGCACAACGCTTACCTTGAATGAGCAAGGCCGTCCCGACCAACCCAAGGAGTTCCCCGTGTTGCAGCACGCCTACACCGAAACCACGCGGCTCATGCCGCGCGGCGGTGACGTGCTGCCCTCGATTGCGCGAGCCCACGATCTGTGCGCGAGTGAGCAGAACTGGAAGCCGGGGTGGCGGCGCGAATAGCGCCAGCGCAAGCTGCGAAGCCGCCCACCCCGACAGGGACAGGGCGGCTTTCTCGTTACTGAACAACTTCATAGGGGCGTAGCTCAACTGGTAGAGCACCGGTCTCCAAAACCGAAGGTCGCGGGTTCGAGTCCTGCCGCCCCTGCTTTTCGTCCCGGCTGCGGCCGGCGGCGTTGCAGATTCTCAACTTCACAGTGGATGGCATAGCAAAACCCCGGCCGGCGCCTGCGCGGGGCCGGCCGGGGGCATTACCTCCGGGGCGAGGGAGACGGCTGACCCGCTCGCTTTGGGAGCGAGAGACACGGGGTTCGACACCCCGGTCCCGGATCATGGGGTTGTAGCTCAGCTGGGAGAGCGCCGGTTCGGCAGACCGGAGGTCGAGGGTTCGAATCCCTTCTTCTCCACGCATCCGTGCCCTCCTGGCGTAACTGGTAACGCACGGGAGTGAAGTCCCCGAGGGCTCCGGGGGAGGGCACGTTGGCGGCGATCGTGGGCTCGCGACCGCGATTCCCGCCGGCTCCATGGGCCGTTGGAGCAAGCTGGCAGCTCACCTGGTTCTCAGCCAGGAGGTTACGGGTTCGAGCCCCGTACGGCCTACGCAAGTGAAATGCCATGCGGTCGTGGTGAACTTGGCGGACACGTCGGTCTTCCAAACCGAAGAAGCGGGGTCGGTGCCCGCCGACCGCTCTACCATTCCGGGGTGCTCTGCTGGCAAGGGCGACGGGACTTTGGATCCCGGTACAAACGCAGGTTCGATTCCTGCTCCCGGAGCAACACTCGACCAGCGGGAAAAGTCGCCGCTGGGGTTGCAGATCCGGAACTCGACTGCCCCCAGTGGACGATGCCGCAACCTGCGGAAGCCTGCCCCGGTAGCCCAACTGGTAGGAGGCGGCGCACTCAAACTGCGCACAGTGCGGGTTCGAATCCCGCTCGGGGCACTCAGCAGGTCGCCGGTTCGACTCCGGCCGGCGGCTCCAAGCACCACCGCCCACGAGAGAAGGAGGGCCCGGTGGACGCCGTTCTCGTCCTCAACGCCGACCTGGGACCGCTGCACCCGGTCCCGATCAAACACGCGATCCGGATGCTCATGCGCCAGGTCACCGAGATCCACGAAGCCGAGCCCGACCGGCTCATCGGCGTCTTCCCGATACCCAAGGTCCTGCGCCTCGTCCGACACGTGCAGCGCTGATCACCGGCCGGCGAGTCCGCGGCTCGCCGGCCACGATTCCCGGGTCGTCTATTCGGTAAGACACCGCACTCTGGATGCGGGGAGCTGGGTTCGAATCCTGGCCTGGGAGCCACGGCAGGGCGCGTAAGCGGGTCGGCACAGGGTGCACCCATCGGCGCCGGCGAACCGGAAGGGACCCTGCCGCGAACATGCCCTCGTAGCCCAATGGAAGAGGCGCGGTCGTGAGGCGGCCGTAGTTGCACGTTCGACTCGTGTCGAGGGCACCAAGCCGGCGTAGCTCACCGGGCCAGAGCACCGACCTTCTAACTCGGAGGCAGCCGGTTCGAGTGCGGCCGCCGGCTCCACGCCAGCGAAGCTCACCAGGGCAGAGCGGGCCCCTCGTAAGGGCGAGGATGCGGGTCCGCCTGCCGTCGCTGGCTCTCTCGCCGACGTAGCTCAGGTGGTCAGAGCGCTCCGCTCATAACGGAGAGGCCCCCGGTTCGACACCGGGCGTCGGCACGCACATCACGCGCTCGTGGTGGAACCTGGTAGACACGCACGGCTCAGACCCGTGTGCCGAAAGGCATGGGAGTTCGACTCTCCCCGAGCGCACGCAACACCATGGGGACGTGGCCCAGTTGGTAGGGCATCTGTATCGCACTCAGAAGGTCAGGGGTTCGACTCCCCTCGTCTCCACTCCCCCGGCCTCGGCCGGGACCATGCTGGCGTGGCCAAGCGGCTAAGGCACCTCGTTGTCAGCGAGGGGATCGCGGGTTCGAGTCCCGTCGTCAGCGCGCATGAAGGGTTGGCCGAGTCTGGTCGATGGCGCCGCGTTGCTAGCGCGGAGCGGGTCACACCGCCGGGGGTTCGAATCCCTCACCCTTCGCCAAGCCGTCGTAGCTCAGCGGTTAGAGCACCGAGCTGATAACTCGGGGCCGGAGGTTCGATTCCTCCCGTCGGCACGCAGCGAGAATGCCAGCCAGGCGACCGCGTCGGCCACCAGGCCGCCGAGGAACGTACGGGCTCCGCAGGGCAAGGTGGTTCCTAACGGGAACCCGGCGAAAGCCGCGGGACAGTGCCACAGAGAACAGACCGTCCGCAGCACGACCGCCGGTAAGGGTGAAACGGTGGGGTAAGAGCCCACCGCGTCCTCGGTGACGGGGGCGGCACGGTAAACCCCACCCGGAGCAAGGCCGAACAGCACGCGGGCGGCCCGCCTGATGCGTGCGGGTTGGCCGCTAGAGCCTGCCCGGCGACGGTAGGCCGAGATGGATGGTCGCCCCCACCCTGTCGGGGTGGGACAGAACCCGGCGTACCGGTCGGCTTCCCTCGCCGCAGTACATGCCCCCGTAGCTCAGTGGATAGAGCACGAGATTACGGATCTCGGTGTCGCTGGTTCGATTCCAGTCGGGGGCTCTTTCGGGATATGGCGCAGTCAGGTAGCGCTCCGGTCTGGGGGACCGGAAGTCGCCGGTTCGAATCCGGCTATCCCGACTCAACGGGTACTAGCTCAACTTGGTGGAGCGCCGGCTTCGGGAGCCGGAGGAGGGGAGTTCGAATCGCCCGTACCCGACGCATGGAGGGTAGTGCGGAACACGTCCGCAACCGGTCTCGAAAACCGGCACCGGGCGAAAGCCCGAGGGTTCAACTCCTTTACCTTCCGCCACGCAGCGTGGCTCTTGTTGTCAGACTATTAGTAGACAATTGAGCCGTGGAGAAGCGCTGCTCGAAGTGCCAGCAGGTTAAGTCGCTCACTGACTTCGCGTTGAACCGTAGGCGGGCCGATGGCCGAACGACCTACTGCAAGAGCTGCAAGAAGCAGTACAACGCGACCTACTACACGCTCACGAAGGACCGGCACAACCCGAGCCGGGCCGAGCGGCGGCGACAGGCGAAGGCCGAGGCGACCGCTCGCGTTATCGAGTACCTGCGCGAGCACCCCTGCGTCGACTGCGGCGAGGCGGACATCGTAGTCCTGGACTTCGACCACCAGCGCGACAAGGAAGTCGGGGTGAGCGAACTGGTGGGTGCTGGCGCTCCCTGGGAGCGCATCCTTGCCGAGATCGAAAAGTGTGAGGTGGTCTGCGCTAACGACCACCGCCGTCGGACAGCCCGCACCTTCGGGTGGGCACGGCTGGAAGAACGAGCGCCGCTAGCTCATGGGGTAGAGCTGCTGACTCTTAATCAGTAAGTGCAGGGTTCGAGTCCCTGGCGGCGTACCAGACCCCCCGGTAGCTCAGCGGATAGAGCGCTGGTTTCCTAAACCGGGTCGTCGCAGGTTCGAGCCCTGCTCGGGGGACGTCTATATTCGGGCCGCTAGCTCAGTGGTAGAGCTGCCGACTTTTAATCGGAGTGTCCAGAGTTCGATCCTCTGGCGGCCCACTTGCGGGATGGCGCAGTTATGGAAGCGCGCTGGGCTCATAACCCAGAGGCCGCTGGTTCGAATCCGGCTCCCGCTCCCACGTTCCTGTCCGTTCGGGTTGGCCCTGGCACAGGGAGTGCCAGGCGTAAGCGCGGCACACACTCCGCGACCAGCCCCCTACTCGCGCCCTGGTAGCTCAGCGGGAGAGCACCGGTTCGACAGACCGGGGGCCGCTGGTTCGAATCCAGCTCGGGGCACGTAACCCACCTGGCGCGGTGGACGAATGGAAGAGTCGCCCGGCTTTCACCCGGGACATGTGCGGGTTCGAGTCCCGTCCGCGCTGCCGATCTGGCGTAAACCGTAATTTGGTAGCGGTCCGGACTGTTAATCCGGCGGGCGTCAGCCCTCTACAGGTTCGAGCCCTGTCGCCAGAGCCAAGCCCGTGTAGCTCAACGGAAGAGCACCTGGTTTACACCCAGGGGGTCGGAGGTTCGACACCTTCCACGGGCACTGGCCTTCGGGCCGTAGTTGTGGCTGTAGCTCAGTGGTAGAGCGTCCGGTTGTGACCCGGAAGGACGCGGGGTCGGTACCCGCCAGTCACCCCAGGGGAGTGCGCCACCGATGGTGAGGTGGGCCGGGCTGTAACCCCGGTGCGTTCGCGCTCAGGGAGTTCGAATCTCTCCACTCCCACGCATGCCCGCGTAGCTCAGGGGACAGAGCACCAGCTTCCGGAGCTGGGTGTCGGGGGTTCGATTCCCTCCGCGGGCGCTTCTGCCTGGTCGTGTGCCCGAGTGGTGAGGGAGCGGTCCGCAAAACCGCGTACGCCGGTTCGATCCCGGTCACGGCCTCGACTGCCATCCACTGCGGAGAGCGAGCGGGATGCTGTTCCCGATGGGGGAGCCGAAGGGTCGGCCGCTCCCGGCCGGCCGGCACTTCCGGGCGGGGTGGGGGAGAATCGGTTCATGTTTGTCATCAGGGAGCGGTTCTTCTCGATCGGCGACGACTTCGACGTGCTCGACGAGCACGGCACCAAGGTCTTCCACGTCGACGGCAAGGTGCTCAGCGTCCGCAACAAGGTCATCATCGAGGACGCCTCCGGCCATGAGGTCGCCACGCTGCACCGGCACCTGGTGGCGCTGCGTCCCACGTACGAGATCAGGATCGGCGGCGAGAAGGCCGCAGAGGTCCGCAAGAATCTGCTCACGCCGTTCCGCGACAAGTTCACCATCGACGTGCCAGGGCCCGACGACCTGGAGATGAAGGGTGACCTGCTCGACCACGAGTACGTGATCGAACGCGACGGCACCGAGGTGGCCGTGGTCTCCAAGAGGTGGCTGACGATCCGGGACACCTACGCCGTGCAGGTCACTGCCGGCGTCGACCCGCTGCTCATCATCGGCAGCGTCCTCGCGCTCGACCTGGCCATGGACCGCGACAAGAAGAAGAGCGACAAGAAGAAGAGCGACGAGGACTGACTGCCAAGGCAGCAGCCGGCTGCCCTACTGGCTGTGGGGCCGGATGTTGTGGTTGAGGTGGAACACGTTGTGCGGGTCCCAGATCGTCTTGAGTGCGGTGAGCCTGGCGAGCTTGGCGGCCGGGTACGCGCGGCGTACCCCGCGTTGCCCCTCGTCGGCGGCGAGCGAGTTGACGTAGACGCCGTCGGCGTACGGGTCGAGCGCGGCTCCGGCACTGCGAGCCGCTGCCATCCGAACGTCGTCTTCGGATGGCTCGGTCCAGCGGGAGCTGGCACCGAACTCGAACATGGTGCCGCGGTGGCTGAACGCGGCGTCGGCGTCCACGACGTCGGCGATGGCGCCGCCGTGCGCCTGCAGGCCGACGTCGGCGAGGTGGGCGCCGGTGTGCAGGTCCGACTCGCCGCGCAGCAGGAACGCCTCGATCGCGGCGGCGGGGAACTGCCGCAGGTAGTGCGCACTGGAGTACCGGCGGTAGGCGTGGCCGCCGACGGTGTCGTCGCGTTGCTGAAGTTCCAGGTATGACGGGGTGGTGACCCGCTCCGCGCCCGGGCGCCCGAGCGCGCGCATCGCCGGCAGCAACCGGTGACCCTGTGCCGGCTGGCCGACCCACACGAAGCCGACGGTGGCGACAGGGCCCCTGGCCGTGCTGTGGACATCGGCGGTGAAGGTCGCCTGCCGCGGCGCGACGGCGTTGAGGTCGCGCCAGCCTTCGAGCACCGGTACGGCGTCCTCGGCGCGGAAGTCGAACTCGGCGACCAGGGTCTGCGTTCCGATGTGGTGCAGTTGGAAGTCGAAGTCGGTGACGATGCCGAAGTTGCCGCCCCCGCCGCGCAGACCCCAGTAGAGGTCGGGGTTCTCGGTTCGGCTCGCGGTCACCACTTCCCCGTCCGCGGTGACCATCGTGTAGGAGACGACGTTGTCGCAGGCCAACCCGTGTTGGCGGGCGAGCCAGCCCATGCCGCCGCCGAGGGCCAGGCCGCCGACCCCGGTGTGCGAGACGTTACCGGCGGTCGTGGCGAGGCCGTATGGCTGCGACGCCCGGTCGAGTGCGCCGAGCAGCGCGCCGCCCTGGACCCGGGCGCGTCGTCGGATCGGGTCGACCCGAACGCCGTTCAACGGGGTCAGATCGATCATCAGGCCGTTCGCCGGGACGGCGAGGCCGGCCACGTTGTGCCCGCCGCAGCGTACCCCGATCTCCAGATCGAGTTCGCGGGCCAGGCGCACCGCGGTCACCACGTCGGTGACGCTCGCGGCCTGCACGATCATCCGCGGGCGGCGGTCAATCATGGCGTTCCAGACGGTGCGGGCCGCGTCGTACCCCGGGTTGCCCGGGGTGAGGAGGCGGCCGTCGAAGCGAGGGCTGGTCGTTGTCGTCATACGTCCGAGCCTGATGGAAATCGGTACACCCGGTAAGGTCCGATTTCATGGGTCGAACCAGGACCAATTCGAGCACTGCGGAGGACCTGCTCATCGATGTCGACCGGTCTGTGGGCGAACCGCTGCACCGGCAGATCGCCGCCTCGATCCGGGGCAGCATCCGGGCTGGCCGGTTGCGTCTCGGGACGTCCCTGCCGCCCACCCGCACCATCGCGGCCGATCTGGGAGTCTCACGCGGCGTCGTGGTCGAGGCCTACCAGCAACTCGTCGCCGAGGGCTACCTCACCAGTCGGGCGGGTGGTTACACCCAGGTCGCCGTCGATCCGGTACCACCGTCGGCGAGTCGGCGCGGCGGGGATCGGCCGGCGGCCGGGATCGACTTCGGGTACGGCCGCACCGACGTGTCGTCGTTCCCCCGGGCCGCCTGGCTGCGTTCGGTGCGAACCATCCTCACCACCACGCCGAACGAACGCTTCGCCTACCTCGACGGGCGTGGCGTACCCGAACTGCACACAGCCCTGAGCGACTACCTCAACCGTGTCCGCGGCACATCGGCCCGCCCGGAGAATGTCGTGATCTGCAGTGGCTACGGCCAAGGCATCGCGCTGATACTCCAGGTGCTCGCGGCGCGCGGCGCGCGCAGGGTGGCCGTCGAGGACCCATCCGCTGACGACGACGCCCGCCTCGTCGCGGCCTCCGTCGGCCTGGACGTGATCGGCGTCCCGGTCGGGCCGGACGGCATTCTCGTCGAGAAGCTCGAACAGACCGACGCGGACGCCGTCGTGCTGACGCCCTCGCACCAGTGGCCCACCGGCGGCGTCCTGTCGGCCAGCGCACGGGCCCGGGTCATCGGGTGGGCGCAGCGTCGCGGCGCCGTGGTGATCGAGGACGACTACGACGCGGAGTATCGCTACGACCGTTCACCCGTCGGCGCCATGCAGGGGCTGGCACCCGACACCGTCGTCTACTGCGGCACGGCAAGCAAAACCCTGGCACCAGGGCTGCGCCTCGGGTGGCTTCTTGCGCCGTCACACCTGGTCGACGACATCACGGCGGCCAAGGTACGGGCCGACCGCGGTTCTCCCGTCATCGACCAACTGACCTTCGCCGACTTCCTCACCCGCGGCGAGTTCGACCGGCACCTACGGCGCATGCGCCCGGTCTACCGCCGCCGCCGCGACGCACTCCTGGCCGCGCTGCGCGCACGGCTGCCCGAACTGGAACCGGTCGGTGTCGCGGCGGGCCAACACGTCGTCACCTGGCTCCCGCACGACCTCGACGAGGCCCCGGTCGTCGCTGCCGCCGCCCGGCGCGGACTGGTGGTGCAAGGCGTCTCCCGGTACCGACTGAGCCCCACCGGACCCGGCGGGCTTCTCTTCGGCTACGCCACCCTCACCGAACGCGCCATCGCCGACGGAGTGGAAGCCCTCGCCGATGCGGTCACAGAGGTCCGGAAATCTTCTCAGCTGACGGACATCACTAACCCGGTTGCCGGTTGGGGCGGGACTGCCTAGCTTGCTCCTCGTGGAGAACAAGGGTCGTAGCGCAGACGAGTGCGCCGGGTGAGCGGTCGTCTGCGCGAGATTGCCCGGCAGACGGTTGCAATCGCTGACTCGGGTCGCTATCGCAATGGTGCCGGCGACGAGGTCGGCATCGGCGAGATGGTACGTGCTGCAGTCGCCGGCACTCGTCTCTACCTGCCGGACGAGGTGCCCGCGGTGGGAAACGCGGAGCCCGGTGCAGGCAGGGTGGAGGTGACGTACGAGTCGACGTTGCAGGCAGCTCGTCGGTTGGCGCCCGGAGCGGCCTGTCTGGTGTTCGCCTCGGCGAAGAATCCGGGTGGTGGGTTCCTGGGCGGAGCGAAGGCGCAGGAGGAGAGCATCGCCCGCTCCTCGGCGCTGTACCCATGTCTCCTTGCTGCCCGGGAGTTCTATGCGTTCCACCGCGAACAGCGGGACCTGCGCTACAGCGACCGCGTCATCTTCTCCCCGGACGTGCCGGTCTTCCGGGACGACAGGGGCAATCTGCTCGACCGGCCACACACGACGTCGTTCTTGACCGCAGCGGCGCCTAACCTGGGCGCGATCCTCCGCAACCAGCCCGAACACGTTGCGGACGTACCGGCGGTGCTGACCCGGCGTGCTCGCCGAGTGCTGGAGGTCGCGGCCGCGCACGGACATCGGACGTTGGTGTTGGGCGCGTGGGGATGCGGCGTGTTCCGCAACGATCCCGCTACGGTCGCCGACGCCTTCGCCCATGCGCTGCGGGAGGTCGATCGCTTCGACCACGTGGTGTTTGCCATCCGCGACAACCTGCCGGAAACACCGGTGTATCGCACGTTCGCGGAACGCTTTGACCTGGGGTGATGCGCGCGAACGGTCTGGCGCGACCTCCCAGCGCTGAGCCTGTCGCTACGTGGCTGCGGCTCAGATCACCGGCAGCCGCGATCCGCGTGGCACGCGGAGTAACAGGGAGCGGGGATGCCGAACGCGCCGATGAGTCGCACGGTGTCCGCCCAGCAGACTTGGTGTGGTTAGCATCGCTCGTGACAGATCTGCATGTACTTCGTGTGTTCTGCGGTCCCGGCGGCACGTACGGAAACCAGCTGGGCGTTGTTCTTGACGGCCATGCCGTGGCCGCTGGGCAGGACCGCCATGCCGTGGCGGCGCGACTGGGCTTCAGCGAAACCGTCTTCGTCGATGATGCCGGCACAGGAACCGTCGATATCCACACGCCGAGCGTGCGGCTGCCGTTTGCCGGTCATCCGTTGGTGGGCACCTCCTGGTTGCTGAGTCGGCTCGGAGCCAGGCCGGAACTCCTACACCCGCCAGCGGGATCGGTGCCAACCTGGCAGGACGGCGAGTTCACCTGGATCAGTGGTCGCTCGCAGTGGGTGCCCGACAGGCGCATGCAGCAGTACGCCTCAGCCGAGGAGGTCGACGCATTGCCGTGCCCGCCGCCAGGTGACGGGTGGCTGTACGCGTGGGCGTGGCAAGACCGGGCCGCCGGTCGGGTGCGTACCAGAGGATTTCCCCGCCGGGGCGACGCCATCGCCGAGGATGAAGCCACCGGCGCGTCCGCGATCGTGCTCACCGCGGAACTGCAGCGGGCGCTGGACATCATCCAGGGCAAGGGATCTCAGATCCTGACCCGACCCGGTCCGAACGGCACCGTCGAGGTCGGTGGCCGGGTCATCCTTGAGGAAACCCGCTCCCTCTGAATGAGCCCTGTCGGTCAGCGAGTCTGCCTGCCTACACCGGGACTGCCTGCGTACCACTGGTGGCGTCATGGGCGGACATCGTTTCCTGCCTGCGGGGCTCCTCGCGCAGGATGGCGCAGTGCAGCCACGTGTCCGGGATGGCGAAGCCGTCCACGAGCGTTCGCATGTGCGGGCGCAGCTCTTTGAGCAATCCGTTCACCACGCCGGTGATCGCCTTCGAGCGGGCCGGCGTGAGCCGGCCGTGCTCCAGGAACCACCCCTTGTTCGCCTCGATGACGCTGAGCGCGTACAGGTCACAGACGCGGGAGAGGAGCGCCTGGACCGCCGGGTCGGCGGTGTTCTCGATGCCGGCAACGAACGCCTCCAGGGTGACCCGGTCGATGTGCGCGGCGGCAACGGCCAGGACGTGGTCCTGGACGTCGTTGAAGATGTCGAAGGGGCGGTCCTTCTTGGTGGCCGCGCCGCCGCGAAGGCGGCGGACAGCGCCCTCGAGGAGGTGCCGCTCACGGTCCTCGAAGGCCTTCAGCTGCCAGCCGCGGTCGGTGACGGCGACCTCCTCGTCGCGGCCGGGCACCGCGCTGATCAGCCGTTCGATGAGCGACCGTGCGGCGGTGCGCTCGAGCACCATCTCGCGGACCTGCTCAGCGACGAAGGAGGCGCGCCCCCAGCCGTCCAACGAGCCGAACTCGTCGCGGTAGCCGGTGAGCAACCCCTTGGCCACCAGCTGCAGCAGCACCGTGTTGTCGCCCTCGAACGTGGTGAAGACGTCGGTGTCGGCCTTGAGACTGGGTAGCCGGTTCTCCGCCAGGTAGCCGGCGCCGCCGCACGCCTCGCGGCACATCTGGATGGTGCGGGTCGCGTGCCAGGTCTGCGCGGCCTTGAGACCGGCGGCTCGGGACTCCAGCTCCCTCTGCCGGTGCTCGTCGACCGGCCCGTCGCCGCCCTGCACCTCATTCAGCGCAGCGACCAGCTCGGTCTGGGCGAAGTGCAGCGCGTACGTGGTGGCCAGGGCCGGCAGCAGCTTGCGCTGGTGGGCCAGGTAGTCGTTGATCAGCACCTCCCGGTCGGCGCCGGGAGTGTCGAACTGGCGCCGGATGTCGCCGTAGCGCACTGCGATGGTCAGCGCGGACTTGGTGGCCGCCGACGCGGCGCCGCCCACGCTCACCCGACCACGGACCAGGGTGCCGAGCATCGTGAAGAAGCGCCGGGAGTCGTTCTCGATCGGGCTGGAGTACGTGCCGTCCTCGGCGACCTGACCGTAACGGTCCAGCAGCATGTCGCGGGGCACCTGCACGTGGTCGAAGCTGAGCCGCCCGTTGTCCACGCCGAGCAGGCCGGCCTTGGGCCCAGCGTCGCCGATGGTCACGCCGGGCAGCGGCTTGCCCTGTGCGTCGCGGATCGGCACCAACCACGCGTGTACGCCGTGCCGCTGACCGTTCGTGATCAGCTGCGCGAAGACGACCGCCATGCGTCCGTCCCGGGCGGCGTTGCCGATGTAGTCCTTGCGGGCCGCCTCGTGTGGGGTGTGCAGGTCGAAGGTCTGCGTCTGCGGGTCGTACGTGCAGGTGGTGCGCAGTTGCTGGACGTCGGACCCGTGGCCGGTCTCGGTCATCGCGAAGCAGCCGAAAATGGTGCCCGAGATGATGTCCCGCAGGTAGGTGTCGTGGTGGCGCTGGGTGCCGAGGGCTTGCACTGCGCCACCGAACAGGCCCCACTGCACGCCCGCCTTGACCATCAGCGAGAGGTCGACCTGCGCCAGCATCTCGCTGGCGATGATCGAGCCGCCGACGTCGGCGCTGCCGCCGTACTCGGTGGGAAAGGCCGACGCGATCCCCAGTTCGACGGGGAGTTCGGTCAGCAGCCGGGAGATCCGCTCACGTGCCTGGTCACCGGTCTCGCCGTACACCGGAAGGAAACGCTCGTCGAGGTGCTCCCGGTGCGCGTTGCGCACCTTTGCCCACGGTCCGTCGAGCACGTCCCGCAGGCGAGCGAGGTCGATGTGGCCGGACGCGTGATCGTGCATGGTCACCCCTCGGCTGGTGGACATATGGGTACAGTCCGTACTCGATCAAGAGTACCGGCGGGCTGTGGCGACCTGGCGAACGAGATCGGGGTGAGACGGGACACCATCGAACTCTCACATCGCGCTCAAGCGACCGACGGGCTGGCCCGGACCGCTCCCGACCAGCCCGCCGCTCGTGCCTCAGGCCTCGTTTTCGCTGTCGGCCAACTGGTCGGCCGGGGCCTGCGCCACCGGGTGGCCCGTGTCGTCGACCAGCCCCGGCGCCATGCTGCCGCCGTGGGCGTCCTGCGCCGCCCGGGTGCTGCGGGCCCCCTCGTCCTGCGGCACCCCGGTCTGCTCCCCATCGAGTCGCTCGTCCCGCTCGGTCATATGTGTTCCTTCCTCTGTCCTGACCAGCGGCGGTACCCGAACGACCGGCCGGGAAACCGGCTCCTGGCGGCCCGGCGTCAGGAGACCGCCGGCGGCCAGCGGCGTGCGCGCCACTCGTTCCAGGTCGCGAAACCAGCCGGTGGCTCATCGACGGGTTCGCTGCCGTCGAGTTCGCCTGGCGTCGGGATGTCGATGGTGGCGGCCCACTCGGCGAGTTCCTCGTCGGACATCGGCCACGTCGTGTGCGGCGCTTCGGCTTGCCGCCGGTCGAGTCGTCTGCGCTGCTCGGCTGGGGTGAGCGCGAAGTAGCGCATCTCCACGAGCGCGCCGAGGTCTGCTGCTGCCTGCCGCAGGGCGGAGCGTTCGTCCCGACTCCAGAGACCGAAGTCGATCACAACGTTGTTGCCGAGTTCGAGGGCGCGCAGCCCGATCTCGATGAGTCGTCCTTCGATCACGTCCTGAGCCGATGGCGGATTCTCGTGCCCGTAGAGAGCTTTCACCCATTCGTCCTTCGTCAGACGAAGCGCCTTCCACTCGATTTCGATACGCCAAGCGGCAGTGGTCTTACCGGTGCACGGGAGCCCGACCGTCAGGAACAGTGTCGGCCGCGTCATCAACACCCACTTCCGATCGAATCCCCATCATCTGCCGGCCTTCTCGGCCAGTCGGCCACACGCTCCGGCTCGCCTCGGCGCTGTTGCCATGGCCTCAGCGGCTGCCCGAGGGTGAACGGATCGAACGTACCGGAACAGGCTGCAACGAACCGTGTACCGGCAGCACTCCACGATTCGACGTAGCCGACGTCCCGCTCACGCGCGAGTCAGACGGCGCCTCGGTTGACGAGGCTGAACGTGGTGTCGAACGGGGCGTCACCGAGAAACTCGACAAGTACATTGGCACTTCTTTCCGAGTGCTTCCTACGCACCGAGCGGGGCACAGTTGCAGTGAGCCTGGAAATGGGTGTCATCCCGTCCGGGGCCGAGCTGAGCAGGGCGACCACGGTCGCCCTGCTCAGCAGGGTCTTCGGTGACGATCCGGATCTCCACGAGGATGTCGCCGGCGGGGAGTACGCCGAGTTGGTCTGGGAGGGGGAGCGGCTCGGCACGCAGTGGTTCGTGCACCCCGGCAAGACGGGAGTCAGCGAGCTGGTCGTCTCGATCTGGGACGCCTTCCCCCTGCTGCCGGCCGCCGGATTTCGGGCCGAGGTGACGCGGGTCGTCGAGGTGCTGCAGGAGGTGGCGCAGGCGACCGGCGGTCGGTTCGTCGTCCAGGAGGGCGATGTCACCGGCGCGCCGCTCGGCGAGGTCCTCGACATGATCTTGTCGGACGAGGACGACCGGACACCTGCCGGGATGGTCCTCAGCACCACGGCCGAGTCCGACGAGGACTTCCTGGGGCGCTACCTGGCCGCCGGAGACGAACGGCTCGCCTGGCTGCACGACCAGGCCGCCCGCACCGGCAGACCGCAACGGCTCGACCATTCCCGCGACAGCCTGGCCCCGATCTGGGGCTGGGCCATCGGCCGCCTCGAGTTGCGCCCCGCCGATGCTCCCCGGGAGAAGGTGATCCTCGAAAACGGGAGCGTCTTCCAACGCCCGACGGACGCCGTCCTGCCGATGTGGTACGGGCGGAGTGCGCTCCTCGCCCCGCACATCTGGTCGGACGAGTCCCTCGCGCTGATCGACGCGGTCGCGTTCTACGCCGCGGAGTGCGTCCGCCACGCCGTACCCGAGCTGAGCTGGCAGGTGGGGCACGGGGAAACCCGGGGATACGTGTACGCGGGTCAGCCGGTGCTGGCCGGGCGTGGTCATGACCTTGAGCCGATCAGCTCGCTGAGGCCGCTCATGGGGAAGGTCTACCACCTGCGCAACCCTGACCCGGTGGACCCGCGCACCCCGCCGGCCGCGGAGGACCTGCGGGACTGGTTCGACGCCGCCGTGGCGGAGCGCCGCTCCGAGAGTTGACGAGCGCCGACGGGCGGGCCCTACGGGCAGAACCGGCCGATCACCTCGGCAGCCGCGCGTGCCATGGTGTCGCCGCCAGCACCATCGAGGAGCCCGGCCACCACCGCGTCGGCGGTCGTCGGGTCGAGTACGTCCTCGACGTTGCGCCGGAACTTGGCGGCCACCTCGTCGGCGGTCAGCGGGTCGTCCGGGTTGCCGCGGGCGTTGCGAACCGTGGCCGACGCCGTGGAACCGTCCCGCCAGTGGACCGTGACCCTCGTCGGCCGCTCGTGCGGGAGGGCGGCGGTGAACAGCGGCTCCTCGCGCAGCCGGACCAGAGCTGCCAGCGCGCCAACCTCGGGGCGGGCCAGCCGGTCGGGCAGGAAACCCGCTGCGGCCAGTTCGCCGTCGAGGGCCAGGGTGGCCAAGCTGACCGGCACCGAGAACCGCGCCTGCAGATCCGAGGAGACGTCGACGGTGGACAGCGACGCGGCGAAGGCGAAGGTGTCGACTTCGATCGCGGCCAGGCCCCCGCGCTCACGCACCGGGTCGGCCACGCCCGCGACGGCGGCGCGGAACGCGTCCAGCGCGGGGTGCACCCAGCGTGCGCAGGCGTACGGCTTGAGATAGCTGTCGGTCAACCGCCAGCGGGTGCCCAACCCCGTGGTCAGCTCCGCGGCGGACAGATCCGTGCAGACCAGGCCGTCGAGCAGTTCGCGGAGCAGGGCCTCCGACCCGGTGGCGCCATCGGCGGCGCGACGGGCGGCGGAGGCGCCGTAGTAGGCGCCCAGGCCGGTCCACAGGTTCCGGACGGTACCGCCGCGCATCGGGACGGCGAGGGTCGCGGCCATCGGCACCGCGCCGGCCAGCTCGATGGCAGTGGCGGTGGTGGCAGGGGGAAGGCCATCCAACAGAGCGGTGGCAACCGCTGCGGCGATCGGGCCGTGGATGCCGTGGGGGTGCAACCCGGGCCGAAGGGTGGTGCCGACGCCGAAACGCATGCCGATCTCGTTGGCGATCAGGAAGATCTCGACGAGCCGCCGGTCGTCGACGCCGTGGGCCGCGGCGTGCAGCAGCACGGGCAGCGAGTGCGGTGCCGGATGCGCCGTCGGCACCGGTGGTAGCCGGTGTCCCTGCGGATGGAAGGACCCACCGGAATCCGCGTCCAGCCAGGTGGCAGCCGTACCGAGGGTGAGTAGTCGGCCGAACGGTAGGTCGGTGGTGGCCGACGGGCGTAGTGACTCGGCCAGCGCCCGGACGGCCGGATACCGAAGGCCACCCAGCATTGCGCCCAGGGTGTCGAGCAGCAGCGCGCGGGTGAAGGTGAGGATCTCCTCGGGCGGGTCCCCGAGGCTGGTGTCGTGTGCGAAGGCGGCGATCCGGGTGGTGTCGATTCCTTGCATCATCAGCCTTTCGTCAGGCCATCGCGGACCGCCCGGCCCAGCTCGTCGAGCCGGTCCAGGACCCCACCGACAGCGCCGGCCAGCACCACGCCGTCGACGCCGGCAGCGCTGAACGCGGCGAACCGTTCCGTGACCGCGCGCCGGTCTCCGGTCACCACGAAGCGTTCACGCACGAACCGGTCGGCTTCGGCGGGTACGTCGCCGGCGCCGCGGGCATCGGCCGTGCCGTGCCGCCGGTAGTCGTGCGCCTCGGCCACGGCGGCGACGCCGGAGCGCAGCGTGGCCGGCACGTCGAACCAGTCCGGCGCCTGCACCAGCCGGGCCGCGCACGACCCGAGCACGGGCGCAGCGGCAGCGTCGGCGTCCGTTTCGTCGTCGGTCACTACCGCGCGGACGAACATCCAGACCGGCACATCTGCCCGCGTTGAGCGGGCCAACGCCACCGCCTTGCCGACGATCGTGGGGTCCGCCCCAGCGTCGATCAGTACGCCGCCGAGCCGGGCGGCGGTGGCCGCGATGGTGCGGGGTCCGGACGCGGCGCCCAGCAGCAGCGCCGACGCCGGCACGAGTTCGCGCAGCACGTCGAGTGCCGCTTCATACGCACGCAGAGACGGTGGTGTCAGCCCTTCGTTGCGTACCGAACTCTCGCCCCGCCCGACCACGGTGAGCACCCGGCCGGGATGGTGCGCCTCCAGGGTGCGCACGGCGCCGGCCACCGTTGCCGGGTGCCGCAGCCCGAGGCTGAGCACGCACGGCCCGGCGAGCCGTGCCGGGGTGGCGCTGAGCACCCGTTCGGTCTCCACCAGGCAGTCGGGAAACAGCCGTGGGCTGTCGGCCAGGGCGACACCGTCGAGCCCGGCTGCGAGCGCGGCGCCGGCCAGCTCGACCGGGTCCGCCTCGCCGACCGGCCGCGCCACGTTGAGCACGATCATCGCAGCGCCTCCACGAGGTCGAAGACATCCAGGTCGGCCGCAGCACGGTCGGGAAGTCCGTTGGACACCACTGACAGGGTGTGGGCCAGCCCGCCGGGCATGCCGGTGATGCCGGAATCCCAGGCCCGCATCGCGAGCCAGGCGGCGGCCGGGTCGTGCCCGGGCGCGACACCGGGCGGGCCGATCACCATCAGGCTCGCCGCGAGGTCCAGCAGCGCCGGCAGTTCGTTCTCCGGCACCTCGGCCAGTCGCGCCGCGCACACGGTGGCGGCCAGCACACCGGTACTCACCGGCACCATGGGCGTCGACACCTCGGCGGCGGCGGCCAGCCCGGCGTCGACGGCCGCCGACAGCTGGGCCGCCGACCGGCGCCGGGCCGCGCCGACCGCGAGACCGACGAGCGTCGGCGCGACCTCCGGGCCGAGCGACGCGCACCGTTCGCCATTCCACTGCAGAGCGACGTAGGTCTCCGCCCGGGTGCCGGCGCCGATCAGTGGGAACTCCCCGTCCGGTGTGCCGATCCGGGCCGCCCACCTGGCCAGGGACCCCTCCGGTGGTGAGAGCGCGGCGAACCCGGCGAGCAGCGCGACGACACTCATTCCCGGTTCACCTCAGTGCTGTCGGTGACCAGGTAGAACTTGAACTTCGTGCGGCCGGCCGGGCCGCGTTCGGCCGGCAGCGGGTGCTCCTCGAACCAGCGCAGGTAGTTCGCGTACGCCTCCTCGTCGGCGTAGTGCATCTCGGCGATCCGGTAGAACGTGTAACCCTCCGGCACGGACGCCGTGCCGCCGGAGGCCTGCCGCACCGGGCGCAGCACCTTGTTGAAGACGATCCGGTCGAGGTAGGGGTTGGTCAGGAGGTCCGGCGCGTGCACGTCGAAGAGCCAGCACTCGTACTCCTCGGGGCTGACGCCCTCCTCGATCTCGTAACCCAGAATGGTTTTGATCATGTGGTTGCCTTTCTGACGGTCCACAGATGGGATTCGGCGCCCACGCCGAACCCTTCAAGTCGCACTCGCGCCGGCTCGATCCGCACCCCGGCCAACTCGGCGGTCACCTCGTCATCCGAGCGCAAGGGCGCCTTGGTGAAGCCGGACGCCCGCTGCCGAGCAACCTCACGCCGGTACACAGCGATCGTCCAATTCGGCGGCATGACCGACGCCGTCCCGCGGATGGACACCATCCGGGGCGGAAGCAGGCCGATGTCGAAGACATGCGGCCGCTCGTTGGTGGCGCCCGGCGCGGGAGTGCCGACCCAGGTGACCAGCGTGTGCGGATCGCGTCGCCACTGCTCGAGCCGCCGGTGGCCGGCCCGCTGCACCAGGCTGACCGACCAGTCCGGTTCGAGGAACGCGGTCATCGTGCGACTCACCGGAAAGCCGTCGGAGTCGATGGTGGTCAGCTGGGCGAAGCCGGCCTCGCCGAGCACGAAGGCGTGTGCGGCGGCGCGGGCCGTGGCGAGGTCCATCAGCGAGTCCACGGCGCGAGGTGCCAGGTCATCACGGTGGCCGGCGTCCGTCCGACTCGTGCGGCGAGTTCCGCATGGCTGTAGGTCCGGTCCGGCACGACCGCGCTGAGCACGTCGACGGTGACGCCGGGCCGGGTGAACGGGTACGGGTCGAGCCAGAGCACGCCCGGTCTACGGACACCGACGGTGATCCGCTCGACCGAGCCGAACGGGTGCGTGCGCACGGGCGGCAGCAGCACGTCCTGGGCCGAATGCTCCAGGTCGGCCAGTTGCGGACCCCAGGGCCGCGCCGGTCCGGGCACGGCCGCCGGCTGTGGCGGCATCACGCACAGGTACAGCGAGAGGAGGTCCCAGAGCTGAAGCAGTTCGTAGTTGTGCCACAGCCTGGTCTCGAATGCGGCCCGGGGCTCGGCCGCCGCCCAGGCCAGCCGTTTCGCCGTCACCCACCGCCGCTCCTCGGCGTCGACCGCCGCGTCCTGCGCCGCCCGGCCCTCGGGGCCGAGATTCAGCCTGCCTCGGGCGTCCGGGGCCGACCACCGACCCCGGTAGAGGCCGGTCCAGTGCATGCCGACCAGCACGCCCGCGTACACGTCGCCGAGCGCCACCCGCTCGACGCCCTGGCGGTAGAGCCGCACGTGTTCGGTGGCGTCGATCTCCAGGAAGTGCAGCGGCCGGCGTTCCAGCTCGTGGAAGAGCACCCGGGCGTCCCAGGCCCGCCAGCCCTCGTCGTGCCGTGTGGCCGCGGTGCGCACCGGCGAACCGGGCGTCGGCGTCTCGAACCGGTCGTTGCCCCACACGGCCGCCAACTCGCCAGCGACCCGTCCGTGTTCGACCTGCTCGACGAGGCGCAGCGCGCCGTCGCGTCGGGTGACGATCACGCGGCCGCCGCCCGTAGCGCGGCGCCGAGCGAGCGGGCGGTGCCGCCGGCCGCCAGTCCGTCGATCAGGGCGAGCACCCCGTCGGCATGCCCGGGAAAGCGGTGGTCGAGCAGCCGCCGGGCCTTCGTGCGCAACGCGTCCCGGTCGAAGGCCCGTGGACCGTCGCCGCGTGGCAGGTCCGCCGCGCCGGTCAGCACGCTGCCGTCGGCGCGGAGGACCCGCACCCGGGCGGGGCGGCCGGCCGGATAGCCGGCGTCCAGCTCACTGTCGTGCCGCACCTCGACCCGCGCGGCCAAGTCGCGGACCGTCGCCGAGCAGACCGTCTCCGCGGTCAGCGTGGTCTCGTCGAGTGTGCCGGTGAGCAGCGCGACCGCGACCGAGGTGGGCACGCTGAACCGGGCGGCCAGCTCACTGTCGGCGACCGCGTCGAACCGGGCCGCGTGCGCGAACGTGCGCACCTCGACGCGTTCCACATCCGACAACGGGCCGGTCACGGAGACGATGTCCGCCACCGCGTCGTTCACGCCGTGCAGGTGGGCGCAGGTGGGGTGCGCCTTGGTGTAGCCACGCAGCACCTCGTGGCCATGGTCCTGCCCGATACCCGACCAGTCACGGGCGGCGACCGTCGCGAAATGCCGATCCAGTGCGCCGGGCAGCGGTTCCAGACCAGCCACGGCGGCCGCGCCCAGGCTCGCGCCCAGCTGCACCGACGCGCCCAGGAACGCGTGCCCGCCGGCACGCCCGGCGAAAATGGTCGCCGCGTCACTGAGCAGCACAGCCGAGCCGGCCAGCTCGATGGCGCGGCGCATGGCGGCCGCATCGCCGGGCGCCAGCAGCCGGGCCACCCCGGCGGCCGCGCCGACCTGACCCCAGGTGCCGATGTCGTGCACGCCGTCCGGCGTGCCCCCCATCGCCCGGCCGACCCGGACACCGACCTCGTAACCGGCCAGCACCGCCGACAGCAGTTCCACACCCGGTAGGTCCCGGTCCTCGGCGAGCGCCAGCACGGCCGGGACCACGTGCGATGCCGGATGGCCACGGGCCGGCCGATGGCCGTCCTGGAGCTGATCCGCAGCGATCGCGCTGCCATTGAGGAACTGAGCCTCCGCGGCTGGCCAGCCGCGTGACGAGCCCACCACTGTCGACTCACCCGAACCGCCGGACCCGGCGGCCAGCGCGCGTAGCTCGGCCCGCCCGCTGCCCAGCGCGGCGACCGCGATCGTGTCCGTGACCAGGTCGACCACCCGGTCCTGGACGCGGGCGGGTGCCGACACCCACTCGGTGCCGGCGGCGGTCGCGGCCAGCCGCTCGATCATTCCCGCACCCGGGCCATCAGACCGGCCACGTCGGGCGCGGCGGCCAGGTCCAGCACGGCCGCGGCGATGTCCTCGCGGTCGGGCACCAGCGCGGCGTTGAGCGCGAACTTGGCGGCCAGCTCGGCCGAGCTGAGCGGGTTGCCCGGTCCACCCCGGTTGACGTCGACCCGTACCTCGTGCCGGGTGTCGTCGTGCAGCACCACCCGCAGCACCGCAGGGAACTGGTTCGGGAAGATCTCGTCGCAGCGGGCGTCCGCCACGCAGCGCACCTTCGCCGCCAGCGCCAACCGCGTCTCGTCCGCTGCCGCAGCGTCCGTGAAGTCCTCGTGGCCCAGGCCCAGGCCGCCGCCGCCGAGCAGCGCGGCCGCCACCGTGTAGGGGCCGCTGAACGCCGCGTGGTAGCCGGACTCCGGCCGCGCCTTGTCCTCCGGCGGCTGGGCGATCGTGCGCAGCACCGGCGACGGGACGCCCAACTCGATCGACTCGATCGTGGCCGGGTCGACGCCGCGCTCGCGCAGGGCCAGCGCCGCGTCGATGCCCGCGTGCGTGAAGTGGTTGCACGGGTACGGCTTGAAGAAGATGCCCGGCAGCTCCCAGTGCGTGCCGAGCCGGTCCACCACCGCGTCGACGTCGGCCCGCTCGCCGCAGAACGCGTGCAGGAAACCGAACCGCCCTTCGACCACGGTCGGCGGGCCGGTGAGCCCGTGCCGGGCCAACTCTGCGGCGACCACGCCGGAGTGCGCCGCCCAGCCGCAGTGCACCCGCTTCACGGTGCCGCCGGTCCGGTTGGCCTCCAGCAGGCCGGCACCCATGCTCGCGGCGATCCCGGCCGCGTGCGCGATGCCCTCGGCGTCGGCGCCACCGACCATCGCGGCGGCCACGGCTGCCCCGACCGCGCCGCAGATCGAAGTCGCGTGTTGCCCGCGCTCGAAGAACTCGGAATTTCCGAGCGCGCGGTCGTAACCGCCCATGCCGAGCCGCACGGCGACCTCGATGCCCATTCCGGCCGCGTCGAGCAGCGCGGCGCCGGACGCGCCGCGCGCCTCGGCCACCGCCAACGCCGCCGGCACCACCGGCGAGGAGGGGTGCAGAACCGATGGCAGGTGGGTGTCGTCGAAGTCGAGCGAGTGCGCCAGCGTGCCGTTGACCAGCGCCGCGTTCGCGGCCGGGACACGCAGCCCGGTGCCGATGGCGACGGCCTCCGGCGTGCCGCCAGCCGCCCGGACGTACGCGGTGACCGCCCGTGCGGGCGGCAGCCCGGTGGCGGCGAGGCTGTTGCCGATCAGGTCGAGGACCCTGCGGGCCACGTCCTGCCGCAGGTCGCCGGGAAGCCCATCGCGCCGTACGTCGTCGGCCACCGCTGCGAGCCGCTGGACGATGGTCGGCGTGCTCATGCCGCCACCGCCGCGAACGGTCGGATCGGCGAGCCGGTGCCGCCGACGATGCGCAACGGCGCCATCGCGAAGACGAACGCTGTCAGCCCTTCGGCGGCCGCGTGCTCCAGGTTGAGGTGCTCGATGATGTAGACGCCGGCATCGACCAGCAGTACTCGGTGCACGGGCAGCACGCTGTGGCCGTTGCCCGGACGGATCTGCTCGTACGCCGTGGTGTCCGAGCCCGTGGCGACCACCTGACGCGCGGCCAGCCACTCGGCGGCGTCGGTGGTGGCGCCCGGTACGCCGGCGGCCTGTCCGAGATAGGTCGTCGCGTCGTCGAAGTGCCGCGCCCAGCCGGTGCGCACCAGCGCGACGTCGCCGGGCCCCGGCTCGACACCGGCCCGTTCGGCGGCGGCGGCCAGGTCGGCCGCGGTCACGCCGTAGCCGGCGGGTAGCACGTCCACCCCGTGGACGGCGGCCACGTCGAGGAGCACACCCCGGGTGAGCAGCGCGGGCGTGTGCTCGGCGCCGAGCGCGCTGAACCGGCCACCGGTCTGCGCCGCCGCGGCGTCCACGCCGCCGTGCAGCCTGCCGTCGTGGCTGACGTGCGAGAGCGCGTCGACGTGGGTGCCCACGTGCCCCCCGGTCACGATCATCTCGTTGGCCGCCGAGCCACCGTCCGGGCGGACCATGTCGCCGTGGCGGCGGATCAGGCTCATTCGGAAACCGGGATGGTTCGGCGAGCACGGCATGCCCGTGAAATGCGGGTGCCCCAGCTCGACGAGCCGTACCCCCGCGGTCACCGCGGCGAGTAGGGCGTCGTCGGTCGTGCGTGCCGGGCGGGCCTGCGGCTCGGTGGTCAACTCGTTCCTCCGGATGGTGGGTCGGACGGTTCGGTCAGGTCGTGAACGAGTCGGGCCCGGCGCACCACAGCGGGATCGACGAACCGGCCGTCGGCGTCGAGCACGGCCACCTCGCCGGCCTCCTGTGCGCGTGCCGCTGCGGCAAGGACGGCCCGCGCGGCCGCCACCTCGGCGGCTGTCGGCGTGAAGACCTCGTGCACGACCGGGATCTGTCGGGGGTGCACCACGGACCGGCCGACGAAGCCGTTGGCCCTGGCCCGCTCGGTGCTGACGCGCAGGCCGTCGAGGTCGGCGACGTCGGTGTAGACACTCTGCACGGGTGAGGGGAGGCCTGCGGCGCGGGCCGCGACCACCACCCAGCCGCGCGCCCAGGCCAGCCCGTCGTCGCCGGTCACCCGGAGGTCGGCCGACAGGTCGGCCTCGCCCAGCCCGAGCCCGGCGACCAGTGGATGCGCGGTGGCCAACTCGGCCGCCCGGGCCAGCCCGGCAGCGCTTTCCAGGAGCAGTTGCAGTGGCAGCCCGGCGCGGGTGGCGACGTCGCGGATCACGGCCGGGTCTTCGCACCGGGGCACCCGCAATCCGGTCAGCTCCAACCCGGCCAGCGCGTCGATGTCGTCCTCGCCCCACGGGCCGGTCGGGTCGTTCACGCGTACCCACAGGGGTCGCTCGTGGGGGCCCTGGGAGGCCAGCCGCAGCGCGGTTGCCCGGGCGGTCTCCTTCTGGTCCGGCGGCACCGCGTCCTCAAGGTCGACGACCACCGCGTCGGCGCCGGCGGCGAGGGCCTTCGCGACCCGGTCGGCGCGGTGGCCGGGCACGTAGAGCCAGGATCGCGGGGTCACTTGGGGAGCCCGCCGGACCAGCCCAGCGCCCGCGAGATGCTGTCGGCGGCCTCCCACACGAGTGGACCGAACCGTTCCCGGGCGGCCTCGTCGACCCGGTGCGCCGGGCCGCAGACCGAGACGGCGCCGACGACGGTGCCGTCGATGCCGAAGACGGGCGAGGCGACCGAGCCCGCGCCCTCCTGGCGTTCGCCGTCGGAGTTGGCCACCCCGGTCTTGCGGATCGCGGTGAGCCGCGCGCGGAGCAGGTCGTGGTCGGTCACTGTGCGGTTCGTCAGCGACGGCAGTTCGGTGGCGAGCAGGGACTCCCGCTCGGTGTCGGGCAGGAAGGCCAGGATGCAGGTGCTGGAGCTGCCGGCGTACAGGGGGAAACGGCGGCCCACCTCGACCGTCATCTTGATTTCCCGGGTGGACTCGACCTGGTCGAGGTAGACCCGGCCGCCGTGCACGTGCGCCGACACGGTCGCCGTCTCGCCGGTGGCCAGTTGCAGCTCGCGCAGGACCGGCATCGCGACCGTGCGCAGCTGCGATTCGCGCAGCGCGCGGGCGCCGAGTGCGGCGGCCGCCGGGCCGAGCTGGTAGCCACGGCTCGCCGGGTCGCTGACCAGCAACCGGCGTTCGACCAATGTCTGCAGGATCCGGTGCACCACGGCCTTGGACAGGTCGAGGCTGCGCGCTATCGCGGTGACCCCGAGGAAGTCCGGCCCGTCGGTGAACAGGAGAAGGACGTCGGCCACGCGGCTCGCCGCCTCAGTGCCCTGACTCTCTGCCAAGTCTTCATCTCCCAATGCGGGTGTTTCCGCCAGCGGAACACGATTGCAGCACCGACCGGCCCGGGGGTCAAGTCCCCAATGAGGCGCTATCCAGGGTTGAAGAAGATTATTCGGTGAACCCTTGACCCAGGCGAAGGGGCAGTGCCAGCATCATGCCCCATGCGATGTTCCGTGCGGCGGAACACGGTCACCCCAGGAGCTGACATGAGGAAGACCTGGACCCTGAGCCTCGCCCTGACCCTGCCGCTGGCCCTCGCCGCGTGCGGCGGGTCCGGGCCCGCCGGCACGACCAACGGCGGCGGCGCCCAGTCCGGCAGCACCATAAAGATCGGTTCCCTGCACCCGCTGAGCGGAGCGGCCGCGGCTGACGGGCAGCAGATGGACAACGGAGCCAAGCTGGCCGTCGAGGCGATCAACAACGCCGGTGGCATCAAGTCGCAGGGCGGCAAGAAGCTGGAACTGGTGAGCGCTGACACCCAGGGCAAGCCGGAGGTCGGCCAGAGCGAGGCGCAGCGCCTCATTCAGGACGGCGTGGTCGGCCTGGTCGGCACCTACCAGAGCGCGGTCACCGCGAACGTGTCCACGGTGGCCGAACGCAACAAGGTGCCGCTGGTGATCGACGTGTCCAGCGCGGACTCGATTCTCTCCCAGGGCTACAAGTACACGTTCCGGGTGCAGCCCAGCTCCACAGTGCTCGGCACCGCCGGCGCGCAGTTCCTCGACCAGGTGGCCAAGGCGGCCAACCAGCCGGTCAAGACGGTGGCGGTGCTGCACGAGCAGGGTCCGTTCGGGAGCGCCGTACGTGACGCCTTCAAGGCCGAGGCGGAGAAGGCCGGCATCAAGGTCGGCCCGGCGCTCGCCTACGACGCCGCCAACGTCTCCGACCTGACGACCCAGGTCACCCAGGTCAAGGCCAGTGGCGCCGACGTGCTGATGGTGGCCGGCTATTACCGCGACGGCGTGCTGGCGGCCAAGGCCGTCGCCACCGTCAAGCCGCCGGCCCTGAAGGCGGTCTACGGGGTCGCCAACGGTGCGTTCGACCTCCCGCAGTTCCCGAAGGAGGCGGGCGCCGCAGCCGAGGGCTTCTTCGACGCCAACTACCACGCCGACATGACCAACGCCGACACGCAGGCGCTGGCCAAGCTCTACCAGGAGCGCTACAACGACCAGATCCGCACCGGAGCGGTGCTCGCACACGACTCGGTCAAGGTGATCGCCGACGCGCTGGAGCGCGCCGGCAGCGCCGAACCGGCCAAGGTGCGCGACGCGATCGCCAGCGGTTCGGTGCCGACCCTGATCGCCGGCAACGGCCCGATCAAGTTCGGCCCGACCGGAGAGAACGAGAACGCCACGCCGATCCTCATGCAGGTCCAGGGTGGCGTGGTCAAGCAGGTGTTCCCGGCCGACAAGGCGGAGGAGAAGCCCCTCTACCCCGCCTTCAAGAGCCAGTGACCACGCCAGCCGACCAGGGCCACGCCGCCGGCAGCGGCGGCGTGGCAACCCTGGATCCCGACGAGGTACGCCCGACTCCCGTCCGTACCGTGCCGTGGTTGCGGATCGCGGTGATCGCCGCGTTGGTCGTGCTCGCGGTCGTGCTCGCGTACGTCCGCTCCGGCAGCGGGGTCGTCGTCGTGCAGGCGATGGCCACCGGTGTCCTGATCGGCGGCGTCTATGGCCTGATCGCGATGGGCCTCACGCTGATCTTCGGTGTCCTCGACATCGTCAACTTCGCCCACGGCAGCTTCCTGGCGCTGGCCTTGTTCCTGACGTTCGGGCTGACCCAGGCCGGGTTGCATCCCTACCTCGCGCTCGCTGTCAGCGTGCCGGCGATGTTCGTGCTCGGCCTGCTGGTGCAACGCGGCATCCTGGCCGGCGCGATGGGCAAGCCGCTGGAGAACCAGTTGCTGATCACGCTGGGCATTTCGCTGATCATCGAGAACGCGCTGCTGCTGTTCTTCGGCGGGAACCCGCGCTCGGTGGCCCTGCCCGGCGACCGCGGCGTACCGATCTTCGAAGCGGTGGCCAACCTGTCCCGGATCCTCGCCTTCGTCGGCGCACTCGTCCTGGCCGGACTGCTCTACCTGCTGCTGCAGCGCACCCGGCTGGGCACCGCGATCCGCGCGGTGGCCGCCAACGACACCGGCGCGCAGCTGGTCGGTATCGACACCCGGGTCATCTACGCGGTGACATTCGCGCTCGGCACCGCCTGCGCCGGCGCCGCTGGCACGCTCGTCGCCCCGCTGGTCACCATCGAGCCCACCACCGGTTCGCTGTTCAACATCGTTGCCTTCGTGGTGGTGGTGCTGGGCGGCATGGGCAACGTCGTCGGCGCGCTGGTCGGCGGTCTGGTCATCGGATTGGCCGAGCAGCTCGGCGGTATCTACCTGCCGGGACAGTCGCCCCTGCTGTCGGTGTTCATCGTCTTCGTCCTCGTGCTCTTCCTGCGCCCGCAGGGACTCTTCGGGAGGTCGGCATGACGACCACCACCGACACGCCGGCAGCGGAGACAGCGGCCAGCAGGCCACTGCCTCGCCTGCCGTGGAACAAGCACCTGCTGGCCATCGCGGTACTCGCCGTGCTGCTGGTGCCGCTGCCGCTGATCCTTCCGTCGGCGCAGGCATCGGTCGCGGTGCGGGTGCTCATCTTCGCCCTGATGAGCATCGGCTGGAACATGATGAGTGGCTTCGGCGGCATGTTCAGCTTCGGGCACGCGGCCTATTTCGGAATCGGCGCGTACACCAGCGCCTGGCTCCTGGTCGAGCACCGCGTGTCGCCGTGGATCGGGATGCTCGCCGGCATGGTGATGGCCGCGGCGTTCGCCGCGCTGATCGGTTTCCTGGCGCTGCGGTACAAGCTGCGCGGCGCGTACTTCGCGCTGGCCACCTTCGCGTTCGCCGAGATGCTCCGGCTCTGGGCGACGAACAGCGACTTCGTCAACCGCGCGGTCGGCTACCACGTGCCGCTTCGTTCCGACAGTTCGTGGTGGTGGATCCAGTTCGAGCCGGCCTCGCCGAACTACTTCTGGATCGCGCTCGCGCTCACCGTCGCCGCACTGGTGATCAGCGTGCAGTTCGTCCGCTCGCGTGCCGGACAGTTCACCAAGGCTGCCCGCGACGACGAGGACGCGGCCTCAGCGGTCGGCATCCCGGTGATGCGCTACAAGCTGGTGACGATGGCGCTGTCCGCCGCGATCACCTCTGTCGCCGGTGCCTTCTACGTGCAGTACTTCCTGTTCATCGATCCGGACCTGGCGTTCGGGTCGAGCGTGTCGATCCAGGCGATCCTGCCGGCCGTGATCGGCGGGGTGGCGACCATCTGGGGGCCGGTGATCGGCGCCGTGGTGATGGGCCCGCTCAACGACGTGACGGCGACGGTGCTGCGCAACCCGCCGCCCGCGCTGGAGTTCCTTCAGGGGCGCAGCGGCCTGGACGTGATCGTCTACGGCACCCTGTTGATCATCATTGTGCTGCTCCTGCCGAAAGGCATATACGGAACGATCCGCCAAAGGTGGTCCCGGCGATGACACTGCTTCGGGTCGACGGAATCTCCAAGTCGTTCAAGGGCCTGCGGGCGGTCGACGAGGTGAGCTTCGAGGTCGCCGAGGGCAGCATCCTCGGCGTCATCGGGGCCAACGGCGCAGGCAAGACCACTGTGTTCAACCTGATCGCGGGTGCGTTGCGGCCGGACACCGGCCGGGTGTACCTGGGCGGCAGGGAGATCACCGGGCACGCGCCGCACAAGGTGACCGCGGCGGGCATGACCCGCACGTTCCAGCTGATGCGGCCATTCTATTCGATGACCGTGCTGGAGAACGTCACGATCGCGGTGCTGGCCGGCGGCGCCGCCAAGCGTACGGCCCGGACCACCGCCGCCGAGCTGATCGATCGGGTCGGCCTCGGCCGGTGGCGCGACTCGGCGACCGAGGGCCTGCCCACCGCGGCCCTCAAGCGGCTGGAACTGGCCCGGGCGTTGGCCAGCAAACCCCGCGTGCTGTTGCTCGACGAGGTGCTGGCCGGCCTGGTGCCCGCGGAGCGGGCACCGGTGATGGAGCTGCTGGAGCGGCTGCGCACCGAGGACGGCGTGACGCTCGTCTTCGTCGAACACATCATGGCTGCGGTCATGCGGCTGTCGGACTCGGTGCTCGTGCTCGATCTGGGCCGGGTGCTCACCTCGGGCCCACCACAGGAGGTGACCCGTGACCCGCGGGTCATCGAGGCCTACCTCGGGGAGGACCCGCATGCTCACGCTTGAGGGGGTCAGCGCCGGCTACCACGGCCTGCAGATCCTGCACGAGCTCGACCTGCGGGTCGAGGAGGGCGAGATCGTGGCGATCGTCGGCGCCAACGGTGCCGGCAAGACCACCACGCTCAAGACCATTTCCGGGCTGGTCAAACCGACCGCGGGCACGATCACTTTCAACGGCGCACGGGCCGATGGCGTACGCCCGAGCGAACTGGTCGGCCGTGGCCTGCTGCACGTGCCGGAGGGGCGGGCGCTGTTCGGGCCGCTCAGCGTCGAGGAGAACCTGCGGATGGGCGGCTGGACCCGTGGCCGCAAGCCGCTCGGTGAGCCGTTGCGCGAGGTCTTCGACCTGTTCCCGATCCTCGCCGAGCGGCGCGCCCAGGCCGCCGAGACGCTCAGTGGCGGGCAGCAGCAGATGCTCGCGATCGGCAGGGCGTTGATGGCCGGTCCACGGCTGTTGCTGCTCGACGAGCCGTCCACCGGCCTGTCGCCGAAGCTGACCTGGACCGTGCTCGACGCGATCAAGGCGATCCGCGACCGGGGTGTCTCGGTGCTGCTGGTCGAGCAGAATGCCGCGCACGCGCTCAACCTGGCCGACCGGGCGTACGTGCTGGAGAGCGGCAGCCTGGTCCTCGAAGGCCCGGGGCCGGAGCTCGCCCGCGACGACCGGGTCCGAGCCGCCTACCTGGGGCTCTGACGTGCAATCCACAGTGGAGGCGGTGGCCCGGCTCGGCACCTGGGCCGCCGCGCTCCGCTGGTCGGACGTCCCGGACACCGTCCGCGACCGGCTCGGGCTCGTGCTGCTCGACTCGCTCGGGGTGACAGTGGTCGGTGCCCGGCAGTCCGAGCAGCGGGCCCTGGTCGCCGCATGGCGTCCCGGGTCCGGGCCCGCGCCGCTGGTCGGGGCAGGCGCGACCACCACCGTCGAGGCGGCAGCCTGGCTGAACGCGACCGCGATGGCGCGGCTTGAGCTCGACGAGGGTCACAAGTACGCGAAGGGTCATCCGGCGGCGCACGGGCTGCCCGCGGTGCTGGCGCTCGCCGCCGACCTCGGCGCGTCCGGTCCGGAGACGATGTCGGCGCTGCTGGCGGCCTACGAGGTGGCGGCGCGTTTCGGCCGGGCCACCACCCTTCGCGCCGACGCGCATCCGCACGGCAGCTGGGGCGTCGCGGGTGCGGCGGCCGGCTGCGCGCGGTTGCTCGGCCTGTCCGGTGAGGGCGTCGCCGCAGCGATCGACGCGGGAGCCGGCCTACCGGTGGCCGGGCACTTCGCCAGCGCCCTGGACGGCAACCCGGTCCGCGACGCCTGGCTGGGAGCCTCCAACGTGTCCGGGTTGGCGGCGGCACGGATGGCCGCGGCCGGCGTCGCCCGCAACACCGGTACCCCCTCGTTGTCGCTCGGCGACGTGCTCGGCCGGTTCGACCCCGCGCCGCTCAGCGACGGGCTCGGCACGCGGTGGGACGTGCAGCTCGGCTATTTCAAGCGGCACGCGTCCTGCTCGTTCACCCACCCGGCGGCCGACGCGGCCCTGCTGATGCGAGCCGACGGGCTGACGCTCGACTCCATCGAGGAGGTCCTGGTCGAGACCCACTCGCTGGCTGGCGGGCTCGGCCGGACGAGTTGGGACAGCCGGTTGGCCGCGCTGTTCTCGACGCCGTTCGTGGTGTCCGCCGCGCTGGTGCACGGCACCGTCGACCCCGCCGTTTCCGCCGACGACCAGCGTGACGACCCGCGGGTACGCGCGCTGGCCGCCAAGGTGGTGCTGCGGGTGGCTCCGGACCTCGACGCCCGACTGCCCGACGAACGTGCGGCCCGCGTCACCGTCCGCACCCTCGGCGGAGCACCCAGGGTGATTGAGGTGCCCAACCCGGTCGGCGACGCGGCCTACCACCCGATGACCGAGGGTGACGTGCTCACGCTGCTCGGACGCCTGCTCGACCCCGACACCGTCCGAGCCGTGCACGAAATCGCCGCTGGCCTGGCTGCCACCACCGACGTCGGGCCCGACCTGCGCCGGCTCGCCGAGATCTAGGAGAGAGACCGTGCGGATCTATGCCGTGACCCCGATCCATGTCGACGCCGAGGAACTGGCCCGCCGGCAGGCGCGCTACGCGGCGCTGTCGCCGCCGGGCGTCGACGTCGTGCTGCACGACATCGGAGCGGACGCACCGCGCGCCCTGGACACCGACGAGCAGGTGCGGGAGAGCGAGGTGCTGGTCACCGCGGCGCTGCGCGGCGCGCCGGCCGGCTTCGACGCGCTGCTGCCGGACTGCGTCCTCGACCCCGGTGTCGCGGACCTCGCCGGCACCCTGCCGGTGCCGGTGTTCGGACTGCTCCGTCTCAGCCTCGGCTGGGCCGTGCTGAGCGGGCGCAGGTGCGCGGCGGTGGCCCGCAACAAGGCGATCGCCGACGAGATCACCGCCCGGGCCGGGGTGTACGGGTGGTCGGCCGACCTGCTCGGGGTCGAGGTGCTCGACCTCGACGTGCACGCGATTGCCGACACCTCCCGCTGGGCCAGCACGCTTGGCGGTGCCGTCGGCACGCTCGCCGCGGGCGGTGCGCGTTCGGTGATCAACGGCTGCTCGGCCGTCGACCTGCCGGCCGGCGTCAGCCTGCCAGCTCGGGTGGTCGACCCGACCGCCCTGGCGCTGCGGCTGATCGGTGCTGGGGAGGTGGGCGCGTGAGCGGGCCGGACCTCGTGGTCGCCGGTGCCGGGGGAGGGCTCGTCGCCGCCCTGCGCGCCGCCCAGCTCGGCCTCGACGTGCTGGTGGTTGAGGCCAGCGAGCACTTCCGCCGGGGCAACAACACCTCGATGTCGACCGCGATGATCCCGGGCGCCGGCTCGCGGTGGCAGCGGGCCGCCGGCATCGACGACTCGGCCGAGCTGTTCGCGGCGGACGTCGCGCGCAAGACCAAGGGGCAGGGCGACCAGAGGCTCGCCCGTGCGCTCGGCGCGGTGAGCGCCGAGCTGGTCGAGTGGCTGGCTGACACCGTCGGGCTGGAGCTGTCGTTGGTGACCGACTTCCACTACCCGGGCCACTCGGTCGACCGCTGCCACACGGTCGAGGGCCGGCACGGCACCGTGCTGCTCGACCATCTCGTCCAGCGGCTGGGCAGGGTCGGTATCGACATGCTGGTCCCGGCCCGACTGGTCGACGTGGTCGTCGACTCCGGCGTGGTTCGAGCCGCCGTGGTCGAGCGACCGGACGGCACACGTGAGGAGATCCCGACCGGGGCGGTGCTGCTGGCCACCAACGGCTACGGCGCCGACCGGACCATGGTCGGCGAGCACCTGCCGGAGATCGCGGCGGCGGTCTACCACGGCAGTGAGATGTCCCGCGGCGATGCGCTGCGGATCGGCACCGAGCTCGGCGCGCAGAGCGCCTTCCTCGACGCGTACCAGGGGCATGCCGCTCTTTCGGCCCGCTCCGCGACGCTGGTCGGCTGGGCGACAGTGATGCACGGCGGTGTCCTGCTGGACACCACCGGACGGCGGTTCGGTGACGAGACGACCGGCTATTCCGAGTACGCCGCTGCGCTCGCAGCCCGCCCGGACGCGTTCGGTTGGCTGGTGCTGGACCGCCGGATTCACGACGCCTGCCTCGCGTTCACCGACTTTCGGCAGAGCGTGGAGTCGGGCGCGCTGCTGGACGCGGCCGACGAGGCCGCGCTGTCCTCGGTCACCGGGCTGCCGGCCGAGGCCGTGGTCGCGGAACTCGCCGAGACGGCGGCGGTGGCTCGCGGCGAGCGGGCCGACCGCTTCGGCCGCACGTTCTTCGAAGCACCACTGGAGCCGCCGTACCTCACCGCCCGGGTGGTGCCGGCGCTCTTTCACACCCAGGGCGGCCTGCTGGTCGACGAGCATGCCCGGGTGCTGCGCCCGGGTGGCGCGCCGATCCCCGGCCTCTACGCCTCGGGCGGTGCCGCGGCCGGCATCTCCGGCCATGGCGCGGCCGGTTACCTGGCCGGCAACGGCCTCCTGCCCGCCCTCGGCCTCGCCTACCTCGCGGCGAACCACGTCGCTCGAACCACGGGAGGAAACGCATGAAACTGCTGGAAACCCTGATCAAGAACGTAACCGTGGTCCGGCCCGACGCCGGCTCGCCCGATGGCGACCGGCTGGATATCGGCATTGCCGGCGGCAAGGTGGTGCGGATCGAGGCCGACATCCCGGCCGACGAGGCGCAGACCGTCGTGGACGGGCGCGGCCGGCTCGCGTACCCGGGCGCGGTCGACGCGCACCAGCACTGGGGCATCTACAACTCGCTGGCCGAGGACACCGCCACCGAGAGCCGCGCCAGCGCCCAGGGCGGTGTGACGACCGGACTGACCTACATGCGTACGGGGCAGTACTACCTCAACCGGGGTGGCTCGTACGCGGAGTTCTTCCCGCACGTGCTGGCCGCCTCGGAAGGACGCTCGTTCATCGACTACGGATTCCACCTCGCGCCGATGATGAGGGAGCACATCGACGAGATTCCCTCGATCATCGAGAACTTCGGCGTCACCTCCTTCAAGATCTTCATGTTCTACGGCAGCCACGGGCTGCACGGGCGGTCCAGCGACCAGAGTTCGTTCCTGATGATCCCGCCGAACGAGCGCTACGACCTCGCTCACTTCGAGTTCGTGATGCGCGGCGTGCAGGCGGCCCGGGAGAAGCTGACCGACGCGGCACCGCACGTGTCGCTGTCGCTGCACTGCGAGACAGCCGAGATCATGACGGCCTACACGAAGCTGGTCGAGCAGGACGCGTCGTTGCAGGGCCTGGCTGCCTACAGCGCGTCACGACCGCCGCACTCGGAAGGGCTCGCGGTGACGATCGCGGCGTTCCTGGCCGACGAGACCGGGCTGCCCAACATCAACCTGCTGCACCTCTCCTCGCGCAAGGCCCTGCGGGCGGCGATGTTGATGGCCAGGACGTTTCCGCATGTCGACTTCCGCCGCGAGGTCACCCTCGGGCACCTGCTGGCCAGTGTGGACAGCGCGCACGGCCTGGGTGGCAAGGTGAACCCTCCGCTGCGCCCGCAGGAGGACGTGGAGGCGCTCTGGGAGTACGTGCTCGACGGCAGCGTCGACTGGGTGGTCAGTGACCACGCGTGCTGCAAGGACGAGACGAAGTTCGGTGACCCGCGCGAGGACATCTTCGCCGCGAAGTCGGGCTTCGGCGGGGCGGAATACCTGCTGCCCGGCCTGGTCTCGGAGGGGCGCAAGCGCGGCCTGTCGCACCAGCGGATCGCGCAGTTGGCCTCCTGGAATCCGGCCCGCCGCTACGGACTGCCGGGCAAGGGCACCATCGGGGTGGGCTTCGACGCCGACCTGTGCCTCGTGGAGAACACCACCTGGACCGTGCACGCCGCGGACTCCGAGTCGACCCAGGAGTACACGCCGTTCGAGGGCTTCGAACTCGGTGCCCGTGTCACCGACACCTGGGTCCGGGGGCAGCGCGTGCTCGACGCCGGCAACATCGTCGGCACCCCCGGCGGCCGCTACGTGCACCGTCCGTACCAGGGGTGAGTATGTCCAGTGTGAACGACGGACCGCTGGCCGGCCTGCGGGTGCTCGACCTGTCGACCATCCTGGCCGGCCCGCTGGTGGCGCAGATGCTCGGCGATTTCGGCGCCGAGGTCATCAAGATCGAGTACCCTGGCCGCGGGGACGGCATGCGCGGGCATGGGTTGGCCAAGGACGACCAGCCGCTGTGGTGGAAGATGGTCGCCCGCAACAAACGGACGGTCGGGCTCTATCTCGGTGACCCGGCCGGGGCGGAGATCTTCCGCAAGCTCGCCGCCACCGCCGACGTCGTGATCGAGAACTTCCGGCCCGGCACGCTGGAGCGCTGGGGCCTCGGCTACGACGTGCTCTCCGCGGACAATCCGCGGCTGATCCTGCTGCGGGTCACCGGCTTCGGTCAGTCCGGCCCGTACGCGGCGCGGCCGGCCTTCGGCACGCTCGTCGAGTCGATGAGCGGTTTCGCTCACCTGACCGGCGACCCGAACGGCCCTCCGACGTTGCCGGCGTTCGGTCTGGCCGACTCGATCGCCGGGATGGCGGGTGCGGCGGCGGTCTCGATGGCGCTGTTCCAGCGGGAGAAGGACGGCCAGGGTCAGGAGATCGACCTCGACCTGCTCAGCCCCATCATGACGGCTGTCGGGCCCGGCGTGATCTACGCCGACCAGCTCGGCATCGATCAGCAGCGCACCGGCAACCGGTCACTCAACAATGCGCCGCGCAACACCTACCGGACGGCTGACGGGCAGTGGGTGGCCATTTCCACGAGCGCCGACAGTATCGCTCGGCGGGTGCTGACGCTGGTCGGCCACCCGGAGGTGATCGACGAGCCGTGGTTCGCCACCGGTCGCCAGCGGGCGCAGCACGCCGACCTGCTCGACGGCTACGTGGGGGAGTGGATCGGGGCGCGGACCCGCGACGAGGTGCTGCGCGCGTTCGAGGAGGCGGGGGCGGCGGTGGCGCCGGTCTACAAGCCGAGCGAGTTGCTCGACGACCCGCAGGTGCGGGCACTGGAACTGGTGACCACCGTGGACGATCCGGACCTGGGGCCGGTCCGGATGCAGAACGTGCTGTGGCGGATGAGCCGCACACCGGGCCGGATCCGGTTCACCGGCCGCGCGCTGGGTGCCGACACGGACGCGGTGCTCGGCGACGAGCTGGGCCTGTCGGCGGAGGAGATGGCGGCCCTGCGGGAGCGCGACGTGCTCGGGTAGGTTCCGCCCAGCGGAACGACAGGCGTGGATGTTGACAGGGTATTCGCCCAGCTCTAGCGTCACTCCCAGGCCGTGGCGATATTGCCGCGTTCCGCCTAGCGAAACATCGGAGGCCAATGTGCTCCACAGGTTACGTCTCCTCTCCGCCGTGGTCGTCGCCGCCGGTCTCACCGTCGCCGCGGCGCCCGGCATCGCACACGCCAAGCCGCGACTCGACTGCTCCACGACCGCCGCCGCCGGGAAGCTCAGCCGCGCCGTCGGCTACCCGACGACGGTCAGCTCCGCCACGACCGGCGCCACGGCGGCGGCCACGGCCTACTGCGACGTCCGGGCCGCAATCACGGTCGGTGCCGACGACGGCAGCACCTCGGTGATCCAGCTGCGTCTGCAGGTGCCTACCGACTGGAACCGCCGCTACGTCCAGCTGGGCGGCGGCGGCTTCTGCGGCAGCATCCCGACGGCCGGCACCTCCGGCAACGGCAACGTCGACCTCGGCTACGCGGTCGCCTCCGACGACACCGGCCACGTCGGCAGCGGCTCGGACGCCTCGTTCGGACTCAACAACAAGGCCGCGCAGAACACCTGGGGCTACCTCTCCGAGCACCTGACCGCGCTCGCGGCCAAGACGCTCCTCAAGGGAATGACCCGCCATGCTCCCGCGTACTCCTATTTCGTGGGTTGTTCGACCGGTGGTCGGCAGGCGCTGATCGAGGCGCAGCGCTGGCCCGGTGACTTCGACGGCATCGTCGCCGGCGCACCGGCCAACCGGCAGAACTACCTCGCCCCGCTCTCGCAGGGCGTGCGCGAGCAGCAGAACCGGAACGCCGACCGCAACCAGATCGTCGACGCCGCCGCCGCGGCGGTCGTCAACCAGGGCGTGCAGGCCGCCTGCGACGGTGTCGTGAAGGACGGTGTCGTGGACGACCCACGCGCCTGCCGGTTCGACCCGGCGACGCTGCTCTGCCCGCAGGGGGCAGCCGCAGCAGGTTGCCTCAGCGCCGCGCAGGTCGCGGTGGTGAAGAAGTGGTACGACAGCCCGCGCGACAACCGTGGTCGCGCGCTGTATCCGGGCGGGCTGCCGTTGGGTTCCGAGGGCGGCTGGGTCGGTTCCGACATCAGCACGTCGCCGACCGGTCTGAGCGGTGGCGGTGCGTTCGCCGAACAGGTCCTGCGCTACCTGGCCTTCCCGACCGACCCGGGGGCGGGCTACTCGCTCTGGGACTTCGACCCGAGCCGGGACGCGGCAGAGCTCGACAGGATGGCGAAGGTCTACAACGCCGACACCACCGATCTCGACGCCTTCCGCAGGGCGGGCGGCAAGCTGATGCTCTACCACGGTCTGGCTGACCCGCTGATCACCCCGTTCGGCACGATCCAGTATTACGAGGACGTGGTGAAGCGGTATGGCTCGCTGGCCCGCGCACAGCAGTTCGCCCGGTTGTTCCTGCTGCCCGGCGTCTACCACTGCTCCGGCGGTCCCGGCGCCGACCGGGTCGACTGGCTCGGCGCGATCCGCGCCTGGACTGAGCGGGGTCAGGCGCCGACGTCGGTGCTGGCCAGCAAGGTGAGCGGTGGCGTGACCACGACGGAACGTCCGGTGTACGCGTACCCGCTGCGGGCAGGCTACGACGGCAGCGGTGACCCGAACGCGGCGGTCAACTGGAAGCCGGTGCTCGGCCCACGCGGCTGGCGCTGATCGCATTCTGAAAGGGCCCGCGCATCTCGCGCGGGCCCTTTCAGTTTCGGTTCCTCGGCTGGGCGAGGAACCGCAGGTACTCCACCCGGTCGAACGGGTTGCCGTCGGTGCGGGGCCGGTGCGGCGGGTCACCGGGCACCAGGCGGTCGCCGCCGGGCACCGACGACCACAGCCCTTCCCCGCTGGACAGGTCCGGCAGCCGCCGCTGCGCCTCCGGTTCGAGCCGCGCCGGCAGCACCCCGCCGATCCGCCAGCCGGCGGCAATCTCGTCGGTGCCGTCGATGCGGGCGCCGAGCCGGCCCAGGTACGACGTGACAGCGCCGAGCCGGTCGGCCGGTACCTCCGCCTCGAACCGCCGGCACGGCTCGTAGACCCGGGTGCCGGCCTCGGCGAGCGCCTGCATGAGGACGTACGGCGCCAGGTCCCGGAAGTGCCCGGCAGTGGTGATCGGCGACCAGTAGCCGCTGTGCGTGAGGGTTACCCGGATGTCGGTGACCGGCCAGCCGTGACAACCCTGGTCGAGGGCGGCCCGGGTGGCCTCCTCGATGGCCTTGTGGAACGACAGCGGCAGCGAGCCGAGCTCGACCTCCAGCCGGTAGTCCACCGCGGAGCCGGGCTCGACCCGGAACCCGACGGTGCCGAAGAAACCGTGCCCGATGATCTCCACCGCCGAGCCGGTGCCGGTTGGCCGCTCGACGTGCATGAGGCGGCCCGCCCCGAACTCGGCCTCGATCCCGTACGCCTCGGCCAGCGTGGCGGCCAGCACCTCGCGCTGCACCTCGCCGTAGAGCAGCACGCTCGTGCCGCCGTTCGGGGCCACCCGGGTCCGGATGAACGGGTCGGTGTCCGCGATGTCCAGCAACGCGGCGTGCAGCGCCAGCGTCCGGGCCGGGTCGCGGGGCCGCACCACCGCCTCCATGGTCGGTGCCGGAAAGTACGACCGCCCGTCGAGGCCGGCCGAGCTGCCGAGCTGGTCGCCGAGGCGTACCCCGGTCAGGCCGGTGACCCGGGCGATGTACCCGGCGGTCAGCGCGGCCGGCAGGTCGTCCCGGCCGGTCGGCTCGGCCTGGTCGGTGGGCGCGCCGATCACGTCGAGCCGGGTGATCCGGGCGCGGGTCGCGGTGATCTGGCCGTCCGGCTCCCGGCGGTACGCGATGACCCGCTGGCGGGCCCGAAGCTCCCCGGCGTACGACCGCAGGTACGCCACCCGCTCGCCGGCGGGGTCGCGTTCGATGGCGAAGACCCGGGCCCGCGGCTCGGGCTCCGCCGGTGGCGACGCCGGAAGCAGGGCCGCGATGGCGTCCAGCAGTTCCGGTACGCCGGCTCCGGACAGCGCCGAGCCGAACAGCAGGGGGTGGACCTGCCCGGCCGCTACCTGGACCCGAAGCGACTTGTCGATCCGATCGGGGTCGGGTGGCAGGTCGTCCACGAGGGTGGCCAGCAGCTCGTCGTCGTGCTCGGCGAGGGCCTCGGCGAGCCGGTGGGCGGCGCTGCGGTCGTACCGCGGATCGTCGAGCCGGAAGGCGGCCTCGGGGGTGCCGGGCCCGCGGACCGTGCCCAGCGGGGCGACGGCCGGGGTGAGCAGCCGTCGTACGTCCGCGACCAGCTCGTCGGTGTGGGCACCCCTCCGGTCGATCTTGTTGACGAAGATCAGCGTGGGTAGCCGGAGTGACCGGAGGATTCGCATGATCCGCCGGCTGTGCGGTTGCACCCCCTCGACGGCCGACAGCACCAGGATCGCCGCGTCGAGCACCCCCAGCGCGCGTTCGACCTCGGCCACGAAGTCGCTGTGCCCGGGGGTGTCGAGCAGGTTGACCTGGCGGTCGGGTAATCCGAACGCGGCGACGGCGCTGCGGATGGTGATGCCCCGGCGGCGCTCGATCTCGCCGGTGTCGGTCTGCGTGGTGCCCGCGTCGACACTGCCGAGCCGGTCGGTGACACCGGTGGCGTGCAGCAGTCGTTCGGTCAGACTGGTCTTACCGGCGTCGACGTGGGCGACGATGCCAAGGTTGATGGTCTGCATGGGCTGACGGTTCCTCGAAAGCTCGCGTCCGGATGGGCGGGAAGGTTTCGAGTCCTCGCATCGCCGTGCTCCCGTCGGTCGGTTCGATCCGTCATGGCACCGGGCCCCGTGGTGGCGGCCTCCGCTCAGGCTGGCACAGCCGGTCCAGGTCTTCCACCAAATATGACCGACTTGGTTCCAGGCAGCAGCTCCAACGGGTGCCGGCTCGGCGATCACCGGGTGACCGGTGGTCAGGAAGCCCGTACGCTGGCGTCGTGATCGACTTTCGCGCGGCGGTTGAGGCACGCGATCCCGATGCCATCACGGCGGCCCTGGCCGACGACGTGGTTTTTCGCAGCCCGGTGGCGTTCAAGCCGTATCCGGGCAAGGCAATCACCGCGGCGATCCTGCGGGGCGTTCTGCGGGTGTTCGAGGACTTCCGGTACGTCCGTGAGTTGAGCGGTGACGACGATCGCGATCACGCGCTGGTGTTCGAGGCGCGGATCGGCGACGTCGCCGTCGAAGGTTGTGACTTCCTGCACCTGGACGAGAACGGCCTGATCGACGAGTTCACCGTGATGGTTCGCCCGCTGTCCGCCGCGCAGGCCCTGGCCGCCGCGATGGCGGCCCAGTTCGCGCAGATCCAGCGTGAGGCCACCGCCGGCTAGCGCGTCCTCCCTTCATAGACAAAGACCGATCTGCGGTATAGCCTCCTGCGGTATACATCAGCCTCTCAACCCCCTCTGGAGAGGACATGATCATTACTCAACGCTGGCTCGGTACCGCCACGGCGATGCTGCTCGTTGCCACCATGATCAGCACCGTGCCGAGCGGCGCCCACGCCGCGCCGGCCAATGACGTCACGATCGCCGTGCAGCACAGGCTGCTTGAGGAGGCCGCGGTCACGGCGGGCCAGGGAGCCCGCGCCGCCGGTCCGGCGGACACCCGGGTGACCGTCACCCGCCGGGACGGCCGGGCCTGGGCATTCGGCACCGCGGTGCTCGTCGCTCCGCAGGAGGAAGGGCTCTACCCGTCCGGCTGGATCTTCGTCGCCCGCCACCAGCGCGGCGACTGGCAGGTCGCCTTCGAGGGGGAGGCCACCTTCGCCGAACTGACCGCGGCCGCGCCCGCCTCCGTCGTCCCCCGACAGGAAATGGCCGCTCTCACAGCCCCCGGCACCCTGGCCGCGAACGGAGACTTCCGCACCGGCATGCGCCTGCCGTTCACCGTCGGCCAGTCCTGGACCCTGCGAGGTGGCCCGCACGGCTGGTCGGGCTCCCCGCGACCGTTCAGCTCGATCGATCTCCAAGGCGGTGACCAGCGGGTGCTGGCCGTGCGCGCCGGCACCGCGTACACGATGTGCAAGGGCTGGATCCGGGTGATCCACGACCGGGGGTACGCCACGGACTACTACCACCTCTGGAACAACATCAACGTCGATGGCGCGTCCGTCTCGGCGGGCACCTACCTCGGCGACACCGGCACCGACATCACCTGCGGCGGCTCTGCCAGCAGCCGGCACGTGCACCTGGGGCTCCGGCAGAACAGCGCGTACGTGGCGATCGCGACCCACAACCTGGGCAAGTGGGTGCCGAGAGAGGGCAGCACGGCCTACGAGGGCTCCGCGCTGCACGGCTCGAAACGCGTCTACGTCGGCGGGGCGCTCTACAACTACGGCGCACTCGGCTTCACCCAGGGAATCGTCGACAGCAACGGCGGCACGTCGATCAGCCGGCGGTCCGGGCCGGGCACCGGCTACGGCGTCGTCGGCTCGCTCGCGGACGGTGCCACAGCGAGCATCGCCTGCTCGTCGAACGGCACCAGTCTGACCGGCCGCTGGGGCGCCAGCACCCTGTGGAACAAGCTGACCGACGGCACCTGGGTCCCCGACGCGTACCTGTACACCGGATCGGCCAGCCAGGTCAACGGCTCGTGCTGAGGCGCCGCCCCGCGCCACGTCGGTCACAGCTGCGCAACGGCGTCGTCGCCGTCCCGGCCGGATGACCGCAACAAGCCTCCCGTTATGATCGCGGGCCGCACATCGGCCCGGACAACGTGGGGTGACCATGGCTGGCCTGTCCACCCGCTTCGTGCTCTTTCCGGGGCGGCATCACCTGCTGACCTGCTTCCAGGCTGACTACCTGCGGCGGCTCGCCGAGGACGGCGCTGTCACGATCGTCTGGGCGGTGACCTCCGCCAACCACGAGAACACCAAGCGCAATCCGGTCCCGTACCACCGGCGGGAGGCCGCGATCGAGCGATTCAGCGTGCTGAGCGGGCTGCGGTCAATGGTCGTGCCGATCTTCGACACCGCGTACACCGATGCCTTCGCCGAGGTGACCCTCAAGAACATCGCGGTAGCCACCGGACTCGAACTCACTCCTGCCGACACCCTGGTGGCTTGCTCGACGCCGCAGGTCGCCAAGCTGTACGAGCGGCTCGGTTTCACCATCGCGCAGGTCGAGGCCGACCCCGAGCTGCGTACCACGCCCGAACGGCCCTGGGATGTCCTGCTGCGCCTGGCAGCGGGCGACGACACGTGGCGCAAGCTGACGCACCCGGCGACGATCGACGTCTTCGAGCGCTACCGTCTGGTCGACGAGATCCGGATGGTGGTCAACGACCCCCTCGTCGGCGACGAGGGTGGCCTTACCGTCACCCGCGACTACCGGACCTACGTGGAGGCCTTCGCCGGCGCCGCCGAGCGCAAGTGGGCCGCCGTCCGGCAGTACGTGCAACCCGGTCGGATCGTGGATATCGGCTGTGGCGCCGGGGCGATCCTGGAGTTGGCCGACCGGGAGGCTGGCCTGCACGAGAGTGACCTCATCGGCGTCGAGGTCGCCCGACACCTCTTTCAGGAGTGCCTGCACAAGAAGGCGCAGGGCGTGTTCCGCAACGCCAACGTGTACTTCTTCCACCGCAACGTCCTCGGTGGCGCGGTCTTCAAGGACCGGTCGGTGGACACCACCCTCACCTTCGCGCTGACCCATGAGATCTGGTCGTACGGGCGGCAGCGGGAGTCACTGTTGCAGTTCGCCCGCCGCATCCACGACCACACCGTGCCCGGTGGCGTCTGGATCAACAGTGACGTGTGTGGCCCGGACGATCCCCACCGTCCGGTGATCCTGCGACTCGTGGCGGATGACGGCGACAACCCGGCATCGCCGCACCGGGACCTCGCCAGCCTCGACTCCGCCGAGGTCAGGCGGTATGTCGGCGGACTGTCGACGCGGGCACGGCTGGATCAGTTCGCTGTCGACTTTGCGTTCCCCTTCGACTACGAGGCGCTGCCCGACGGCTCGGTGCGGCTTGAGCTGGGCTCCGCGATGGACTACCTGACCCGCAAGGACTACACCGACAACTGGCTCTCCGAGACGAAGGAACAGTTCTGTGGCCTCAGTTTCGCCGAGTGGACGACCCTGCTGACCGAAGCGGGCCTCGAGATCGGTCCTGCCTGCACCGTCGTCCGCAACGAGTGGGTGATCGACAACCGGATCGCACCTGTCGCCTCTCTCGCCGACCTCGATGGGCAGCCCCTCGACTGGCCGACGACCCACATCCTCACCGTCGCCCACCGGCCCTGGAACGAGTGAGGGCTCGCACTCAGGCACCCACGGCGCGGGTCAGCGTCGCCAGTAGGCGCTCGAGCGCTGCGCGGTCGCTGTCGGTGAGGCCACGCAGGATGCGCGCCTCATTGGCCAGATGCTCCTCGATCAGCTGGTCGATCAACGTCATCCCGGCGGGGGTCAACGCCACCACCCTGCCGCGCGCGTCGGATTCGAACACCGAGCGTGACACGAGCCCTCTGGCGATCAACCGGTCCACCCGCTTGGTCACCGCACCGGTGGTGACGAGCATCCGCTGGCTCAGCTGCCCGGCCGTGAGCGCGTACGGATCACCCTCGCGACGCAGCGCCGCGAGCACGTCGAACTCACCGTTGCCGAGGTCCGCAGCGGCGAACGGCGGCCGCAGGGCTGCGTCGAGTGCTACGGCCAGCTGCTGGATCCGACCGATGATCAGCAGCGGGTTGGGGTCGAGGTCTGGTCGCTCGCGTCGCCATTGACCAACGATCTGGGTGATGCGGTCGTCATCCACCGTTGCATCTTACCTTCCATGGAAGGTAACTTGCCTTCCATGGAAGACAATTTTGACCGTGCGTCGACGGTCACGGCGTACGTGGACCCGTCCTGTCCGTTCGCCTGGATCACCTCGCGCTGGCTGGTGGAGGTGGCACGGATGCGTCCGATCGATCTGCGGTTCGAGGTGATGAGCCTCGCGGTGATCGACGAGCATCGCGATCTGGAGCCCTGGTACCGCGAATTCAACGACCGGGCATGGGGGCCGGCGCGGGTGTGCACGGCGGTGTCCGCCGAACACGGCCCGACCGCCCTCGCGAGTCTGTACGCGGCGCTCGGCCGCCGGATCCACGACGAGGGCGACAAGGATTTCGACGCCGTCGTCCCCGCGGCTCTTGCCGAGGCGGGCCTTCCCGCCGACCTGGCCGGGGCCGCCCATCGCAGCGACATCGACCCGCGGATGCGGGCGAGCACCGCCCGCGCACAGCAACTCGTGGGCGAGGACCTCGGCACCCCGACGATCGTGGTCGACGACGTGGCGTTCTTCGGCCCCGTACTGACCTCGATCCCGCGCGGGGAAGAGGCCCTGCACGTCTTCGACGGTGCCCGTCTGCTCGCCTCCTGCGGGGCCTTCTCCGAACTCAAACGCGTCCGGGCTGGCGGCCTCAGTTTTGCCTAGCCTCGCCGTGTCACGCGCCGAGTCGAGACCTCTTCTCTGGGACAACTACCGCCATGACGACAGAAGCGAACGAACGCGCCCGGTCCCTGTCCGCCTCCGACGCGCCACTGCGCCAGGCCCGTAACTCCGCTGCCTTCTGGGCCACCACCGGGCGGGTCCGCGGCCACAAGGTGCTCCGTCGGCGGGGCTTCCTCGCCGTCGTCGGCGACGGGCGCGCGGGCCTGCGCATCCTGATCCAGGAGCCCGACCTCCGTCGTGAGGAACTGGCCGAGATCACCGAACTGGCGGCCCGGGCGACCGGGCCGGTGGACGCCGAGGACCCGTTCAGCTCGACGGATCTGCGCCACCTCGACATGCGTTCCTGGCAGATGCCGGTCATGCTGCGCCAGCCCGGGGTCGTGGCCGAGCCGGAGATGGCGGTCATCCGGCTGCGAAGCGAGGAGGACCTGCGAGCCGCGGAGCGTACCGTGATCGCCGCTTTCGAGCTGGCCAGGTTCGTGCCCCACCGAGCCGGCGAGATGTTCCCGACGGCGTTGATCCACCAACCAGGTGTGGACGTGTTCGTCGCCAGCCTGGATGGCGAGATCGCCGGGGTGTGCGTCACCGTCGTGCACGGTGGGCTCGGCAGTCACTACTGGGTCGGAACCGCACCGGAGTTCCGGTCCCGTGGTGTCGGGCGGGCGGTCATGCTGGGATCCCTGGCTCCGATGGCGGAGCTGCCGGTCACGCTGACCGCCTCCCGACTGGGCCAGCCGCTGTACGAGTCCTTGGGGTTCGCCGTCACCGGCACCTCGACCTGGTGGTCGTCCCGGTAGGAGTCCGGCGCGACCACAGAATTTGGTCATCCACGCTCGAACCGCCTGCTGAACTGTGCGTCACTCGACTGTGGAAGGCTCGGAGCCGTGGATCAGTTCATCAACGTGGGTGACGGGTCCGTGTGGGCCCAGGACACCGGGGGTGGCCTTCCGCCCGTCGTGCTGCTGCATCCGGGCGTTGGCGACTCTCGCATCTGGGACCCGGTGTGGGAGCGGCTCGCCGGGCAGCACCGGCTGATCCGGTACGACGTGCGGGGCTTCGCGCGCTCAGCACCGCCGGCCGGGCGGTTCTCCCGGCTGGACGACCTGCGTCGGGTGCTCGATCGGCTCGAGGTCGGGCCGGCGTTGTTCGTCGGTTGCAGCATGGGCGGCGGCACCGCGCTCGACCTCGCCCTCGCCGAGCCGGATCGGGTCCGCGGGATGGTGCTGGCCTGCCCCGGCATCTCTGGCGCCCCGCCCGCCCACGATCCCGACGACGAGCCGGACAGCTCCGACCCGGAGATCTTCCTCGAACAGGGCATCGCCCGATGGGCCCGCGCCGGCCGAGATCCGCTCGTCGTCGATCTGCTGCGCTCGGCGGTTCGGTTCTGGCTCAACTGGGGCGACGCCTTCACTGATGACGGCGACGCGTGGTCCCGGCTGGAAAGTGTGGCCACCCCCTGCGTGCTGCTGCTCGGCGATCTCGAGCGCCAGTCGTTCGTCCCGGCCTGCGTCGAGGCCGCGCGACGCATTCCCGGGTGCCGCCTTGTGCGGATACCCGGCGCCGACCATTTCGTGCCGTTGCGGGCACCCGACGCCGTGGTGGAGGCGCTGCGCTCGCTGCGTGCTGATCGGACCGGCCACCAGTTGCCCCGGTAGCCCGACGGCAGCCCTTACGCAGTAGCGCACCTGATCAGGGCATCGTGACCCTGCGGAGGTGGCCGACGGTTGCCCGAGCGGCTCAATCCGGCGGTGGCTGGCGCCGGATGACCAGGAGGGCGATGTCGTCGTTGGGGTGCTCCTCTGCGGTTGTGGCCATGATGTGGTCGCACAACGCCTCGGCTGGCCCGGACCGCACGGCGTCGGCGAGGCGCTCGATGCCGGTGTCGATCAGTTCGGTGCGGCGTTCGATCAGTCCGTCGGTGTAGAAGATGAGCGCCGCGCCCGGTGGTAGGTCCAGCACGGTGTTGCGGCGAGTGGCTGATGGTCTGCCCACACCGAGTGGCCGGTCCACCGTCAGGTTGACGAGCGCGGTGGGACGGCCGGGGACAGCCAGCAGCGGTGGCAGGTGGCCGGCGGAGGAGAGGTGCACCCTCGTGCGATCGGGTGTGATCAGGGCGTAGACGGCGGTGGTGAGGGTGCCCGCTTCGAAATGGTGGATCTTGCGGTCGAGGGATGTCAGCGCTTGGGCGGGATCGTCGGAATCGAGGGCGTAGGCGCGCAGCGCGCTGCGGATGCGTCCCATGACGACGGCGGAAGGCAGTCCGTGGCCCGAGACGTCACCGATGACGGTGCCCAGCCAACCCGAGGGCAACGTGAACACGTCGTACCAGTCGCCACCAATGCCCAGGTCGTGGCCGGGCACGTACCGGGCGGCCAGGTCCAGGCCGGGGATGTCGGGTAGTCGGCCGGGCAGCAGGCTACGTTGCAGGGCCAGCGCTGCCTGCCGGTCGAGGACCTGCGCTCGGGCCCGACCCGCGAGGCTGGCGCGATCGGCAACCAGCTGCAACAGCCGCACGTCGTCGGGACCGAACCGCCGCAGGGCCAGGGAGCCGACGTGCAGTACGCCGACGAGGTCGCCGTTGACGAGCATGGGCACGCCGAGCAGAGCACGTACGCCCGTGGCGAGCAGGACGGGATTGACCACGTCGTCGGGCGTGACGTCATGGATCGTGACCGGCGCACGTGTCGCCGCCACTCGCCCGGCGAAGCCGCGTCCGACCCGGAGGCGGAAACCGCGACGTACCTCTTCCTCCAGGCCTTTTGCCGCTGTCGCGACGAGCTCGCCGGTGTGTTCGTCCAGCAGCAGGATGGTGGCGGTGTCGACCTTGAGCAGGTCCCGGACGCGTTCCAACAGCTCGTCGAGCAACTCGGCGACGTGCAGCCCCGACAGGGCGGCATCGGTGATCGCCTCGATACGACGCAGCCGCTCGTCATTGGTCATCAGCTCGGCGTCCGCCACGCAGGCAGCCTAGACGCCGGCACGCCGCCGACTGCATGCCAGCAGCGAGATCAACAGTGTTGCGCCGCCGGGGTGGGGTATCTTCCCATGTCACATCGATGCACTGATCGTCCGGCGAACCCGTTCCGGAGAGCTGTCTTCCCTCGTGCCATCGACAAGCTCACCGGCTCCGCATCCGACAGGGAGGGGAAGCAGTGGCGAACCCACCGCTCGGCCACCATGCTCCCTCCGCCAGGAAGCCGCTGCTCTCGACGTCGTTCACCCTCGCCGACCTGACCCGCGTCCGACGCGAGGTTGAGGCCGCCAGCCGCCGGTGCGGCCTCGGCCACGACGAGATCGAGAACTGGGTCACTGCGGTCAACGAACTGATGATCAACGTGATTCGGCACGGGGGCGGCAGAGGTGGCCTACGCCTGCTCGTGGATGGCCAGCTCACCTGTGAAGTCACCGACTGCGGACCGGGCTTCAACACCGCGCACTACCTTCCGCGCACCGAGCGACCACCCCTGTCCGAAACGGGAGGTATGGGCCTGTGGGTGGTCGGGCAGATGGCCGACTACCTCCTCGTCGTCAGCGGACCCGCAGGGACCACCATTCGCATCGCGGCACGCACCAGCGGCACTTTCGCATAGCCTTCAGAGCCCGGCTGCGGCGTCGTACCGGCGGCGTTGGTCGGCCATTTCCGAGTCGGTCAGCGCCTCCTTGAGCGCCAACTCCGCGTACTTCTCCGGGAACATCTCGCGCAGCCGGTCGGTGAACATGACGTCGGCGGTCGCCTCGACCACCTGGATGCCCGGAGGTTCGGTGGACATATCCATGATCACGGGGCCGGCCAGCTTGACCGCCACGTCCCAGGGGCGCTTCTGCTCGGCGACCCCGCAGAGGTGGAAGCCGTAGACCGTCCGCACGTCGGCAAGCGCGCTGACCTTGGCCGGCTCGTAGCCGTAGACGCGGACCCCGCAGATCACTGCCGGCTTCTCGGTGGTCACCTGCTGGGCAGTGTGTCCGGCGTGATTGTGCTGCCCCGGGTCCGCCTGTTCGAGCGTGGTACGCATCCGAGCCATGATCTGCCCCTGCAGATCGGCCGGCTTCGCCTTCGGGTCGGCCCTGTTGAGCAGTATGACCGCGCCGGCCGACACCACCAGCAGGATCACCGCCATCCACACATAGCGGTTTCGGTGCCAACCCGCGAAACGTTCTCGGGAAATCATGATTGCTTCTCAATTCGTCGCCGGTTCTGGTGCGCTGACGGACCGGATCGGATGCACGGCGTGTCAGACGTCGAGCGCGTCGGCCGTCGGGGGATGCGCAGTGAGGAATGCCTACGGCGGGCGAGGATGCCTGCCCGTCGTCCTGGAGATGGCCCGGCGATGCGGCAGGTGAGCGTCCGCCAAGCGGCGCGCTGCCGGCACTGCGATGCTCCCGCGCTGGCCGTTCCCAGCGCGGTTGCCCCCGCGCTGCGGCGATGTGAGTCATTCCAGCACGCCTGAGCCCGTTCTGGCAACATCGACAAGTATCAGTGTGCATTCGTCCCGCCTTGACGGATGACGAGGTCCTGCTCATCGACGGGCCTCCACGTCTTGGCAGGGGGGCGCGCCTCCGATACCGTCCTGGGAACGCTCCCATGAACGTGGAAACATCTATGTGATCAGGAGGCAACACGTCGTGCCTACCCTCTCCTCGCTTCGCCGCAGATCGGCGGCCATCAGCATGGCGGCCGTCGCGGCCGCCACCGTCGTGGGCGTCTGCCTGACCGTCGGCAGTGCCTCCGCCGGCACGCTGTCCGGCTCGCTCTACCGCGACCCGAGTTCGGCCGTCGTCCGTTGGGTCGCCGCGAACCCCGGCGACTCGCGTACCGCCGTCATCCGCGACAAGATCGCGAGCCAGCCGCAGGCCCGCTGGTTCGCCAACTTCAACCCGTCGACAGTGCAGTCCGAGGTCTCCGAGCACATCGGCGCCGCCAACGCGGCGCAGCAGATCCCGGTGCTGGCGGTGTACGAGATCACCAACCGGGACTGCGGCGGAGCCAGCGCCGGTGGGGCGCCGGACCTCAACCAGTACCAGACGTGGGTGTCCAACTTCGCCAGGGGACTGGGCAACCAGACCGTCATCATCATCCTGGAAACCGACTCGCTCGCCCTGCTGACGTGCCTGAGCGGCGGCGAGATCAGCGCTCGCAACGAGGCGATCTCGACGGCCACCCGGACCATCAAGTCGGCCAACCCCAACGCCAAGGTGTATCTCGACGGCGGTCACTCCACCTGGAACAGCGCGGGGGAGACGGCCAACCGGCTCCGGGCGGCCGGCGTGCAGTACGCCGACGGCTTCTTCACCAACGTGTCGAACTACAACTCCACCTCCGGCGAGGCGAACTTCGGCCGGAACGTCATCTCCGCCCTCAACGGCATGGGCATCTCGGGCAAGCGCCAGGTCATCGACACCAGCCGTAACGGAGGGGCCAGCGGGGACTGGTGCGGCGACGACAACACCGACCGGCGCATCGGGCAGTACCCGACGACCAGCACCGGAGACAGCAACATCGACGCGTACCTCTGGGTGAAGCCGCCGGGGGAGGCGGACGGGTGCCGCTACACGGCCGGTTCGTTCCAGCCCGACCTGGCCTTCAGCCTGGCCAACGGCGCGCCCAACCCGCCGACCACCGCTCCGCCGACGACCACTCCTCCGACCACCACCCCGCCGACGACCACCCCGCCGACCACCCCTCCGCCGAACAGCTCGCCGCCGACCGGTGACGGCTGCTACGCGGATGTGGCGGTCAACCAGTGGGCCGAGGGCTTCACTGCGACCGTGACGGTCACCGCCGGCAAGTCGGAAATCAACGGCTGGAAGGTGACCGTCGAACTGCCCGCAGGCGCCGCGGTCACCGGCACCTGGAACGCGCAGGCCAGCGGCACCAGCGGCGCCGTCCAGTTCACCAACGTGAGCTACAACGGACGCGTCGCCGGCCGGCAGTCGACCACCTTCGGCTTCCAGGGCAACGGCACCGGCCCGGGCAGGATCGCCGTCTGCGTCGGCTGACCCATCCGGGAGCTGCGGCCCGGCGCGGAGGAGCACTCTCTGCGCCGGGCCCGTCCCCGTCCTGCGGTAAGGGCCGGACCGGCCGGCGCCCAGGGTTCAGGTGAAGAAGTGCGGTTCAGTCGACCCGCTGGGCCAGCACCTGACCCGGCCAGGACCCAGACAGGAAGGTGTGGGTGGGGGTGAACCCGTGGCGCTCGTAGAACGCCACCAACTCGCCACCGCCGCCCGCCCAGCAATCGACCCGTAGCAACCGCACGCCCGCTCGTCGGGTCTCGTTCACGGCGTGTGCCAACAGGGCAGACCCCAGGCTCCGGCCGGCGAATCGTCGGTCGGAAACCAGGAGACGGACGTAGCGCTCCGGTTCTGCCGCAGGCGCGATCGGTGCTTTCGGATCGGGCCCGGCATCCAACACCAATGCCGCGGCCGGCGTTCCGTCCATTTCCGCGATGAACGGAAGGCTCTCGGTCAGATACCGGTCGACCAGCTCGACCCGTTCGGGCTTTTCGGAGAACGGCGTCGTGCCCCACTGCTCGGTGTTGCCGCGATCGTTCATCCAAGCCACCGCTGAGTCGAGCATGGTCAGCACTGCGGGTGCGTCGGCCGGGCCACCGCGTCTGATTCGTACGCCGCGGGTGGGGTCGTCCATGGCGGAATTGTAATCTGTGGCTCATGGAAGACGCCGACCAGCGGGACCCCCAACCTGGGCGGGGGACGATCCAGCGGATGGACAACATCGCCATCGTCGTCGACGACCTCCCGGCAGCCAGGGCATTCTTCGTCGCACTCGGCCTGGAGTTCGAAGGTGAGGCGACAGTCGAGGGCAGCGCGGTGGACCGCCTCGTCGGGCTCGAGGGCGTCCGCTCAGACATCGTGGTGATGCGCACCCCGGACGGCCACGGACGGCTCGAGCTGACCAGGTACCACACGCCGACGAGCCCAGACGGTGACCCGCGGGCGCCGACGAACACGCTGGGCGCGCATCGCGTCATGTTCGCCGTCGAGGACATGGACGACATCCTCGACCGACTGCGGCCACACGGAGCCGAACTCGTCGGCGAAGTGGTGCGATACGAGAACAGCTACCGGCTCTGTTACCTCCGTGGCCCCGCAGGCATCATCGTCGCGCTGGCCGAGCAGATCACGTGACCCGTCCGGGCATCCATCGTGGATCGTGAGTGCGGTGTACCGTCGCCGCATGACGGTGCTGCAGGAGTTTGTCGCCGCTCTTTCCAGCGGCCGGATCCAGGTTGTCGACCTCACCGCCCCGCTCTCGGACCAGACCCCGATCCTGGGTCTGCCCGAGCAGTTCGGCCAGACCTGGCCGTTCCGGCTCAGCGAGATCAGCCGGTACGACGACCGTGGTCCGGCCTGGTACTGGAACAACTTCTCCACCGGCGAGCACACCGGCACCCACTTCGACGCGCCGGTGCACTGGGTCTCCGGTCAACAGGGCGCGGACGTCTCCCAGGTCCCGGTGCGTCAGTTGATCGCCCCGGCGGTGGTGATCGACCACGCGGCCGACGCCGCCGACAACAGTGACTTCCTGCTCGAGGTCGAGCACATCAAGGCGTGGGAGGCGGAACATGGTGCCCTGCCCACCGGCGGCTGGCTGCTCTACCGCACCGGTTGGGACGCGTACGGCGACGACCCGGAGCGGTACGCCAACGCCGGGCGTACCCCGGGCATCTCCGTCGAATGCGCCCGCTGGCTGGCCGAGGAGTCGCCGATCCAGGGCGTCGGAGTGGAGACGGTCGGCACCGACGCGGGCGCCGCGCACTCGTTCGACCCGCCGTTCCCGTGCCACTCGTTCCTGCTCGGCCAGGAGAAGTACGGCCTGACCCAGCTACGCAACCTGGCGCAGTTGCCGACGACCGGCGCGGTGGTGATCGCCGGACCGCTGCCGATCGTCTCCGGATCCGGCAGCCCGTGCCGGGTCCTCGCGCTGGTCGAACGGTAGGACCGGGCCACAGATGCGGGTCGCCGAGGTGGTCGGCCGGGTTCTGTACGAACACGGCGCACGGTACGTCTTCGGGGTGGTCGGCAGTGGCAACTTCCATGTCACGAACGCGCTCGTGGCGGCCGGTGCCCGGTTCGTGGCGGCGGCCCACGAGGGCGGCGCGGCGAGCATGGCGGACGGGTACGCCCGCACCTCCGGGACGGTGGGCCTGCTCTCGGTGCACCAGGGTCCGGGTGTCACCAACGCGCTGACCGGCCTCACCGAGGCCGCGAAGAGCCGTACCCCGATGGTGGTCCTGGCCCCGGAGGCGACCGCGCCGCGGTCTAACTTCTTCATCGACCTGCCGGCGCTCGCCGCCGCGGTCGGGGCGGACTTCCATCGGGTACGCGCGACACACGCGGCCGAGGACGCGGGCGCGGCGTACCGGGCTGCCGCCCGGGGCGCGACGGTGGTGCTGGGCCTCCCGTTGGAGGTGCAGCTCACCGTGACCGAACCGTGGTCCGGCCTGTTCCCTGCGGTCGCGCCCACCCCGGCCACCGTCCCGCAGGTCGAGCCGTTGCTGGCCGCGCTCCAGGCCGCACGTCGACCGGTCTTCATCGCGGGTCGGGGCGCCCGGGCGGCCCGGGAACCGCTGACACGGCTCGCCGACGCGTGCGGGGCACTGCTCGCGGTCTCCGCCGCAGCGAAGGGCCTGTTCGCCGGGAACCCGTGGTATATCGACGTGGCCGGCGGCTTCGCCACCCCGCTCGCCGCCGAGCTGATCGGTGCGGCGGACCTGGTCGTCGCGTGGGGCAGCACACTGAACATGTGGACCACCCGGCACGGTGAACTGATCCCGCCCTCCGCCGTCGTCGTCCAGGTGGACCACGACCCGGCCGCGTTCGGGGTGAACCGCCCGGTCGACCTGACGGTGGCGGGCGAGGTTTCGGCGGTCGCCGAGGCGACACTCGGTCGACTGGGCTCCACGGGGCCCGTGGACGCCGGGCCCGGCGGCTGGCGTACGCCGGAGCTGGCGCAACGGATTCGCGACCACGGCCGGTGGCGGACCGTCCCGTACTCAGACGAGGGTGGGCCGGCGCGGTCCGACACCCCGGCGACGATCGACCCGAGGACGCTGTCGGCAGCCCTGGACGACCTGCTGCCGCCCGACCGGACGGTGGTGGTCGACTCGGGCAACTTCATGGGCTACCCGTCCATGTGGCTCGACGTGCCGGACGTGGCCGGGTTCTGTTTCACCCAGGCTTTCCAGTCGGTCGGGCTCGGCCTGGCCAGTGCACTCGGCGCGGCGGTCGCCCGGCCGGACCGGCTCACCGTCGCGGCGGTCGGCGACGGTGGCTTCGTCATGTCCGCGACCGAACTGGTCAGCGCCGTCCGGCTGGCGGCACCCCTCGTCGTGGTGATCTACAACGACGCGGCGTACGGCGCCGAGGTGCACCACTTCGGCCCGGACGGGCACCCGTTGGAGACGATCACCTTCCCCGAAACCGACCTGGCCGCGATCGCCCGTGGCTACGGCTGCGACGGGTTGACCGTCCGGACCGTCGACGATCTCGGACCGGTACGCCACTGGCTCGCTGGTTCCCGCACCCGGCCACTGGTGGTCGACGCCAAAGTCAGCGCGGCGCACGGCTCATGGTGGCTGGAGGAGGCGTTCCGCGGCCACTGAGCCACCGCCGTCATCCAACCTCGCAGGGCTGTCGTTCACTGCCCGCGAGGGCGGTAGCGCAGGTGTACGACCCCGTTTGGGAATCGGCGCTCATCGAGGAGCTCAAGGTCGGTGCGCATGCCGGTCGGCAGCCCTGGCTTGCCGCCGCCGACGACAACCGGCAGGATCATCAGCTGGCACTCGTCGACCAGCCCGGCCTTGAAAGCCTGCGCCGCGAGGTCGGCACCTCCAACGGTGAGATCGGTGCTGGCCGTGGCCTTCAGTTCGCGTACGGCGGCGGGGTCGAAACGGCGTTCGATTCGAGTGTCGGCAGTTGAGGCCGCGTCGAGGGTCGTGGAGTAGACGACCTTGCTCGCCGCCTGCCAGGCGTTCGCGAAGTTTGCTGCGAGGTCGGACTGCGCCGCCAGAGCGGGGTCGGTCTCCCAGACGGCCATCGCCTCGTACAGGCTCCGCCCGTAGAGAAACGTGCCCACGGATCGCAGGAGGTCGGTGTGGAACGCGAACACCTCGTCGCCGAGTGGAAACCAGTCGAACGCGCCGCGTTCGTCCTCGATGTACCCGTCAAGCGACACGTTCGTCACGTAGATCAGCTTTGCCATGCCTCTGCCTCTCGATGACTTGTTGCAACGGCCTGCGCATTCATCAGCGCGGTGTCCAGCTTGGTGAACGCCTGGCGCCAGCCCTCCTCGCTGGGGCGCGCCAGGCGTTCGGGAAGCCACTGGCGGATCTCGAGTCGCGTCCGTCCGCCTGCCTCGTCGTGGAACTCGACCCGGAGTCTCGTCTCGAACGGCTCGAGGCCCTCCTGCAGCCGGCCGCCGACGTGCATGACGCCTTGGAGCAGTTCGCCGTCGGCGACGTCCGTGAGGTCGACGTGGACGTGCACCCGAAGCTCGGGTTGGGCGGCACTGACCTCCGTCCACCGTTGAAAGCCGCCGGGGCGTACGTCGAACTCGATCTCGTCGCGCGGCAGTGAGTTGCCGGTCGGGCCCCACCACGCCGCCAGATGGTCGGGATCGGTGAAGGCTCGGTAGACGAGCTCCCGCGGCGCGTCGAACACGCGAGAGATGACGAGCTGCGGAGTTTCGGTGGTCATTCGGGCTCCCTGGGGTCGTCAGCCACCCGGTCCGTTGCCGGTCCGGCGGCCTGCACCGCGGCGAGGTGGGCATCGAGGCGAGTGAGGGACGAGTCCCAGAACCGCCGGTAGCGCTCGATCCAGTCGGCTGCCTCGCGCAGCGGGGCAGCTTCGAGGTGACTCGCGCGCCACTTGCCCGACCGTGACCGCGAGATGAGCGCGGCGCGTTCGAGCACCTTCAGGTGCCGTGACACCGCTGGCATCGAGATGGACAGAGGAGCGGTGAGTTCGGTGACCGTGGCGTCGCGTTCGGCCAACTCGGCGACGATTGCCCGTCGAGTCGGGTCGGCGAGCGCCGAGAACACCGCGCTGAGCTGATCGGTGCCAGCCATCGTGAGCTCCTTCACTTAACCAGTGTGTTAAGCGTATTGGGATGCGGGTGATGTTGTCAACGGGATGCGTTCGTTCGGGCTTGCCTTCAAGGCCTCGTGCGGTCTGCCGCGTTGAGGGGTTCGGCGGCACGGCGGGGGATCGGCATCAGGCTTTCTGGGCGAGCAGATACCCCTGGGCGGGGCTGTCCGGCCCATCGGCGGGCACGCCGCCCCAGAACACGGTCGTGAAGCCAGCGTCCGTGACAGCTCCGGCCTTGAAGGCGGTCACCAGATACCCACCCGGCTTGACGACGCGACACAGCTCGCCGTAGGCCGCCGGTCGATCGGCCGGGGCCAGGAAAATGAGGGAGTGCCAGCAGACCACGCCTACCAGCGACGCGTCCTCGAAGGGCAGCTCACGCAGGTCGGCAACATCGAACCGGAAGGTCGCATGGTCACGCCGAGCCACGCGGATCATCTCGGGTGAAAGGTCGACTCCCCAGGGTGTCAGGCCCCTGGTTGCCAGATAGGGCTCAAGGCGTCCCGTCCCGAAGCAGCGCCGCCAGGTCGCCGAACACCAGGGGAAGGCCACCCAGCTCGTTGATCCCGACCCAAGCGATGTCGTCATGCTCGTCGGGTGCACGGTTGGTGGGAGAGCCGACCCAGTCTCCAATTTTCCAGACGCCCACGTGAACGGCGTCCTCGCCACTGCCGGCATGCCAGTCGCCCAATCGTGAAGCGGACTCCGCCACGATGTGAACACCCAGCTCCTCGTGCATCTCCCGCGCGAGTGCTTGTAGTTCGGACTCACCCGTGTCGACATGGCCCCCGGGCAGATCCCAGAGATCCGGGTATGCCCGGCGGGTCGGGCTGCGGTGGACCAGCAGGACCGCGCCGTTCTCAACGAGTGCACCTGTGACGACGACATGCATGACCGGATTGGAGCACAGGGATGGGACAAGCCCGCTCCAGCCGACGGTGCGCCCGCCCGCTTGACCCCGGACGGCGGATCACCGACGGCGGCGGGCCATCCACTGCCAGATGTGGGTGCCGTTGCGGCTCGGGTCGTTGCGGGCCACGTAGATCCAGGACCAGTGACCGGGGAACTGGTAGCCGTTCCAGACGACGTGGTCGTACAGGGTGATCCGTGAGCCCGGGATGAGGTCGTGGGCATGGATCGTGTTGGTCTCGGGTGGCACCGTGTCGTCGTCGAGCGAGGTGACCAGCCAGGTCGGGGTCTGGATCTCCGCCAGCTCCTCATCGGTGATCAGCGGCGGCCCCTCCCCGCTGAGCGGCTCGACGATGCCGCAGATCGGCACCGACGCGGCGAACAGGTCCGGATAGGCGACGGTCATCTCCAGGGACATGTAGCCGCCGTTGCTGCAACCGGCCACGTAGATCCGGTCCGGGTCGACGCGCTTGCGGCGGACGAGGTCCTGGACGATCTCCCGGATCAACGGGGCGAACCGGGGGCCGTCCTCCATCCAGTAGGAGGTGCTCTGCGGAGCGACGACGTACGCGCCGGAGAAGATCCGTTGAGCCTCCGGGGTGGCGAAGCCCAGGGCGCCCCGGTTGGCGCGCAGCGTGGTCTCGTTGTCGTAGTAGTCGTCGGGCAGTGAGGCACCCTCGCCGCCACCGTGCAGCCAGAGGATCAACGGCCGCCGACCGTGGCGGGGCGAGCGCTCCGGGGAGTACAGCCGGTACTTCAGGCCCGAGCCGGAGACGTGGTGGCTGAACGCGTCCACCTCGGGGTTCGACAGCCGCCCCTGCACGAAGCGCGTGATGGTGACCGGCGAGCCGTGGCGCCGGACGAGTGGGGTGTTCTGCCTGATGGTGTAGACGAGGTCCAGCCGGACGTTGCGGCCCCTGCTCACGATGTAGCCGAGGGTGCCACCGCCGGGTTGACCTTCGGCGTGGCTCAGCTCCAGCACGATGTTTCCGTGCCGGTCGAGCCGGGCCGTGGTCACCGTGCGGTCCAGGTCGTACTCGCTGAAGATCTGGTCCCCGGGAGCGATCGGGATCGGGCTGGTGGCCTTGGCGTGGACGGTGAACGTGCCGGGGGTGAGCCCGGCGGGGTCGATCGGCCCGAGCCGGCCGGTCTCCAGGGTGACCGAGGTGACCTGCTCACCGCCGTCAAGGGTCCTCGCGTCAAGGGTGAATCTCACGCTGGTGGGGTGGTGGCCACCGGCGTGGGCTGCGGCGCCGGGCAGCGCGAGGCCGATGGCGGCACCGGCACCACCGGCCAGGACGGTGCGGCGAGTGACAGACGTGGACATGCGGGCCCCCGTACCTGTGCGGCATAAAGACGGTCATCAATGACGTTTCAACCTAGCGCCGCAGATCAGACATGTCCAGGATCGTACGAAGTGCTCAGACGGCAGGTTGACGCCACTGCTTGAGCCGGCGCGCGGGGAAATCGCCGGCAGGCGACCAGAGCTGCACCCGCCACCTGTCGCCGGGGGTGGTCGAGCCGGGCCAGCCCCGGTTGACGAACCCCCGACCCGATATTCGTGCGGCGTACCGGCCGCTCGGCACCTCGAAGGTGACGACCGTGTCCGTGGGGCTGAAATACTGGAGCACGTCATCGACCACCAGGAGGCTGGCCTCGAAGGCCTCCTCCCAGTCTTCGCGATCATCAGGCGGCGGGTCGTCCCACACCTCCAGACGGAACGGCATCTCGAAGTTGTTCTGGTGAGGGGAGATGACGACGACCCCCGTGTCGTCTGCCGCGATGCCTGAGCCGTTGATCGCCTGTTCCAGCAGGGTCATATAGTCGGCGTCGGGCGATGGGTTGCCGTAGAGGCAGAACTGGCCGTAGTCGAGCCGCAGGGTTCTTTCCTCGACCCGGCGCGGCACGGGAGCGCTCACCCGGGACATTGTGCCCGATGAGCGGCACAAGGTCACCCGCACGATACGGTTCGCGCGTGACGCATGGTCTTGCCAACCTGCCCTTGGTATTTCTCGATGTGGACGGACCACTGATCCCGTTCAGGGCCAGGTCGGTTGGCGGTGGGCACTCCTTCACGGGTGCCGTGGCACGTTCCTCAGGAGGCGCCGGCAACCCCTTGCTCGACCGGATCGACCCAGCTGACGGTCAGCGGCTGTCGGCTCTGAATTGCCAGTTGGTGTGGGCGACGACGTGGATGGCCGACGCGAACGAAGTCATCTCGCCACTGCTCGGCCTACCTGCCCTACCTGTCGTCGAATGGCCGGACGACGATGAGGATCCAGCGCACGGCCTGCACTGGAAGACCGCATATCTGACGCAGTGGGCGGCGGGACGACCGTTTGTCTGGCTCGACGACGAGACGACCGACGTTGACCGGCGATGGGTCGCGGCTCATCATCCGGCGCGAGCGCTGCTGCACCGCGTCGACCCGTACAAGGGCCTGACCGACGCGGATTTCGCAGCCGTCCGTCGATGGCTTGCCCACCTGGATGACTCCCCTGAACGTCTGTGCGCGCCGGCTGTTCAGAGTGTTTGATCAGCGGACCCCGCCATCGGGTGCTGTCGGCCGGGCACCGGTCAGCCCGAGTGCGTCAAGCACCTCATTGAGGACCTGCTGGTCGTGCGCGAGCTGCGGAACGTACTCGGTGATCCCCACTCCGGCCACCTGGTGGTGGGCGCGCAGCGCGGTCAGCGATCGCGTCAGCGTGGCGGTTGTCAGGCCGTCGGGCGTGGGGACGGCCACGGCAGGCAACGCGGACGGGTCCAGCACGTCCAGGTCGAGGTGTACGTACACCGCGGCGTCGGGCGGGGGTAGCTCGGCCAGTCGGGCGGGATGCACGCCCAGCGTTGACGCGTCCAGGAGCAGCAGCCGCAGGGAATGCCGTCCCGCTCGGCGAGCTCGCGGGTGTGTTCCAGGGGTGGTGAGGGCAGCCAGTGCGGTCGCGCCCTCGCGCAAACGGAGGTCGTCCGCGCCCTGCCACGTCGGTACCAGTACGTCGAGGTCCCGGCTCCACATGCCGACAATCCTCTCGGTGGACTGGCTCCCGGAGCACTCTGACAGCGGGCTGTGGCTCAAGCTGTTGTCGGACCGTTGACCGCCGCGCTCGGCTGACCGGCTGAAAGCCGGCGACACCATGAGAGGAGGCGTTGCCCACGGTCTGGTTCGTCACCGGGCACCTGCGCCCGTTGGCTCAGTGGCAGGTCGCAGGCCGTGCTGCGCCGAGTGGAGCACGTCGGCGCGCCACCGGCACCGCCGCTCGCTGTGGTGGCGGCACCTCAGCCGAACGAAGGTCTTCGATGCCTTGACACTCCAGATGCGATCGCTAACACTGGTCTGCAACGTGACGTTAACGAAGTGGACACACGGCGCCTTCGTCAACCTGAAGCGCCAGAGCCACCCGTTCCGCCAGGTCGCTGCCGCCTAGAAATCGCAGAACCCCAAGCCTCGCCGCGTCACGTCTGTTAGCGCTAACACCATCCGACCTCCTCGTATGCCCCTCCGCGAAGGAGAGAGACCCATGTCGAGAGTCCTTGCCCGGCTCTGCGCGGTGGCGGTCACCGCGTGCCTGCTGTTCACCACCTGGTCGGCGGCGACGCCGAAGGAGGCAGCCGCGCTGGATCCGACCGTCGGCTACCTGATGGCGCACTTCACCGGCGAGTCGTCGACCAACCAGCAGATCTACCTGGCCCACAGCACCGACGGCCTACGCTGGACCGACCTCAACAACGGCGGGCTCGTGCTGCGTTCCACAGTCGGCACCCGTGGCGTCCGCGACCCCGCCCTGGTCCGCTCGCCCGCTGGTGACCGCTACTGGATCATCGCCACGGACCTGTGCATCGGCTGCGGGCAGGACTGGTCGACCGCGATCAACAACGGCAGCCGCAACTTGGTCGTGTGGGAGTCCATCGACCTGGTCAACTGGTCGGCGCCGTGGCTGCTGAACGTCGCCGGCCCGATCCCGGACGGACGCAACGCCTGGGCTCCGGAGGCGATCTGGAACCCGGCCACCGGCGACTACGTCCTCTACTGGGCGACGAACGTGCCGCTCAACGGGGCGGCCAAGCACCGCATCTACTACTCGCGCACGGCGGACTTCCGCAGCATCACCACGCCGCAGGTCTACCTCAGCCGGCCCGGCAGCCAGGAGATCATCGACACCCAGATCGTCGAGGTGCCGACCGGCGTCGGCGCCTACCGCTATGTCCGGGCCTCCCGGGACGACCAGATCACCATCGAGGGCAGCAACTCCCTGCTCGGCACCTGGACGACCCTCGGGAACCTGTCCGGTATCGGGCTGACCGGGGCCCAGGTCGAGGGCCCGATGTGGATGAAGTTCAACTCCCGCAACGAGTGGGTTCTCTACCTTGACCAGTACGCCACCGGGCGCGGCTACCTGCCCGTCCTGACCACCAACCCGTCGAGCCCGAGCGCCTTCCGGCTGCCGGCGTCCGGCTCGTACGCCATGGGTGGCACCAAGAAGCGGCACGGTTCGATCCTCAACCTGACCGCCGCGGAGCAGACCCGCGTGCTCGCCCGCTGGCCCGCCACCGCGATCAACCGGGTCCAGTCGTACAACTTCCAGGACCGGTATGTGCGCCACGCCGACTACGACGTCCGCATCGACCCGAACGTCAGCCCCGCGCAGGACGGCCAGTGGCGGGTGGTGCCCGGCCTGGTCGGCTCCGGCACTGTCTCCATCCAGTCGGTCAACTTCCCGGGCCACTACCTGCGCCACTACGGGTTCGACTTCCGGCTGGAAGCCAATGACGGCACCGCCACCTTCGCCGGCGACTCCACGTTCCGGCAGGTCGCGGGCCTCGCCAACTCCTCGTGGACGTCATTCCAGTCCTACAGCCACCCGGACCGCTACATCCGGCACTACGCCTATCTGCTCCGGCTCGACCCGGTCTCCGACGCGCAGAGTCGCGCCGACGCCACCTTCCGCGTGACGAGCTGAACCCCGACTGCGGGTGACACCGATTGGACAGGTCATGACACACACCAGCTTGCCCCTGGAGCACGTATCGCGGAGCACCCGGTTGATGCGCCGGATACTGATCGCCCTGGCGGCCGCGATGACCGCGATGGTCGGCGTCGTCGTCGTCACGTCGTCGCCGGCCACTGCCGCCACCAACCAGTTCCGCGGCATGAACTGGGCAGTGCTGGGTGACAACTTCAGCACCGGCCCGCTCGTCGTGCAGGGCCTGAGCTCGTCCGACAGCAACGCGACAGTGCGGGCCAAGGCCAATGCCCTCTACGACGACATGGCCTCCACCATGGGGGTCAACACCGTCCGGCTGCCCATCAACACCCACACGGTGGGGACGGCGTGGTGGGACGCCTACCGAGGCGCCATCGACGCCGCCACCGCCCGCGGATTCAAGGTCATCCTGGCCTACTGGGAGGACGGCGCCGCCTCCGGCGGCAGGATCACCAACCTCGCCGCCTGGAACGCGATGTGGTCGACGGTGACCAACACGTACGGCTCGAACACCAACGTCTACTTCGAGCCGATGAACGAGCCGCACGGTTACAGTTCGGCGGAGTGGCGCACGGTTGCGGCCAACTGGCTCAGCTACCACTACTCGGCCGTGCCCGGTCGGGTGCTCATCGGCGGCACCGGCTTCAGCCAGGACCTGCGGGACATCTGCAACGACAGCCGCTTCAACGCGACGCTGCTGTCCTTCCACCACTACGCCTTCTTCTACGGCGCAATGACCTACGACGCCTTCCGAAGCCACATGCAGACCCGTCTCGGCAACTGCGCCTCACGGGCGGTCGCGACCGAGTTCGGCGCGCCCATGAACGACGGCCGCAACTACGCCGACGCCAGCAGCACGGACAACTTCGTGCGACACATCCGCGCCATGGCCCAGGTCATGCGCGACAACCAGATGGGCGGCACCTACTGGCCCGCCCTCGGCGGCAAACCGGGCAGCATCGGATACGACTGGTACTCGATGTTCTCCCTCAGCGGCAGCGGCACCGACCTCAACCTGACGGTCCGCAACACCTCCGGCGCTGACCAGATCCGGTACGCGTGGGGCGACACCAGCGGGGGAGGCCCCACGACGCCTCCGCCGGCGACGGGCACGTTCTACCGGATCACCGCGCGGCACAGCGGCAAGGCCATGGACGTCCAGTCACCGAACACCGACAACGGTGCGCGCGTCGGTCAGTACACCTACGGCGGCAATGCGTGGCAGCAGTGGCAGTTCCAGGACGCCGGCAGCGGCTACTGGCGCATCGTCAGCCGGCACAGCGGAAAGTGCCTCGACGTGGTGAGCGCTTCCACCGCCGACGGTGCCGAACTCGTCCAGTACACCTGCGGCACCGGCACCAACCAGCAGTTCCAGATGGTGACCAACGGTGGCTACTTCCAGCTCCGCGCACGCCACAGCGGCAAATGCGTGGACGTACCGGCGTTGTCGACGGCTGACGGCGTGGTCCTGAAGCAGTATTCGTGCAACACCGGCACCAACCAGCAGTGGTCGCGCACGGCCCTCTGAGGTTCGACTCGGCCTGAGGTGATGCGGACCGTGGCGATGGTGCGGATCCTCGCCGACCAGGCCGCGTCTGCCAGCGGGCGGAAGTCACGACGGGCACATGTGAGGATGCCTGAATGGAACAGACACTGAGTCGGCGGGCGGCCTCGGACGCGATCAGCGACCAGGGATGGCGGTATCTGCTGGGCGCGATGCGCACGTCGGTCCCCGTCGGCTCATTGGTCCAGGCAGCCGACGTGGCGGCGCGCGTGGTGGCGGCGTGCGGCAGCGACGCCGATGGGCACCTACGCGCTGATATCCGGCCAGACCGGGTCGTCTTGACCCTTCAGTCGATGGATCAGGCGGCGCTCACCGCTTGCGATATCGACCTTGCGCATCGGATTTCCGCCGCCATGCGGGCCGTTGGGCTACGGACGGAGCCTGAGATTGGTACGGGAGCGCCGCGGTCGGTTCAGCTCGTGGAGATCGCTGTCGACGCGCTCGACATCGCAGCGGTCCGGCCGTTCTGGAAGGCCGTGCTGGGCTACACGGACGAGCCGGGAGCCGACGGTCCCAAGGATCCCATCGTCGACCCGGTCGGGCAGAGTCCGACGATCTGGTTTCAGCAGATGGACCAGCCACGCCCGGACCGGAATCGCATCCACTTCGACATCTGTGTCCCGCACGACGAGGCACCACGGCGGATCGAAGCCGCGCTGACGGCCGGTGGCCGACTTGTGTCCGCGTCCGATGCTCCCGCCTTCTGGGTTCTCGCCGATATCGAGGGTAACGAGGCTTGTGTGACGACCTGGCAGGGCCGAGACGACTCGTAGACCGGCCAGTCAATGTTGCGGCCGGCGCCGCGTCGGCGATGCTGTGCGCGTGGAGTACGTGTCCCGAGTGCCGCGACCGCCGCTGGACGGGCTGATCGACGACCTCTACTACCTGGAGGGTGCGCCGCCGTACGCCCGGCTGACGCTGCCGGCAAGTCCGGCGGCGTTCCTCATCGTCAACCTCGGGGCGCCGTTCCGCATTCGTGCCGGCACCGACATCGAGACGGCCGAGTACGCCGACGGCTGCGTGGTCACCATGCCCACCCGCGCCTTCGAGTTCAGCTATCCGTCGGTGACCCGGTCCGTCGGCGTGCACTTCAAGCCCTGGGGGCTGGCGCTGTTCCTGCCGATGCCCGCGGCCGAGCTGTGTGACCGGCCGGTGACGGTGGAGCAGGTGTGGGGCCGGCCGGCCATTGCTGAGCTGCGAGACCGGCTGAACGCGGCAGACGGACCTCACGAGATGCTGACGCTGTTGGAGCAGGAGCTGATGCGACGGCTGGGCGACGCGGCCGGCCTGGGGCTGGTCCGCCACACGAGCAGCGTGATCGCGGCGACCAGCGGGGCGGTGGCTATCGACGACCTGAGGGTTTCAGCCGGTGTCAGCAGCACTCACCTGGCACAGCGGTTCAAGGAACTCATCGGCGTCACGCCGAAGCGGCTGGCCCGCACCTACCGCTTCACCGTCACCGTGCTCTCGATCAACCCCGCCGAACCGATCGACTGGGCCGACCTCGCCAGTAGGGCGGGCTACTTCGACCAGGCCCACTTCGGCCACGAGTTCCGGGCGTTCACCGGGCTCACACCGACACGGTACGTCGAAGTCCGGCGACGGTTCCTGCGCGAACATCCCGGCCACGTGCTGGACGGCTGGCCGCTACCGGCCGATTGATTTCTTACAAGAACGGCAGCTCACGAGACTCTAACCTGAGGGCATCCGCAATCAGAGGAGCGCCCATGGGCAAAGTGGTCATGTACAGCTCGGTGTCGGTGGACGGCTTCATCGCCGACGACAACGACCAGCCCGGACCGCTGTTCGACTGGTTGCTCAGCGGTGACGTGCCGTTGGACGAGAGCGGCGCGTTGAAGGTGTCACAGGCGTCCTACGACTACACCCGGTCCTACTGGGACCAGATCGGGGCGACGATCACCGGCCGCCACGTCTTCGACATGACGGACGGCTGGGACGGGAAGCCTCCGAGCGGGATCGACCACGTGGTCGTCGTGACGCACCGGCCGCAGCCCGAGGGCTGGGACCCCGAGGCGCCGTTTCACTTCGTCGACGGCGTCGAGGCAGCCGTGGCCAGGGCGCAGGAGCTTGCGGGTGACCGCATCGTCGAGGTCGCCGCCGGCGACGTCGGCGGACAGGTGCTTGCCGCGGGCCTGGTCGACGAGGTGCGCATGGACGTCGTACCCGTCGTGTTCGGGTCCGGCAAGCGCTACTTCGGGTCGGTCGACGCGCAGCACCTGTTGGAGGAACCTGACGCGGTGATTCCGGGCAACCGGGTGCTCCACCTGCGCTACCGGGTGCGCCGCTGACCGATGAGCGGGTACGCGAAGAAGTCTGCGAACGGTGACACACAATCGGCCTGAGGCGCTTGTCCCGTCACTCGTACCGGTACTTCAGCGAGTCCGCCTCCGTCTTCTCGATGTCGGCGATGGTTAGCTCCGGCATCCGCAGTTGGGCCAGCGTCACCTCGGCCGAGGTCGGCTGGGCGTCCGCCGGCAGCCACTGCTCCGGCTTCCAGGCCCCGCTGCGCAGCAGTGCCTTGGGACAGTGCGGGTAGACCTCCTCGATCCCCAGCACCAGCGCGCTGGCCGGTGGCTTGCCCACGGCGGTCAGCTGCGACAGCAGCTCCGGGCGGGTGGAGACGCAGGCCCGGCCGTTCACCCTGAGCGTCGTGGTGCGCCCAGGGATGACGAACATCAGCCCGGCCCGCCCGGTGGCGATGACGTTCTGCAGGGTGTCCAGACGTTTGTTGCCGGTGGCGTCCGGTATCGCCACCGTCCGTGCGTCCAGGACGGCGACAAACCCGGCGGGGCCGCCGCGCGGGGTGACGTCGCAGTTGCCCTCGGCGTCCACGCTGGCCACCAGGACCAGCGACGAGCAGGCGATCAGCCGCCGGGTCTGCTCGGTGAGTTCGGTCATCTGCTTTCGCACGGCCGCGTCACTGGGGAGTTCGTAGACCCGGCGAAGCGCCTCCTGGTCGGGTACGGCGTCGAGGCGCAGCGAGTCGAAGGCTGTGGCGGCAGGGGCTGACGTCATACCGCCCGATCCTAGGGTGCCTATCGAATGAGTGGTGATCTTGCTTCTGCGGCCGGCCGTGCTTACCTAGAATGGCCGCATGCGGCAGGCGCTGAAGGAACTCACCTTCTCCGAGCACTCCGAGTGGTTCGGCCTGGTTCCGACTGGCGCTACGCCCAGGGCGGGGTGAACAGGCCAACATACCGGCGAGCACGGGGCACTGGGTCGCGCCAGAACTGGTCCGGCATCCGGTGGTGGTGCTCTGTACAGAATTCAGCGAGATCGACAGTGATCCCGACGCGCTCCAGCGGATGGCCCTCGAAGTCGGCGTTGACGGCCAACAGTTGCGGCTCCGGATTCCACCCCGAATGGTCGAACGCCCAACCATTCCAGCTCGCGTAGGCGTGGAAGATCTGCGTGTCGCCCGCCAGACGCACCGCCGCCACGTCGATCGACCGGGCGGGGTATGCGTCTCGACAGGCCCAGGCGAGGATGTGACACGCTCCGGCAGCGAAGAAGGCCTGGTCAGCCCGGGCCCAGGCGACCTGCTGATCTGCTCGCTCGAGTGCCGTCCGGCGGAACGCTCCCGCTGCCTCTGCTGTCACCACCCCATCACCTCACACCGGACGCGGGCCTTCTGTGGAAGGTCAGATCAGGATCGCGGCGAGAGCGCGGAACGCGTCGGCGGGGAACGCCGTGGCGTCACCGCCGTTGAGCACCTGGACCGCCACCTCGTCCGCGCCGGCCCGGTAGTGCTTTTCCAGCCCGGCCGCGACCTGCTCGGCTGTGCCCCAGGGGATCAGGGTGTCGACGAGGCGGTCGCTGCCGCCGCCGGCGAAGTCCTCGTCGGTCCAGCCGAACCGCCGCAGGTTGTTGGTGTAGTTCGGCAGTGCGAGATATCCGCTCGTGTACTGCCGGGCCGTGGCGCGCGCGGTGGTGGGGTCTGCGTCGAGGACCACCGCGACCTCGGGAGCGAGGAGCCGGTCTGGCCCGAGTGCCGCGCGGGCCTCTGCGGTGTGTTTGGCAGGGACGAAGTATGGGTGCGCCCCGGCTGAACGGTCGCGGGAGAGTTCGAGCATCCGTGGGCCGAGTGCGGCCAGGATCCGCCGCTCCGGAGGGAGCCCGGCAGCGTCAAGACCGTCGAGGTAGTCCACCATCTTCGAATACGGCTTGCGGTAGGCGGTGCCACTGCCTTCCAGCAGCACAGCGTGACTGGCGCCGAGGCCGAGCAGGAACCGGCCGGGATGGGCCCGCTCCGCGTCCTGCGCGAATGCCGCCACCTCAGGGGGCGACGAGTGCCAGATGCTCACGATCCCCGACGCGACCCCGATGCGGGTGGTCCCGTCCAGGATCTCCCGGAAGCGGGGGGCGACGTTCTCCCCGAAACCGCCCGAGAACCAGAGCCGTGCATAGCCGAGCTCCTCCAGCTCGGTCGCGGCATCGATGGCCGCACCCCGACTTTCGCTGACGAGGAAGAACGGTTGCCACACGCTGACGAGTCGTTGTGCCATACCGAAACACTAGTCATGCCGAGCGTCATCGGTGGTGCCGTTCTCCGTGCCCGCTGGGCTCCAGTCGCAGGGGCAGTCGTCCTGGCCCTCCGGCAACGTCGTCACCGCCTCGCTGAGCAGGCCGCGCAGGCGATCGACGTTTCGTGCGAAGACCGCGAACACCTCCTGCTGGGTCACACCGTGACCGACCTCGACGCCGGAGTCGAGGTCGGTCACCAGCGACAGCGCGGTGTAACACAGTGCCAGTTCGCGTGCCAGAACCGCTTCGGGGTGGCCGGTCATGCCGACGACCGACCAGCCCTCTCGGCCATACCAGCGTGACTCGGCGCGGGTGGAGAACCGGGGCCCCTCGATGACGACCATGGTGCCGCCGTCGACCGGCTGCCAGCCGGCGGAGCGGCCGGCGTCGAGGACCGTGGCGCGTCCGACCGGACAGTAGGGGTCGGCGAACGGAGCATGGACCACCCCGGGCAGCTGCCCGTCGGCGCCGGGCGTTCCGTCGTGGTAGGTCTGCTCGCGGCCGCTGGTCCGGTCGACCAGTTGGTCCGGCACGACAAGGGTCCCGGGGCCCAGATCCGGTCGCAGGCCGCCCACGGCGCCCGCTGCGAGCACCTGGCGGACACCGATCGCTCGCAGCGCCCACAGGTTGGCCCGGTAGTTGATGCGGTGCGGCGCAAGGGTGTGACGCCGCCCGTGGCGGGGCAGGAACGCCACCGGGCGCCCGGCGAGTCTCCCGATGGACAGGCCGTCGCTTGGCGGTCCGTACGGGGTGTCGACGGTGAGGTTGGCGACGTCGTCGAGGAACTCGTATAAACCGGATCCGCCGATCACGCCGATCGGTGGTCGGTCGGCAGTGGGGACTGGTCCTTCTGACATGCGAACTCCTCCTCGGAGCGGAGCGGAGTGGAAGGAAGCGCGTGTGGGACCCACTCACTGACGGTCGGCTCGTCGGTCCCTGACGCGGCGGCTGACCGTGCCGACCACCAGAGCGACAGCGGTGACGGCCCAGATGACGGCCAGCCCGGCAGCGAGGCCCAGCGGATGGTCGCGGTCCGGCAGGCCCGGGTTCGGAGGTGCCGAGGGCGGTCGCCACAGCAGTGGCACCGCGATCAGCAGCAATGTGGCGCTGGCCAGCAGGCCCGCGCTGATCCAGGCCCGGCGTAGCCGGTCTGTCACCAGCCGGCCCAGCGCCAGCCCGACCAGCCCGACCAGCGGTGCCACCAGGAGGTCGTGCAGCACCGGGCCGCCGATCAGCCAGGGCACTGGGGTGCCGAGCTGGGGGAGGAGCAGCCAACCCCCGTACGCCGCCGCCGCGGCACCGAGTGCGACCAGGAACAGGCGGACGGCTCTCACCGCAGCACCTCCAGTCGGGCCACCCACTTGGTCTGGAGGACGCCCGGCCGGCTCGGAGCGATGAGACGGCAGGGGTGTCCGTGGTCGGCGGACAGCTCTTCGCCGTTGATCCGCAGTGCGAGCAGGGTCAGCGGGTCGCCGGCATGGGCCGGCGGGAGCGTGCTTGCCGCGTAGAGACCGTCGGTCTCCAGCGAGGAGACCCGAACCGGTCGGCCGGTCGGCGCCCCGAGCCGTCGGAGCAGCTCGACGACGGGTACGCCGGTCCAGTTTGCGGAGACGCTCCAGCCCTCGACACAGGCGATCGGCAGTGCCGCGGTGCGTTGTGGCAGGGCGGTCAGCTCGGCCAGGGACAGGGTGCCCCGGCCGCCCGGCCAGACGATCTCCAGCCGCCAGTCCGGTGGAACGACGATGCGGGCCGCCGCCGCCGTACGGTTGATCGGCACGCCCTGCGGTCCGGACGCGGACCGCCAGGCCAGCGGGGACACCCGGCGCAGCCACGGCACTGTGACCCCGGCGGTGGCCAGCACGGCGACGCCGGCGACGCCTGCCGAGGTACGCAGGAACGCGCGCCGTCCGGACGAGTCTCGATCGTCGCGCCCGGTGGACGCAGCCTCACCCACATCCTCCCGCCGCAGTGGCGTTCGCAGCGCCGCACTGGCGACCGGGAGCTTCACTGCGATGTGCAGCAGCAACGCGCCCACCACCAGCCAGGCGACCGCGTAGTGCGCCGTCGGAAAGAAGAACCCCCACGGGTACGACTGCGCCACGTTGAACAGGCCCGTGACCAGTTCGAAGAACGCTGCGCAGACCAGGACCAGGACGGAGATCCGTTCGAGGACGTGCGTGGACAACCGGATCGGCTGGCGCAGGGGCGGACGGACGAACAGCCGGGGGTAGACGCTCCACAGTTTGCCGAGCAGCAACGGGATCGCCGCGATCCCGGAGAGCACGTGGACGCCCTGGGTGACTCGGTAGAGGTTGACCGGTCGGGTCGGCCAGGTGAACCAGCCCGGCGGGTGCTGGATGTAGTGGCTCAGCAGTCCGGTGACGAAGCACAGCCCGAACGCCACCCCGAGCCAGAGGCCGAGGCGGGCGGCGACCAGTGGCGAGTGTGACGGCGCCGGAAAGTCCTCCGGGGTGGGAACGCGTGGCTTGTGCTTCATCGGCGCGCCAACTCGGTGAACCAGCGCGGGCCGGACCGGAAACCGTCGACGACCCGCATGCCGGCGGCGGCCGCGGTGCGGTCCATCGCCTCCACCCCGACGCGAGCCCAGCTGAACGCCGATCCACGGCGCGAGCAGGACAGGACGTACGCCTGTCCCTGCCACAGGCCGGCGCCAGGAGGGTCCACCTCGACCACCAGCGTCCCATCGGCCGCGATCAGGTCGCCGCACCGGCGCAGCAGTCGGACCGGGTCCCCGCCGATGCCGATGTTGCCATCGACGAGCAGGGCGTGTGCCCACCGCCCCTCGCCGGGAAGTGGTTCGAAGACGTCACGTCGCAGGGCGACCACACCCCGGCCCCGAGTCAGGCGTACCGCCTCGGCGGAGATGTCCACCCCCAGTGCGACGAGGCCTCGTTGGGCGAGTGCCATGGTCAGCCGGCCGGGGCCGCAGCCGAGGTCGATCGTGGGGCCGGTACACCGGGCGGCGACGGACTCGATCGCCGGTTCGGGTGGGCCGTGCCAGCGGCGTACCGGCAGCAGGTCACGTCGCCCGTCGGCGTGCACCAGCCAGTGTTCGCGTTGCGCCGGGGGCAACGCGGCGGCCGGCGTACCGGAATCGTCCGGACCGGCCGGCCACGCGTCGAGCCTGCCCAGCACCACGTCGAAACCGCCGAGACTGATCGTCGACCTCACCGGAGGCGTCCGCTCACCAGTTGGCCGCCTACCGACGCCACGGCGTCAGCGAACCGGGTGCCGGGTAGGTCGGCCGCGACCGCCAACGCTGTCGGCCAGTCGTCGACATCCCGTTGGACGGACAGGATCGCCGGGTGCACGCCGCGCCCGCGAAGAGCGGCGAGGGTGCGTCGGCCGGTGTCGCCGGTCGACATGGGTACGTCGCGCAACACGCTCCCGTTGGCCGGATCGCGTAACCCGAGTGCCCACCAGCCACCGTCGAATGCTGGTCCGAACACCGCCTCGTGCTCGGCGAGTCGCTCCAGCGCGGCGGTGAGCAGGACCGGCGTGACCTGCGGTGTGTCCATGCCGATCTGCAGCACCGGTCGGCCGGGGAAGGCCGTACCGGTGTCGGCGTGGGCGTTGGCGAGGCGGTCGGCGAACGTGTCGCCGCGCTGCGGGATCAGGTGCCAACCCGTCAGCGCGGCGGTCAGCTCCGCGCCGGACTCGGCGTCGGCGAACTGACCGGTGTGGGCCAGCACGGGAATGGTCGACGCGGTGGCACGCAACGCCGCCAAGGTGTCCAGCAGCGCCGCCGCCGCGATCCGGGCGGCCTGTGTGGGATCAGCGGGCGGGCAGAGCCGGGTCTTGACCAGCCCCGGGACCGGCGCCTTCGCGACCAGGAGCAGGACATTCATCTCCCACCTCCGACGCCGGCGCGCAGCACTCCGGCGAAGTCCCGGGCCGCCCGCACGGTGCCCCGGACCGACCCGGAGACCTTCGACCTGGTGCCGGCGGCGCGGGGCGCGTACGCGACGTCCAGCTCGACGATCCGCCAGCCCGCCCCGGCCGCGCGGAGCAGCAGTTCCAGGGGATAGCCGAACGCGCGGTCGTTGACACCGAGTTGCAGCAACGCTGCCTGACGGGCCACCCGGATCGGGCTGATGTCGTACACCGGGACGCCACGGCGTCGTAGCAACGCCGCGACCAGCGCGTTGCCGGCACGGGCATGCCACGGCCAGGCGTCCGCCGAGACCGGTCGCCGCCGCCCGACGGCGAGATCCGCCCGACCGTCGAGCACCGCCGCGACGAGCCTGGGCAGCTCGGCTGGATCGAACGAGCCGTCCGCGTCGAGGACGCAGACCAGATCGGCGTCCGCTGCCAGCAGGCCGGTGTGCACGGCCGCGCCGTACCCGCGTGTCGGCTCGTGCACGACCCGGGCGCCGTACTCGGCGGCGATGACCGGCGAACCATCTGTGGAGCCGTTGTCGACCACGAGGGCGCGGTAGCCCGGCGGTAGCCCGCTCAGTACGGCAGGCAGTGCGGCCGCCTCGTCCAGACACGGCAGCACCACGTCGATCGTTGTGTGCATACCGGCGACGCTAGGCCCGCCACGCGCCGATCCGACCGCCGTGCCGCCTTACGAATCGCTTACGCGGCAACGGGTCTTACGAGTCCCTGACGTCTCACCGTCGAGCCGTCGGGTGGCTGGTCGGAGGTCGTATCGTCGGCCGTCACCATGACCACGATGACCCGGCCGGGACGATCCCGGCGCGCCGACCTGATCGTCCTCGGTGCCGAGGTGGCACTGCTCGCCGCCGCCGTCACCGTCGGGGCACTGCTCAACCATCGGGGTGTGCGGCTGCACGCTGACGCCGCTCCGCTCTACGCCAGTTGGCAGCCCCATCTGGGTGTGGGCACCCCCGCCGCGCTTCTCGTCGCGGCACTGGGCGTCTGGCACGGCGTGCGCTGGGCGACCGACACACGGTGGCCGTGGCTGCTGGCGGTCGGATACCTCGCCTCGGTGCTCTGGACACTGTCGCTGGCCCTGGTGGACGGCTGGTCCGCCGGGTTGACCGAGCGGCTCACGGTGCAGGCCGAGTACCTGCATGAGGTGCCCCGGGTGACGGACGTCGCCACGATGTTGTCCGGCTTCGCCGCCCGTATCCTCGACTTCCAGCCCGATTCGTGGTCCACGCACACCGCTGGTCATCCACCGGGTGCGTTGCTGTTCTTCGTGGGGTTGGAACGGATCGGTCTGGGCGGCGGGGCTGCCGCGGGGCTCGCCTGTGTGCTGCTCGGAGCCACGGTCTCGGTGTCGGTTCCGGTGACGTTGCGGGCGCTTGGCGCCGAGGACGCGGCTCGGGCGGTGTGGCCGTTCCTGATTCTCTTCCCGGGGGCGGTCTGGGTGGGCGCGTCCGCGGACGGGATCTTCGCCGCGGTGGTCGCGGCCGGGCTGGCGCTGCTGGCGGTGGGTGGTCGGGCCGGGGCCGTACCCGGCGGGCTGCTGCTCGGTCTCGCGCTCTACCTGTCGTACGGGTTCGTCCTGGTCGGGGTGCTCGCCGTGACCGTGGTGCTGCTCCGGGCCCGGCAGCGCCTGGGCGTGTTCCTGCTCGCGGCGGCGGCCGTCGCGGCGGTTGTCGCCGTGTTCACCCTGGCCGGGTTCTGGTGGCTGGACGGCTACCACCTGGTGGCACGTCGTTACTACCAGGGCTGGGCGGCGGAGCGTCCCTTCGGTTACTGGGTCTGGGCGAACCTGGCCGCTCTGCTGCTCTCGGCCGGCCCGGTGGCCGGGCCAGCGGTGCGGCGGGCGGTGGCCGCCCTTGCGATCCGAGGGCCGGGCCGTCCGCTCGCGGCGACCCTCCGGCAGCGGTTCGCCAGCGCCGGACCCACTGTGTGGTTGCCCATCGCGGCGGCGGTGGCCGTGCTCGCGGCGGACCTGTCCGCTCTGAGCAAGGCCGAGGTGGAGCGCATCTGGTTACCGTTCACCGTCTGGCTGCTGGTCGCCACCGCGCACCTGCCCGCCAGCCACCGACGGTGGTGGCTGGCGGCCCAGGCCGCGACCGCGCTCGCCGTCAACCACCTGCTGTGGACGGGGTCCTGACCGTCGCCGGTGCCCGCATCACCGCAGTGGTGAAGTCGGCGACGCCAGCGGCGAAACCGGTGCGGGCCGTGAAACCCAGCAGCCGGGTCGCGCGGCCCGGATCGGCCACCACGTGCCGTACGTCCGCCGCCCGTCCGCCCCCGACCGTGACAGGCGCCGGCCCGCCCATCGCGCTGGCCAACTCGTGGGCCAGCTCACCGACGGTGTGCGGCTCACCCGAGCAGACGTTGACCGGGACCAGCGGCTCCGGTGCCGGTGTCGTCAGCGCCAGCAGGTTCGCCTCGGCAACGTCGGTGACGTGCACGAAGTCGCGCCGTTGCCGCCCGTCCTCCAGGACCCGGGGCGGTTGCCCGGCGGCCAGCGCCGACCGGAAGATCGACGCGACCCCGGCGTACGGGGTGTCGCGGGGCATCCGCGGGCCGTAGACGTTGTGGTAGCGCAGTGCCCAGACCGACCCGCCGGTCTGCCGGGCCCACGCGGCGGCGAGGTGTTCCTGAGCCAGCTTGGTGGCGGCGTACGTGCTGTGCGGTTCCAGCGGTGCGTCCTCCGGCACGAGACCGGGGGAGAGCACCCGGTCACAGCGGGGGCAGGTCGGCTCGTACCGGCCCTCCGCCAGGTCGACGGCTCGGCGGCCGGCGGGCCGGACGATGTCGTGTGTCGGGCAGTGGTAGCGGCCCTCGCCGTAGACCACCATCGAACTGGCCAGCACGAGGCGGCGTACCCCGGTGGCGTGCATCGCCGCGAGCAGGGTGGCCGTGCCGAGGTCGTTGTGCGCGGCGTACCGGGGGGCGTCGGCGGGATCGACGCCGTGGCCGACCATGGCCGCCTGGTGGCACACCGCGTCGACTCCGGCGAGCAGCCCGGTCAGTAGTCCCAGGTCACGGATGTCGCCGACGACGAGATCGTGCCGCTCGGCCCAGGGTGGTGATGTCGCACCGTGCGCCTCCGGCAGGAGCGCGTCCACGGCCACCACCTCGTCCCCGCGGTCGGTGAGCAGATCGGCGACGTGTGAGCCGATGAATCCGGCCGCACCGGTGACAAGTATCCGCATTCCGGTCACCGTATGACCTCGCGAAAGCCCGCGCGGGCCTGCTCGCGCAGCCGTAAGAACCTCGCAAGCTTTTGCTGGTGCGGGCGGACCACGCTGCGTGGCTACGCTGGGCCGATGGACGTGCGGCGAATGACGGGCCGGAACGGGGGAGGTTCGTGACACAGCGCGTGCTGGTGGTCGACGACGATCAGACCGTGAGCGACGTCATTCGTCGTTACCTGGAGAAGGACGGCTTCCAGGTGAGCCTCGCCGCGGACGGGGAAGCGGCCCTGGCGGCGGTGCAGCGGCAGGCACCTCACCTGGTCGTGCTCGACCTGATGCTGCCCCGGATCAACGGCCTGCAGGTGTGCCGGGAGCTGCGAGCCCGTCCGGATGGCGTACCGATCATCATGCTGACCGCACGCGGTGACGAGTCGGACCGGATCCTCGGGCTGCAACTCGGCGCCGACGACTACCTGACCAAGCCCTTCTCCCCCCGGGAGTTGGTGCTGCGGGTCCGCTCGGTGCTCCGTCGTGCCGGCAGTGAACCGCCGCCCGAACGACCGGAGGCGCTGACCGACGGCGAGCTGGTGGTGCACCCCGCGTCCCGCACCGCCCGCCTCGGCGGGACCGAACTGGCCCTGACGCTGCGCGAATTCGACCTGCTCGTCCACCTGCTGCGGCACCCGTCCCAGGTGTTCGGGCGGGCCGAACTGCTGGAGCAGGTCTGGGGCTGGAACTTCGGCGACCACTCGACAGTGACAGTGCACGTACGCCGGCTGCGGGAGAAGATCGAGGCCAACCCGGCCGATCCACGGCGGATCGTGACCGTCTGGGGCGTCGGCTACCGGTACGAGCCCGCCCATGCGTGACCTCCTGCTGATCTTTGCGATCTCTCTCGGCGCGGCACTTGCCATCGGGTTCGTCGGTGCGGTGCTGCTCCGTGCGCTTCGGCGCAGCTCGATCACCGTGCACCTCAGCGTGCTGCTCACCACCACGGTCGTCGCCGTCACCGTCGGGGTGATGGCGGTCGCGGAGGCGATGTTCCTCTCCCCACATGATCTTGAGGTGGTGCTGATCACCGTCGCGGCCGCAGCCGTGGTCAGCCTCGCCGTCGGCGGGCACTTCGGCCGCCGACTGGCACTCGCCGCCGTCTGGCGGGATCAGGCCCGCGAGCGGGAACGACAGCTGGAGAAGGGGCGGCGTGACCTGGTCGCGTGGGTCTCGCACGACCTGCGTACGCCGCTCGCCGGGCTGCGGGCCATGGCCGAGGCGCTGGAGGACCGGGTGGTCCGTGACCCGGACACGGTCGACGAGTACCACCGGCGGATCCGGCTGGAGACCGACCGGATGACCCGGCTCGTCGACGACCTGTTCGAGCTGTCCCGGATCAACGCGGGAGCGCTGCGGTTGTCGCTGACGGCGGTGCCGCTCGGCGAGGTGGTCTCGGACGCGCTGGCAAGCACCGCCCCGCTGGCCGACGCTCGCCGGATCAAGCTGGTCGCCAGCGAGTCCGGATGGCCGATGGTCGCCGCGAGCGAACCGGAACTGGCCCGGGTGGTGACGAACCTGTTGCTGAACGCCGTCCGCTACACCCCGGAGGACGGGACCGTCCGCATCGAGGCCGGCCGCGAGGGGGAGCACGCCTGGCTGTCCGTTGCCGACACCTGTGGCGGCATCCCACCGGCCGACCTTCCCCAGCTGTTCGACATCGCGTTTCGTGGTGAACCGGCCCGCACCCCCGGGCCTGGCGACGGTGGGGCGTCCGGAGGGCTCGGTCTCGCCATCGTTCGTGGCCTCGTGGAGGCGCACGGAGGTCGGGTCGAGGTGCGCAACATCGCCGACGGCTGCCAGTTCATGGTCCGACTGGGCACCGCCTGACCGACCAACGGTGCTCGGCGACCGCAGTGCCGCACGCCGACTAGCTTGCTGCGTCCGGCGTCGCCTGCCGTACCGGTTCGAATTCGGCAGGCCGATCTGGCCGACGCACGTCGGCCAGGACGAATCGGCTGCGGGGCAGCGCGGGGATGCGGCGCAGCGAGATGGTCAGGTCCTGCTCGAGCACTGTGTAGTCCAGGCGCGCCAACCAGCCGGCGAAGGCAGCGAGCAGAGCCACTGTGACATCCTCGCCGGGGCAGCGATGCCCGGTGCTCCGATCAGCCCCGCCCTGGGGGATGAGCTCGTACGGGTCGGGAGCACGCCCGACGAATCGCTGTGGGTCGAAGCGGTACGGGTCCGACCACAGCGCCGGATCGTGGTTCTGACCGTAGATGTCGAGCAGCACGAGTGACCCAGCGGGAACATGCTGGCCCTGCCAGGTCAGGTCGGTGACGGCCCGGCCACCCACGAACGGGGCGAACGGGTAGAAGCGGCGTACCTCGTGGGCGAACGCGACGGCGTAGGCGGCGTCGCCGGTGCGCAGCCGGTCGCGGTGCTCGGGCCAGAGGTGCAGCGCGTGGGCCGTGAATGCCACGAACCAGGACACCGCGACGGTGGGGCGGATGACGTTGAGCAGCTCGACCGCGGCGAGCTTGGGGTCCAGGGGCTCGCCGTCGCGGTCGCGGTGCCCGGCGACCGCTTCGAGGACGGAGCCCGCGGGTGCGGTGACGACATGTGCGCGGACCTGCTCGACGAGCCCGGCCAGCCAGTCCTCCCGCCGGCCACGGGCGCGCCGCGCCCGCCAGTGTCGCGGACCCACTGTGGCGAAGCCGTCGACCAGGGCGGTCAGGTCGCGGGCCACCGGCGCGATCTCCGCGTCGTCGACCGGAATCCCAGCCCAGCCGCAGACGCCCTTGGTGATCACGCGACTCGCCTCGTCGAAGAGCACGACGCGTCGCCCGTCGCCGCTGTTCGCGATCGCCTCGTTCCAGGCCGCGCCGACGTGGTCGACCAGGTCGGCGACGCGTCTCGGGTCGGTGAGCAGGGACAGGAACATCGCCTTGCGATGACGGTGGTCCGCGCCGTCGAGGGTGTGCACGGCCCGGTGGCCGAACAACGTTCCCTGTACCGGTTCCGGAATGGCCCCGTGCCGACGTACCTGCCGCTCGTCGTAGAAGAACCGCACCGCGTCGGGCCCGCGCAGCGTGAGTGCCGGCTGGCCCATCACGCGGGTTCGCACGGTGGACCGACCGTCGCGTCGCGCCAGGGCGGGTAGCCAGGCGTAGCCGTTGAGCAGGAACCCGAGTGAATCGTCCAGGTGTGGTCCGCGCTGGTCGGTCATGAGCGGCCAGTGCCCACTGTGCCCGGCCCGAAACCTCACCCCGGCCAAGCCCGCTCCGGCCGGCGCGGTTACCCAGCCGACAGTGAGCCCGTCGGTGGCATGGGCGGGGGTGTGTGGAACGGATCTCGGGGTAGCGCTTAGGGAAGTTCCGGATCCCCCGAGGAGGACGAGATGACCGATCCCAGGTACGTACCGATCGCACTGGCCGGCTCTGAACAGCTCATCGACGACGACGGCGTGGGCGCCGACGGCGGCGGGGAGATTGTCGGCGCGGACGACGCGGCGGCCGACGCCGCCCGGACCGGTGCCGACGTGGACCTGTCCCACGCGGCCCGCGACGGCGACGGGGTCCCGACCGGTGCCGCGGATGCCGAGGCCGACCGTGAGCGGGCCGCTGGCGACAGGTGACCCGACGAGGTGCGAACGGCCCGCCCCGCCGTTCCTGAGGCGGCGGGGCGGTTCGGGAGGGCAGCGACGGGCAAGCACCGGAACGGATGTCGGTCGGTCGCTCTACGGTGTGCGCCGTGAACGCCGTTCAGACGTACCGATATCTCCAGCCGTCCGCCTTGCGTACCGCTGGCCTCGACCTCCAGACCAGCGGCGGCCCGGCGGCCAACCCGCGCTTCTTCTCCGGGTTTCTCACCACCCCGGCGGCGGCGGCCGCCGGGCTGCTTGCCGTGGCCGAGGTGGCCCGCACCCGCTACCACCAGCCGGTCAGCCCGGCGAGCCTCGATCCGGTGGTGACCGGCAGCCGGAACCGGCTGCGTTTCGAGTCCTTCTCCGGCTGTTGCGGGGTGTACGCCCGGATGGACGTGGTGCCGGCCGGCTTCGACGGCGAGGTCGTCGGGCACGGCACCACCAACGTCGACGTCAACCCGCCGCTGCGCGAGGCCCTCGCCCGGGTGGGTGGGATCGAGCCGCTGCACCTGGCTGTCGGCCCGGACGACCTCACCGTCTCCACAATGGAGGCGGCGGTGGTGGAGCGGAAGGTCCCGCTGCCGGGGCGTTGGATGCGTGGCTTCGCCGAGGTGCACGTTCTCACCGCCGGGTTCGAGCCGCGCGCCGAGGTCCCCGCCACGGAGGCAGCGGCGTTCCTGCGCCGGCTGCCCGGGGGCAGCGATCGGTCGGTGCTCTGGGCGGTACCGGCCGGGCGCACCCTCCGACTGACCTCGCGCCCGGCGCCGGGCGCGGTCTGTCTGGCCGGCGCGGGGCGACTCGCGGCGCTGCGCGGGCTTCTCCGGCACGCCCGCACCCTGCGGGTGTACGGGCCGACGGTGCGCACCGGCTCACCGGCCGTGCCGAGCACGTGGGAGCTGGACACCGGGTCGCTGCGGCTGTCACTGACCCTCTCACCCGAGCCGTACCGGGGGTTCTCCGGCGAGGGGGCCGCACTGCTCGCGCTCGCCGGTGACGAGGTGATCGACGACGCGGAGCTGGTCGGCGCCCTGCTCTCCTGGGATCCGACGATCGACGTCGTCGCGCTGGCCGAGGCGGCCGGCCTGCCCGACGACCGGGTCCGCGCGGCCCTGGCCCAGCTCGGCACCGCCGGACGGGTCGGCTACGACGTCGCAGACGCCGGCTACTTCCACCGGGTGATGCCGCACGACGCCGGCCGGGCCGAGCGGGACAACCCCCGGCTGGTCGGCGCGCGCACGCTGGTCGAGCAGGGCGCGGTCCGCCGCGACGGCGATCATGCCACGGTACGCAGCGGCGACGAGGACTACCGGGTACGCCGACTGCCCGACGGGGGCTTCACGTGCACCTGCCGGTGGTGGGCGACGCACCAGGGGCAACGTGGCCCGTGCAAGCATGCCCTCGCGGTGTCGATGGTGGCGGAGGTGACGGCGTGACGGGCTTCTTCCGGGCGCTGATCCGTGGTGACGTGAGCACCGTCGAGGCAGCGCTGCACACGCTGGACGAACCGGCCCGGCGGGCGCTCGGTGACGAACTGGTCGCCCACGTCCGACGTCGGCGGGACAACTGGTGGTGGGGGAAGGAGGCGACCGCGCTGGCGGTAGCCGCCGTGGGCACGCTGAGCACCGCGACCAAGGCCGCGGCTCTGCTCGGTCGGCGGTCGGTCACGTTGGAGGACGTCGACTCCGAGCTGGTGGTCGCCGCAGCGCGGCAGCGGGGCGTGCCCTGGCTGGCCGACCTCGCGTACCGGCTGGCCGAGCGGCTGCCCCGCAGCCGAGCGTGGGACGGGTGGCACTTCATCGCGGACCTGCTGCTGGCGGAGAAGGCGCCACCGCCGACCGGGGACGCGTTCGTCGCCGGCTGGGCGCATTCGATGTGGTGGGTGCGGTCGGCCGAGGGGCGCCAGCAGGTGCCGATGCTCGACCGGCTGCGCGCCGACCCGTTCCTGGACGCGCTGGTGCCCCGCCTGTTCGAGGTCGACGGGATCGGCGCGGACCTGGCCTTCACCGGCTCCGGGCAGGCGGTGACCCCGACGTTGGCGGCGCTCGCGATGGAGGGTCGACTCGACCGGATGGCATTGCTGGACGGGGTTCTCGGCCGCCTCCTGCGCGGGGACCGACCCGGAGCGCTGCGTCCGTTCCTCGCCCTGCACGAGCAGCTTGGACCCAGCCCGGACGAGGTGGCGGCGCGGGCGAGCACGTACCTGCGGCTGCTCGCCGACGGACCGGGACCGGTGGCCGGCCTCGCGCAGCGGGCGCTGCGCGACTCGGGCCGCGAGGTGGAGTTCGAGTCGCTGCTGGACGCCTCGCGGGTCGTGTTGGGCCGACCGGAGAAGGTGCTGGTGCGGGCGCAGCTGTCCTGGTTGGACAGACTGGCCCGGCAGAACCCCGAGCGGGCAGCCGACATCGCCGAGGCACTCGCGTCGGGTGCCGAACATCCCGCCGCCGACCTGCGCGACCGCGCGGCGACGTTGGCGCAGCGGCACGGCCATCGGCTGGTCGCCACGGTCACCGTGGCAGTGGCCGACGACGAGCTGCCCCCGCCGGTGTCGCCCGCACCCGCTCCGTCACCGATCACCGAGGTGGACGAACTGGTCGAGGAAGTCGCCGCGCTGCACGCCCAGCGCTGGCCCTCGTCGACCCTGGAGCGGGTCCTCGACGGGCTGGTCCGATTGACCACCACCGACCGGGACCGGCTGGCCACCGCCCTACTGCCGGTGCTGCGGCGGGCCGAGGTGGGTGCCTGGGACCACCAGTGGGCGGAGTTCAACGTCCTGGTCCAACTGAACGGCGTTCTGCTGGCCGCCGCCGCACCCGGCGAGGCGGCCACCCGACGCGACCAGTGGTCCAGAATTCTCAGCCAGTCACTGACCCGGACGATGCGGCCGTTCCGGAACCGGCCGGCGGTCGAGCCGCCCCACGGGTCCGCGCTCACGCTGGTCTACTGCGCCCGGATCGCGGAGATCGGGCAGCGCCTGGACGGACGGAACGACCCCGGGCTGCTGGCCGCCCCGACGTCCGTCACCGGGGCCCTCGACGCGACCGCGCTCTATGAACGGCTGGCCGCACTCGGGGACCGTCCGGTGTGGCGGTGGGATCTCACCCAAGCCCTGCTGCGGCTGCCCGTCGGCGTGGACGAGGCGCTGGCGACCCGGGCCGCCGCGCTCGGCACCCCGGCCGGCGACGAACTGGCCAGTTGGCTGCGCGGCGACGCCCTGCCGGCACCGGTCCACGAGGTGGTCACCGTCGGCCGGCGTGAGCGCAGACGCAACTGGGACTACGGCTTCGACCAGCTGCCGGTCAGACGCACCGTCGTCACGAGCGCCCCGCCCGAGGGCGCAGCGGACCCGCTCGGACTCCTCACCGTGCCGGCGCACCCGATCGGACGAGGGCCGCACCGCTGGAGCAACCTGTGGCCAGCGCTGCTGCCGGGGCACCGGGGCCTGGTCGCCGCCCACCTCCTGCCTGAAATCGCCAGCGCCGCGCAGGAGGACGCCCGGGATTTCGCCATGGTCCTGCCGGTGCTCGCCGAGTGCACCGGCGAGGGCGGCCCGGCGCTCGACCTGGCGCTGGCGTACGGGCTGTGTGCCCGGCACGAGGTGGACCGGGTGGCCGCCCTCGACGCCCTACTGATGCTGGCAGCCGCCGGCGACCTCGATTCTCCCGGTGTCGGTGGCCAGTTGGGCGTGTTGGCGGCGGACGGCCAGCTGACGCTGACCCGGGTGGCGACACCGCTGCGCGACGCGATGGCGGCCGGTGCCCGCCTGAGCGTCTGGCGGTTGCTCGCCGCCGCGCTGCCACCGTTGCTGGCCGCACCCACCCCACCTCGCGGCACGCCCGACCTGCTCAATCTGGCGGCCGAGGCGGCCGCTGCGACCGGTGTGCTCATCGAGGTGCCGGGGCTGGGTGACGTGGTGGCGCGCGGCGGCACGAGCCGGTTGGTGACCGAGGCCCGCAGACTCGCCACCGCGCTGGCTGCCTGACCCGCCGGCTCACCCTGCGGTCGGGCCGGGACGTCCCCGTCCCGGTGGTGGGTGAGCCGGCGGCCCGGGTCGCCGGTTCGAGCTCAGTTGGCAGTGGAATCCCTCGCCGCGGTCGCCTTGTCCGCCGCGGCGAGGAAGTCGGCCACCAGGTCGGCGGTGTCCTCGATGCCGGTGGAGACGCGCACCAGCCCGTCCCCGATGCCGGTCGCGGCCAACTGCTCGGGGTCCACGATGCCCGCCCACATCGACCGGGGGTGCACCACCAGCGTGCTGACGCTGCCGAGGCTGGCCGCTCGTTTGGCCAGCCGCAGCCCGTCCAGCAGTGCGGCGGCTCCGGCCCGCCCGGCCCTCAGGTCGACGCTGAGCACCCCGCCGAAGCCGGTCATCTGCCGCCGCGCCAACGCGTGCTGCGGGTGCGACGGCAGCCCGGGGTAACGGACCCGGGCCACCGCCGGATGCTCCTCCAACGCGTGGGCCAGGGCCAGGGCGTTGGCGTTGTGCCGCTCCACTCGCAGCGGCAGCGTACGGATGCCGCGCAGCAGCAGCCACGCGTCCACCGGGCCGAGGGTGGCGCCGGTGACGATGGCCGTCTGCCACACCCGCTCGACCAGCTCGGCGGAGCCGACGACCACCCCCGCCGACACGTCGGAGTGGCCGCCGAGGAACTTGGTGCCGCTGTGCCAGACCAGGTCCGCCCCGGCTGCCATCGGACGCTGGTTGACCGGTGTGGCGAAGGTGTTGTCGACCACCACCAGCGCGCCGGCCGCGTGGGCGACCTCCACCACCGCGGTGAGGTCGGTCAGCTCCAGCAGTGGATTGCTCGGCGTCTCCACCAGCACGAGCCGCGTCCGCGGCCGGATCGCCCGCGCGAACGCCTCGGTGTCGGTCTGGTCCACCTGGGTGTACGACACCCCGAACCGGGACAGCAGGCCGGTGGCGAGCGAGGTGGTGCCGCCGTACGTGCTGCGCTGCACCACCACGTGGTCGCCGGCGGAGAGCAGGGCCAGCGCGATGGTGCTGACCGCCCCCATCCCGGAGGCGGTGACCAGCCCCGTCTCGGCGCCTTCCAGCTCGGCGACGACGGCGGCCACCTGGGCGTGGTTCGGGTTGCCGTAGCGGGTGTAGAAGGCGCTGCCCCGCGTCTCGGTGGCGATCGCGGTGAACTGCTCGTCGGAGTCGGCGCTGAAGGTGACACTCTGCACGATCGGCGGCGCGACGGCTCCGCCCGGGACCAGTCCGTCGTCGCCGTGCACGGCGGAGGTGCTGAGACCGGTCATGACCGGGCCACCCGGTCCACCAGTGCGCCGTAACTGCCCAGCGTCACGAACTCGGGCAGCGTGAGGTCGCTGCCGTGACGCTGCCGCAGCATGGTGACCAGCCGCAGCGCGCGCAGCGAGTCACCGCCGGCGGCCGACCATCCGGTCGCCGCATCATCCGGCGCGACCCCGAGCACCTCCTGCCAGGCCGCCGCCACCCGGGTCGCCCACGCATCGCCGGCCGCCTGCCCACCGCTGGCAACGGCGGGCAGCGGCGCCTGCGGGTCGGCCGCCAGCAGGCGACGGAAGCCGTCGGCGAACGCGTCGACCCGGTCCCCGGCGACGGTGCGGTGGTCGTACTGGAGGGTGAGGGCGAGGCGGCCGGTGTCCGCGTCCAGCTCGGCGTCGACGGCGAGGCTGAACGCCACATCGACGGTGACGCCCCGACTGTCCACGATGCGAGGGCCGCCACCGGCCGGGTCGTTGGTGAAGTGCGTCCAGTTGAAAAAGTGGTCGAAGCGCGGCCCGACCCCTCCGGCCCGGACGATCTCCGCCAGCGGAAAGCGGTGGTGCCCCATCATGTCCCGTTCGGCCCGCCACACCTCGGCGGCCAGCTCGGCCAGCGAACGGGTGCCCAGCTCCACACCGACCGGCAGGGTGTTGAGGAACAACCCGAGGGTGGCGTCGCTGCCCTCGCCCTCCGGCCGCCCACCGACCACCAGTCCGCTGACCACGTCGTCGCGGCCGGTGAGTTCGCCGAGCATCCGCAGGTGGATGGCGAGCAGCCAGGACTTGACGGGTACGCCGGCGGCCCGGGCCGCCTCGGTGACCGCGTCGGTGGTGCCGGCTCGCAACGGCACCTGCTGGGTGGTGGTGGTCCGTGGGGCTGCCCCGCCGAGCAGCAGCGGCGGCACCGCGCCGGGACCGTCCAGCCAGAACCGGCGGCTGGCCTCATCGGTCCGGGCCCGTCGCTCGGCGGCCACGTACTCCCGGAACGGCAGACCGGGGCGGGCCGGATGGAAGGCGCCGGCCCGCTCCCGGTCGTACGCGGCGAGCAGGTCGGTGCGGAACAGGTGCAGACTCCAGCCATCGAGGATGGCGTGGTACTCGGCGATGATCAGGGTGAACGCGTCGGCGTCCTCCCGGACGGCGTGCAACCGCAGCAGCGGCGGTCGGGCCAGGTCGAAGGGGCGTACCCGCTCGGCCGCCACGAGTTCGTCGACCCGGGCCCGGCGGGTGTGCGCGTCGACACCGGTCAGATCCGTCACCGGCACCTCGACCGGCACGTCGGCGTGCACGAGCTGCAACGGCTCGGAGTACGCGCCCAGCGCGAACCCGGTCCGCAGCACCGGATGGGCGGCCACCAGACCGGCCAGCGCGCGCCGCAGCGCGGGCGCGTCCAACGGCGCGGCGATCCGGTGCGCGGTGACGTTGTGGTACATCGCCGGGTCCCCGGTCAGCTCACAGTGGTAGACCATGCCCTGCTGGAGGGTTGTCATCGGGTACGCGTCGGCCAGCCCGGCGGGCAGCAGCTCCCGGTCGGCGGCGGCCACCAGAGCGAAGCGTCCGGCCGCCGGGACCGACGCCGAGCCGGCCACCGCGTCGGTCCCGGCGACGGTGATCTCGCCGTGCGTGACCAACTCGCGGATCGTCTGGTACGTGAAGATGTCGCTGAGCCGGAAGGACAGCCCTCGCTTGTTCGCGGCGACCTGCATCTGGATGCTGCGGATGGAGTCGCCGCCGAGCGCGAAGAAGCTGTCCGTCACGCCGACGGTCGCCACCCCGAGCACCTCGCGCCACGCCTCGACGAGGATCTGTTCGGCCCGGTCGGCAGGCGCCACCACCGTGCCGCTCTGCGGCCGGTCGAGGCGGGGCACGGGCAGCGCCGCCCGGTCGAGCTTGCCGTTGCGGGTCAGCGGCAGCTCGTCGAGGAGCACCACCGCCGCCGGGACCAGGTGGGCCGGGAGCCGGTCGGCCAGCCAGCCGGTGAGCCGCTCGTCGAGGGGCTCTGCCGTCGGCCCGGCCGGGACGACCACGGCCGGGCGTGGATCGGCGGCATACTCGGGGCGCACGGCGTGCAGGGTGTGCCGGTCGGTGCCGATCAGCAGGTCGTCCTGCAGGGTCACCACGTCGAAGCCCCGCGCCTCGAAGGTGGCGACCAACTCGGCCAGTCGGCCCTCGGTGTCGGTGCCGGGCGCGTCGTGCACCTCCATGGCGACCTGCGCGACCAGCGGCCAGTGCCGATCGTCCAGCCCGGCGAGCACGTCCGCCTCGGCCCGCTGTACGTCGATCTTCAGCAGGTCGATCCGCTCCGGGGCGAGCTCGTCGAGGAACGCCGACAGCGGCCGGACCGGCACGGTGAGCTCCCGGCCGGCGAAGCGTTCCGCGAGCAGTTCGTCGACCCGGCCGAGCAGCACCTCGCGGTCGGCGCCGGCGTCGCGTTCGTTGGCGAGGAACCGTTTGATCACCGCCACCTCTGCGTCCGGGTCGGCGTACGCGGCGTGGCCGGACATCATCGAGTAGCCCGGGTAGTAGGTGAAGGACACCTCTCCGGCAGCCCGGGACAGCCCGACGGCGTGCACGGTGGCCGGCGCGCCGAACTCGGCGACGTTGCGGCGCAACAGGTCGGCCACCGACGGCACGGGCTCGAACGCGTGGATCGTGGCGTCCGGGCAGACGGCGTTCACGAACAGCGAGAACATGCCGATGTTCGCGCCCACGTCCAGGACGGTGGCCCCGGGCCGCAGCACGATGCCGTCGCGCAGGTAGACCTGCTGGACGAAGATCTCGTCGTACAGGTAGCGGGTCTCGTGGGGGTTGACCCCGGCGATCCGGTCGACGTCCACAGTGGTCGGTGTGTCACCCGGGCGGACGTAGGCGACGAGCCGGTCGCCGTGCCCGTCGTCGTCGCGGGCCACGACCGCGGCGTCGGCCACCTCCGGGTGCTCGCGCAGCGTGGCCGCGATCTCGCCCGGCTCCACCCGGAACCCGTGGATCTTCACCTGGTCGTCGAGCCGACCCAGGTAGCGCAGCCGCCGGTCGGCGTCGAAGCGGACCCGGTCGCCGGTGCGGTACACCCGCTCGGTGCGCCCGGACGGCAGCGCCACGGTCACGAACCGCCGGGCGGTGGCCTCCGGGTCGCCCCGGTAACCGTCGGCGAGCTGCGGGCCGCTGACGCAGAGTTCACCGGCCACGCCCGGCGGCACCGGACGCAGCTGCTCGTCGAGCACCCACACCGCGACGCCGGGCAGGGGTCGGCCGATCGTCGGGGCCTCCCCGGCACGCACGTGCGCCGCAGTGGTGTCCACCGTGCACTCCGTCGGGCCGTACAGGTTGACCGCCCGGACGTCGGGCAGCGGCGCGAGGGTCTCCCACAGGTCGGGTGCGATCGCCTCGCCGCCGAGCAGCAGCAGGCCGGGCAGCCGGATGTCACCCGCCCCGGCGAGCAGGATGCGCAGCTGAGAGGGGGTCAGGTCGAGCACGTCGACACCGTGGTCGGCCAGCGTGGCAGCCAGTGCGGTCCCGTCCCGGCGGACCTGCTCGGGCACCAGGTACAGGCTGCGGCCGTGGCCGAGCTGCACGAGCTGCTTAACGCTGGCGTCGAAGGTGAGCGGGGCGTTCACCGCCACCCGCAGATCGGGGCGGCTGCCCGCGTACACGACCTGCTCCAGGGCGTCGGCCAGGTGCGCGGCGGCGCCGTGCGACACCTGCACCGGTCGGGGAGTGCCGGTGGAGCCGGACGTGAAGATCACGTACGCCGGGTCGGTCGGGGTCGGCACCGCGGCGGGCGGGCGGTCGCCGGCCGCGACGAGGTCGCCGACGGTCACGGTCCCCGCACCGCCGTCGCCCACGACGACCTCCGCGCCGACCGCGCGGATCTGCGCGGCGAGCCGCCGGGGCGGGGCGTCCGGGTCCAACGGCACGAAGACCGCCCCCGCGCGCAGCACGCCGAGGAACGCCACGACGGTGTCCCGGGACCGGTCGGCCAGCACGCCGACCGGGGCGCCGGACAGGCCGCGCGCGGCCAGGGCCCCGGCCACCCGCGCGGCCCGTTCCCGCAGCTCACCGACCGTGTACGCGCCGTCCGCGTCGACCACCGCCACGGCCTGCTCGTTCATCCCCGCCAGGCCCGCGTCGAAAAGGTCCACGAGGGTACGCGCCGACGCCTGCGACGGTGTTCCCGCCGCGTCGGTCAGCCAGCGGCCCTCGGCCTCGCCGAGCACCGACGGCACGTCGGCGCCGGAGAGCGCGGCGGGCAGGGTCCGCAGGACCGCCAGCAGCGCGTCGAGCAGCCACTGGCCGCCGACCACGTCCAAGGTGACCCGGTCGCCCTCGGCCAGCACTGTCAGCTGCGGGCCGGCCGCCGCCGGTGGGGTGACGACGTGCACGGCGACTCCACCGAGCCCGGCCACAGTGGCCGGCGCGGCAGCCGGGAGCACCGCGAAGCCCGCCACCGCCCCGGACTGCTCGTCCACCGGGTCGACCAGGTGGAACGTGTCGTCGGCGGTGCTCTCGGCCGCGCGGACGACGGCCAGCAGGTCGGCGGGCGCGGTGGGCAGCGGCAGGGCCAACCGGAGCGGGCCGTAGCCACCCAGCGGACCCACCACCTCGGCGGTGCCAGCGGCATGGCGGCCGTCGCTCCACCGGGCCAGCACCAGGTCCACCTCGTCGGCGCCCTCGGGCGCCTCGGCGCGGCGGGACACCGCGAGCGCCCACGCGGCCAGCAGCACGGTTTCCGGCTCGACACCGGCAGCCCGCGCCACGTCGGTCAGCTCGGCGGCGGAAACGGTCGCGGACACCACGGCCGTCGGGTCGTCCCCGTGCGGGGTGACCAGTCGGGCGGTCGGTGCGGTCGGCGCGGCGCTGGCCGGTGCCTGCTCGCGCTCCTCAAGCTGCCACTCGGCGACGTCGAGGAACTGCAACGCCTCCGGATCCTGCGGCAACGCCTCGCCGGCGTACGCCCGGGACAGGTCGGCGAGGACCAGACGCAGGCTGGCCGGATCGGCGATCAGCGGGGTGGCGGTCAGCTCCAGCGCATCGTCGGCGAGGGTCACCGACAGCTCGCCCTGCGCGCCGACGGTGACGCTGCGGTCGTCGTCGACGTCCTGCATCGGCACCCGCAGACCCGGGTGGTGCACCAGGGTCAGGCGCAGCGCCTCGTGCCGGGCCACCACCGCGTCCAGGGCGCTCTGCAACCGGGCCCGGTCCAGCGGGCGGTCCAACCGCACCCGCGCCCGGACCAGGTCCTGCTTGGCCGACCAGGCGAGCCGCTGGACGGGGGACAGACGGTAACCGTTCACAGAACGCTCCGGTTGATGTAGAGGTCGGACATGGCGACCAGGATCTGCCGGTCGCCGCTGAAGGGTTCGCGACCGTGGGTCGCCAGGAAGTTGTCCACCACCAGCACGTCGCCGCGCTGCCAGGGAACCGACACCGCGTGTTCCCGATACAGCTCGCGCAGCCCGGCGACCACCTCGTCGGGGATCGGCTGCCCGTCACCGAGATACGCGTTGCGGGGCAACCCGTCCGGGCCGTACTCGCGCAGCAGCGCGCCGGACACCTCGGCCGGCATGTTCGACACGTGGAACAGGTGGGCGTGGTTGAACCACACCGTCTCCCCGGTACGCGGATGCGTGGCGACCGCCTGCCGCCGGGCCCTGGTTCGCAGGCCGTCGGAGCCGAGCCAGGTGAACTCGGTCGCCGAGGCGTGGCAGTACGCCTCCACCTCGGCCCGGTCGGTGGTCTGGAACGCCTCCTGCCAGGGCAGGTCCAGGTGCGGGCCGTAGTTGCGCACGTAGCAGACCCCGGAGCGGAGGAAGAGTTCCCGGACGTCGGCGGGGATCAGCGGGGTGATGACCCGTTCGCTGGCCAGCGGGGTGGCCCCGCCGCTGCCGGTTGCCGGCTGCGCGCACCAGAAGTAGAGGTAGCTGGGCCAGTTGTGCGAGTACGACATCTCGTGATGCAGCGGGATCCACTGCTCGGCGTTGAACTCAGTGGAGGTGAAGACCCGGTCGGCGACCTCGTGCCGGGGCGCGGCCCGTTCCAGGTAGCCGAGCAGGTCCGGGCTGACCGCCCGGGCGGCCTGGCTGAAGTCGTCGGGGGTGCGCACCTCGAAGCCGCGGAAGAACACCGCCCCGTATTCGTCCAAGTCCCGGAGCAGCTCCTCGCGCCTGCCGGCGAGCCAACCGGCCAGGTCGAGGTCGGGCACGGCGGCCTCGACGAGCAGCACGAACCGGTCGTCCACGAGCACCCGCCGGGACACCGGCGAGCTGACCGTGCCGGTAGCGCGTCGACGCGGCGCCGGCCCGCTCATGCCCGGTCCCCGGTCGGAGCCGGCATCGGGTGGCTCGCCTCGGTCAGTTCGGGCGCGGCGGTCGGATCGGACATGGCGGTGAGGATCCGCCGAGGTGGGGTGAACGGATCCCGGGCGTGCGCGGCCAACATGTTCTCCACCAGCAGCACGTCCCCGCGCTGCCAGTCGAAGGAGCGGGTCTCGGCGGCGTACGCGGCCCGCAGCTCGGCCAGCACCTCGTCGGAGATGGGCGTGCCGTCGCCGTACGCGGTCTGGTAGGGCAGGTCCTCCTCGCCCAGGGCGGCCCGCAGCCCTGCGCTGACATCGTCGGGCAGGGAGGTGACGTGGAAGAACAGCGCGTGGTTGAACCAGGTCCGCTCGCCGGTGACCGGGTGGCGGCGTACCGCCGGGCGGACCTGCCGGGTGCGCAACTGCCGCTCGCCGACCCACTCCACGTCGATCAGCGCGCGGGCGCAGTACGCCTCGACGTCCTCCCGTCGTTCGGTCTGGAACGCGGTCTGCCAGGTCAGGCTGATGCCGGGCAGGTAGTTGCGCCGGTAGAGCACCCCGCGCCGCTCGAACTCGGCGACGGTCTCCGGGCGGAGCCGGGCGAGCACCCGGCGGCTGTCCGCGAGGGGGGTACGCCCACCCGCGCCCGGCGCCACCTCGCAGTGGAACACGATCCGCAGGGGCCAGTTCACCGTGTACGACTGCTCGTTGTGCAGCACGATCGGCTGGTCGGCGGGGTGCTCGGTGGAGGTGTACACCCCCTCGGTGACCTGGCTGCGCGGCGAGGACCGTTCGCCGTAGCTGAGGACCTCGTCGGAGAGCGCGGCCATCACGGTGCGGAAGTCCTCGGCGCCGGCCACGGCGAAGCCACGGAACAGCACGGCCCCGTGCCGGCGGGCCAGCTCGTCGACCTCGTCGCGGCGTCCGGCCAGCCAGCTGGCCAGGTCCACGTCGGGTGTGTTGGCCCGGATCAGCGCCGGCAGCGGGCCGCCGGGCCAGTCGGGGTGGACGTCCACCAGGTTCCGTTCACGGCCGCGACGGGGAATGCTCCGCGCGACCCGGGTCTGCTCAGTCATCTCTCGCTCCCAGGGTGTCGACGCAGTCGGCCAGACTGCGTCGGGGGTCGGCGGCGGCGGTCCGCAGCAACGCCGTGAACCGGCGGTGCCAGGTGACCACCCCGTCGTGGTCGAACAGGTCGGTGCGGTACGTCCACAGCGCCGCCAGCCCGTCCCGCCGCTCGTCGAGCCAGAGGGTCAGGTCGAGGCGGGCGGTGTCCGGCGTCAGTTCCACGCCGGTGAACTGGACGCCGGCCGCGGTGCGGTGCCGGGCCGGTGGGGCGTTCTGCACGCCGAAGGCGACCTGCACCAGCGGGGTGCGGTGCGGCTGGCGGGTGGGCCGTAGCCGCTCCACCAGCAGGTCGAAGGGCACGTCCTGGTGGGCCGCGGCGAACAGGGTGACCCGGCGGGCCTCGGCGAGCAGGTCGGCGAAACCGCGCTCCGGCGCGGGGCGCAGCCGCAGCGGCACGGTGTTGACGTGGCAGCCGACGCTTCGTTCGGCGGCGACACTGGTCCGGCCGGCGAAGGCCACGCCGATCAGCAGGTCGTGCCGGCCGGTGGCGGCGCCGAGCACTGTCGCGAAGGCGGCCAGCCCGACCATGTGCAGGCTGACCCGTTCGGCCCGAGCCAGCTCGCGTACCGCGTCGGCGGTTTCCGGGTCCACTGTGGTCCGCAGGGTGGCGCCGGCCGGCGCCCGGTGCGGTCCGGCCTGCGCCGCGCGTCGGTCGAGCCGGCCCGCCGCGGGCAGGTCGAGCAGATCCGGTGCGCCGCGCAGCTCGTCGAGTTGGTCGGCCAGCGCCCGCCGTCCCGCCGGACCGGCCAGCCAGTCCCGCTGGGCCAGGGCGAACGCCGCCGGGCCGACCACCGAGGGCTCCGGGGCCGTTGCCGCGACGATGTCGTACGCCTGGGCCAGTTCCCGCACGATCAGGCCGAACGACCAGTCGTCGCAGACGATGTGGTGCACGACGAGCAGCAGCGCCACCGCACGGCCGGTGGTGTCCGGCACCAGGTGGGCGCGGAGCAACGGTCCGGTGGCCAGGTCCATGGGGGCCCGGGTGGCCTCGACGCCGAGTTGGGTGAGCCGCTCGTCGAGCGGGGTGCCCGGTTCGGCCGGCGCGACGAGCGGCGGCGCCCCGGCGCCGGGGAGGACGTGCTGCACCGGCCCGTCCGGCCCGACCGGAAACACGGTGCGCAGGGCCGGATGCTTCTCGACCACCCGACCCAGCGCCCGGGCCAGCCGGTCCGGGTCCACCGGCGCGTCGAACCGCACCGCGAAGGCCAGCAGGTACGAGGTGTCCGCCGGGTCGAGCCGGTGCAGGAACCACAGCCGGGTCTGCGCGGCCGACAGCGGCGCGGGGCCGGCCGGTGCCGGGCCGACGGGTTCCCCGAGCGGCGTCGGGTCGACGGCCAGCCCGTCGAGGTGGGCCGCCAGCGCGCCGACGGTCGGATGCGCGAAGAGGTCGCCGGCGTGGACCGGCCGGCCGGTCGCGGCGGCCAGCCGGGTGGCGCAGCGGACCGCGAGCAGGGAGTCTCCGCCGAGGGTGAGGAAGTCGTCGTCGGCGGTGGTCACCGGCACGCCGAGCACCTCGCGCCACACGGCCGCCACCTCGGCGAGCATGCCGTCGAACGGCCCGGCGCCGGGCCCGGCGTCGCCGCCGAGAGCGGGGGAGGGCAGTGCCGAGCGGTCCACCTTGCCGTTGGGCAGGGTGGGCAGCCGGTCCAGCCAGACCACCGCCGCGGGGACCAGCGGCGCGGGCAGCACCCCGGCCAGCCGGGCCCGGACGTCGTCGCGCCGCTCGCCGACCAGGTAGCCGACCAGCAGCGGATCCCCGCTCGGCCCTTTCCGGACGGCGGCGGTCGCCTCGCGTACGCCGGGCAGGGCCGCGAGGCGGGCGGAGACCTCACCCAGCTCGATCCGGTAGCCGCGCAGTTTCACCTGGTCGTCGAGTCGGCCCAGGTAGGCCAGTTGCCCGTCCGGGCGCAGCCGGACCCGGTCGCCGGTGCGGTACATCCGCTCGCCGGGGCGGAACGGGTCGGGCAGGAACCGGGCCCGCGTCTCTTCCGGGCGGTCGAGGTAGCCCCGGGCCACGCCCGCCCCGGCGAGGTGGAGTTCACCCGGGTCGCCCGGCGGGACCGGCCGCCCCTCGGGGTCGAGGACGTAGGCCCGGGTCTGCGGCAGGGGCCGGCCGATCGGCGGGTCCCCGCTGTCCGGCGGCACCTCCGCCCAGGTGGAGTAGGTGGTGTCCTCCGACGGGCCGTAGAGGTTGCAGAGCCGGCGGACGTGCGGACGCGACCACACCCGGGCGGCCAGCGCGGCGGTGAGTGGCTCACCGGCGAGGCAGACCGTCCGCACGCTCGCCGGCAGGGCGTCGGCGGTGAGCAGTTCCCCCATCGCGGAGGGCACGGTGTTGACCAGTGTGACGGGCAGCCGGTCCACGCCGGGGGCGGCGAGGGCCAGCACGTCGTCGACGAGCAGCACCCGCCCGCCCCAGCAGAGCGGGCCGAAGATCTCGAAGACGGACAGGTCGAAGCAGACCGAGGTGGCGGCGAGCAGGCCGCCCAGTTCGGCGTCGTCGAAGCTCTGCCGGATCCAGTGCATGAGCACCGACGCCGAGCGGTGCTCGATCGCCACGCCCTTGGGCCGTCCGGTGGAGCCGGAGGTGTAGATGACGTACGCCAGGTCCGTCGGGGTCGTCGGCACCGCCGGGTCGGTGCCGTCCCCGGGCGGGTCCAGTCGGTCGATCGGGACGGCCAGGTCGGGGAACCGGTCGGCGAGGTCGGCGCGGGTGAGCACCAGCCGGGCCCCGGAGTCGGCGGCCATGAAGGCCACCCGGGCCGGCGGGTACGCCGGGTCCAGCGGGACGTAACAGGCGCCGGCCTTGAGTACGGCGAGCAGGGCGACCACCAGTTCGGGTGTCCGGGGCAGACAGACGCCGACGCGGTCCTCCCGGCTCACCCCGCGCGCGAGCAGGACCCGGGCCAGCCGGTTCGCCGCCTCATCGAGGTCCCGGTACGACCACGTGCGGTCGGCGTGCCGTACCGCCTCGGCGTGAGGGGTTCGGGCGGCCTGCGCGGCCACCATCCGGTGCAGACAGTCGACGTCGGCTGGTACGCCGGTGGCGCGTCGGCCCACGGTTCGGCGGGTCGGGCCGGCGGGCCGGGCGGGGGCGCTCATCGACGACCACCGCGCCCGCCCACCGGGACCGGCTCGGCCCGCTGCGGGCCCCCAGCACGGTGCTCGGCGAGCCGTCGGTCGGCCTCGGCCTGGAGGCGGTCCTTGTCGGCGACGATGACAGTGCCGGGGTCGTTGTCGGGCAGCTCGTCCTCGACGTGGCGGATCGGTCGGTAGGCGATGCCGACGGCGGCCAGGGCGAGCGAGCAGAGGCCGGCGACGATCGCCGTGAGGGCCATGCCGCGGCCCGGGCCGGTGCCGACGACAGCGGACAGCAGGCCGCCGGGCGACACCATCGGGGCGAACACGTGCTCGGCGAGCGGACCGGCGGTGAGGAAACCGGCCGGCACCATCAGCCAGGACAGCATCTGGCCCATCGAGAGCACCCGGCCCTGCAGCTCCAGCCCGACCTTGGCCTGCACGATGGCCAACCAGTGCGTGTTGACCAGGGCCGTGGCCAGGCCCATGCCGAACAGGCCGAGGGCCGGGAACAGTGGGCTCGGGCGCAGGCCGACAGTGAGCAGCGACGCGCCGAGGAGCACGACGCTCGCCAGGATGCCGGTGGTCCGCCGGGCCGTGCCGCCCCACACTCCCATGAGGACCGAGCCGACGAGCATGCCGACGCCGCTGGCGGCGAGCACCCGGCCGAGCACCGCCGGGTCACCGAACGACAGGGTCAGCGGGGTGACCAGGACCTCGACCATGGCGAAGAAGTAGTTGAGCGACGCGGTCAGCACGACCAGGGCCACCAGGCCGTGGCGGCGCACGATGAACCGCCAACCGCCCAGGACCGCCCGCCGGAAGGTCTCCTCGCGCCGGACGAACAGGGTGTTCGGGAACCGGACCGACAGGGTGACGGTGACCGCGACGGCGAAGGTGAGCAGGTCGATGATCACGACGCCGCGCAGCCCGACCGCGATGACCAGCGCACCGCCGAGCAGCGGCGCCAGCACCGTGCTCGTCGCGGTGCCCAGGGAGACGATGCCGTTGGCGCGCCCGTAGTACCGCTTGGGCACGAGTTGCGTGACGGCCGCCAGGTAGGCGGGTAGCTGGAAGGCGGTAGCCACGGCGGTGACGGTGATGGCGGTGAAGACGTGCCAGAGCTGGAGTTGGCCGAGCCACAGCAGCAGGGCGAGGCTCACCGTGCCGGTGGCTGCCACGCAGTCCGCGACGATCATGATGAGCCGCCGGTCCCACCGGTCGGCCAGCGCCCCCGCGATGGGGGACAGCACCACGGCGGGCAGCAGCGCCAGGACGGTGGCCGTGGCGAACAACGAGACCGACCCGGTCTGCTGGTACACCCACAGGCCCATACCGAAGCCGGTCAGTCCGCTGCCGATCAGCGAGACGAGCTGACCCAGGGCGATCAGGTAGAACACGGTGAGGCTGGGCATCGCCCGACGTACGGCGGGTGGGGTGCCGTCCGTCGCCGGCACGACCACGGCGGCTGGCGGGGGCGCGGCGTCGGCCGGCGGAGTAACCGTGGCGGGCGGCGGCTTGGCGGACGTCGCGTTCGACGGATCGCAGGTCGCCTGGATGATGCGCGCCACCTCGGCGGGTTGGTGCTTGGCGAAGTAGTGGCCGGCGCCCTCGATGACCTCCAGGGACACCCGGTCGGAGAAGAACTCCCACTCCAGGTAGCGCTCCTGGTACAGCTCGGTGGCCCGGTCTCCGCCACCGACCACGCAGACGATCGGGGCCGACAGTTTCCTGGGCAGACCGTTGTCGTAGACGTCGGTGTAGTAGTCCTCGCCCATCGCGGCGTCGGCCAGGACCACGCGCATCACGAAGTCCTTCTCCCGCTCGTCGAAGACCTCGGTGAAGAAGCCCATCGCCCGCAGCGACTCCAGGGTCCGCCGCTTCGACGTCCATCGCTCCGTCGGAAACCACTGCCGTAGCCAGCGGAACACCCGGCCGGGCAGCCGAGGGGCGGGGAAGTGGGCGCCGATGACCACGCCGGTCAGCTCCACACCGGCCGCCTCCAGCCGACGGCCCAGCTCCACCGCTTCGGCGCCGCCCATGCAGTGCCCGTACACCGCCACCGGGCCGCTGATCCCCGCCACGACCTCGGCCACGCAGCCGTCCACCAGCTCGTCCATGCCCAGCAGGGGTTCGTCCGGGCGGTTCACGTCGTGCCCGGGGCGCTCCAGGGCGTACAGCCGCACGCCGGGCGGGAGGGCGTCCGCCAGCGGCTGGAAGGTGATCGCGCTACCGGCGGCGAAGGGTACGCAGACCAGCGTCAGCCGTGTCGGCGTCGCCGGTAGCGCCGGGGTCAGCTCGTGCAGCAGCCGCCCGGCGGACCCCCCGGTCGCGTCCAGGTGCTCGGTCAACGAGCGGATCGTCGGGTGGCGGAACAGGTCGAGGACGCTGATCGCCGGGTCGTTGCCGGCCAACGCCTTGATGGCCTTGAAGGAGTCGCCGCCGAGGTCGAAGAAGTCGTCGTCGATGCCGACGGTGTCGTAGCCGAGCACCGCCGCCCACCGCTTCGCCAGCGCCGCCCGCAGCGGAGTGTCGGGCGGTGCCGCGCCGACGCCAGCCCCGCCGCGTACCGGTGCCGGTAGGGCGGCCCGGTCGACCTTGCGGTTGGCGCTCAGCGGCATCCGGTCGAGCACCACGAACGCGGACGGGACCATGTAGTCGGGCAGGTAGGTGCGCGCGAACGCCCGCCAGGGCGTGGGGTCGGCGTCGAAGTCGGGTACAGGCTGCCCTGCCGCCCCGCCGTCGGATCCGTCCCGGTCGGCCGCCGTTCCGGTGGTCAGCGTCAGGTAGGCCACGACGCTCTTCTCGCCGTCGTCCTCGCGGACCACCACTGCGGTGTCGCGGACCTCCGGGTGGCGGCGCAGCACCGCCTCGATCTCGCCCAGTTCGATGCGGAATCCGCGCACCTTCACCTGCGAGTCGCTGCGGCCGACGAACTCGATCCGGCCGTCGGCCAACCACCGGCCGAGGTCCCCGGTGCGGTAGAGCCGGCCGGCGGAGAACGGGTCCGACACGAACCGCTGCGCCGTGAGGTCGGGGTCGCCGTGGTAGTCACGCGCCAGCCCCGCGCCGCCGAGGTACAGCTCACCCAGCACGCCCACCGGAGCGGGACGCAGTCGCGGGTCGAGCACGTAGGCGCGTACGTTGCCGATCGGGCGGCCGATGCTGAGGTGGGTGACGTCGGGTTCGAGCCGTTCCATGGTGGACCACACGGCGGCCTCGGTCGGGCCGTAGAGGTTCCACAACGCGCCGACCCGCTCGGCGAGCTGCCGGGCCAGCGGCGCGGACACCGCCTCGCCGCCGCACACCGCCGTCAGGCCGGGCAGCCCGGCCCAGCCGGACTCGATCAGCAGCCGCCAGGTCGCCGGGGTGCCCTGGGCCAGGGTGACCCCCTCCGCGGCGAGCAGCGCGGCCAGTCGCGGCGCGTCGTAACCGACGTCGCGGCCCACCAGCAGCATCCGCGCGCCGACGACCAGGGGCAGGAACAGCTCCGGTACGGACATGTCGAAAGCGAAGCTGGCCATCGCGAGCACCGTGCCGTCGCTGGTCAGGCCGGGCCGCTCCCGCATGGCCGCCAGGGTGTTGACGATCGCGTCGTGCGTCACCCGGACGCCCTTGGGGTGGCCCGTGGACCCGGACGTGTAGATCACGTAGGCGAGATGGTCCGGCCCGGCCAGCGGCTCAGGGTCGGTCTCCGGCCCGATGCCCGCACTCGTGTCGGTGTGCAGTAGCTCGCCCGCGTACCCGGTGAAGCGGTCGGCCAGGCCCGGTTCGGTGATCAGGACGCTCGCACCGCTGTGCGTCAGCACGTACCGCTGCCGCTCGATCGGATAGTCGGGGTCCACCGGGACGTACGCGCCGCCGGCCTTGAGCACACCGAGCAGCGTGACCGGCAGGTCCTCGGAGCGGTGCAGGCAGACGGCGACAGTGCCGTCGGGGCCGACCCCGGCCCGGCGGAGCCGGTGCGCGAGCCGGTTGGCCCGGGCGTTGAGCTGGGCGTAGGTGAGTGTGGTGGTCCCGAACGTCACGGCCGGCCGGTCGGGGTTCGTGGCGACCTGGTGTGCGATCAGCTCGACCAGGGTCGGCGTCCCCCCGTCCCGACCGGGCGTCGCCCAGCCGAGCGGGGTGGCGGTGTCGTTCCACTCGTCGACGCGGGTCAGCTCGGCGGGGGTGAGGACGGCCAGATCCGCCAACCGGACGTCGGGGTCGGCGACGGCAGCGGCGAGCAGCGTCTCCAGGTGCCCCATCATCCGCTCGGCGGTGGCCGCGTCGAACAGGTCGGTGTTGTACTCCAACCGGAACCGCAGCCCCTCGGTCACCTCGTACGCGTACAGGGCGAGGTCCTGCTGGGCGATCCCCGGCTCGACGGCGAACTGGACCATCCGCAGCCCTGCGGTTCCCAGGTCCCGCCGCTCGGGCAGGTTCAGCAGGTTGAACATCACCTGGAACAGCGGGTTGCGGCTGAGGTCGCGGGGCGCGTCGACGAGATCCACCAGCCGCTCGAACGGCACCTCCTGGTGGTCGTACGCGCCCAGGGCGGTGCGCCGGACCTGCTGGAGCAGCTCCTCGAAGGTCCACTCGCCGTCGATCGAGGTCCGCAACGGCAGCATGTTGACGAAGAAGCCGACCATCGGTTCGAGTTCGGCGCGTACCCGCCCGGCGACCGGCGTGCCGATGCAGATGTCCCGCTGGCCGGTGTAGCGCCACAGCAGCGCCTTCAGGGCGGACAGCACCGTCATGGCCAGGGTGGCGCCCCGGGTCTGGCTGAACCGGCGCAGCTCGTCGGCGGCGTGCGGGGACAGGACCCGGGTGTGCACCGCGCCGTGGAAGGTCTGCACGGGTGGTCGGGGCCGGTCGGTGGGCACCTCCAGGACGCTCGCCACCCCGTCGAGTTGCTCGCGCCAGTACCGCATGTCGTCGCTGTCGACGTCCGCCAGCCGGCCGCGTTGCCACCGGGCGTAGTCGCCGTACTGGACGGCCAGTTCGGGCAGCGGTGCGGCGCGACCGTCCAGGGCGGCGCCGTACAGGGTGGCCACCTCGCTGGCGACGATGCCGAGTGACCAACCGTCGGAGATGGCGTGGTGCATGGTCATCGACAGCACGTGCCGGTCGTCGGCGATGCGCAGGAGCACGGCACGGAACAGCGGCCCGCGGGCCAGGTCGAACGGGCGTCCGACGTCGGCGGCGAGGGCGGCGTGGGCCCACGGCGGCACCGCGTCGGCGACCGCCGGTTCCACGATGCTGCGGGCGACCGGGGACGTGTCGTCCGCGCCGGTCGGGGCGGACACGATCGGCAGGTCGACCGGGCCGGGCGGCAGCACCTGCTGCACCGGGTCACCGTCGGGTCCGAGCGGAAAGACGGTACGCAGCGACTCGTGCCGCCGGGTCAGCTCCGCGAGGGCCGCGCGCAGCGCGTCGACGTCGAGGGTGCCGTCGAGCAGCAGTGCCGTGCCGACGGTGTAGGCGCTCTGCTCGTACGCCTGGTCGAGGAACCACAGCCGGTGCTGCCCGGAGGAGAGCGGCGCGGGCCCGGCGTCGGGCTCGGCGCGGGGGATGGTCGGCGCGACGCTGGGCTGCGGTGCGACGGTGGTGGTGGGTGCGGGGTCGGTCTGCGGCAGCGTGGCCGCGATCCCGGCGACGGTCGGCGTCGCGAAGACCGTCTCCAGTGGCAGCGCGACGCCGAGTCGGGCCCGCAGCCGCACGACGAACTGGGTGGCGAGCAGCGAGTGCCCACCCAGCTCGAAGAGGTTGTCGAGCGCCCCGATCGGCCGGATCCCGAGCAGCTCGCTCCACAGGTCCGCCACGATCTCCTGCCCGGGCGTGCTCGGGGCGACGTAGGCGGTGCTGACCGGCGGGCGGTTGCCGGCCTCGACCTGCCCGGGTGCCTCCGGAGCGGTAGCGCTGGACGGGACGGGTGCGGGCTGCGCGGTGTCGGGCCGCGACATCGCGTCCAGCCAGTGGCGGCGCCGCTCGAAGGGATAGCCGGGCAGGGCCAGGCGGCGACGTGGGCCGCCGTGGAACGCTTGCCAGTCGACCCGCCCGCCGGACAGCCACAGCCGGCCCACCGCGTCGAGCATCGTGGTGAGGTCGTCGGCGTCGCTTCGCGGATGCCGCATCGCCGCCACCACCTGACCGGGCCGCACCCCGGCCAACCGGGCGAGGCCACCGAGGGCGTGTCCGGGACCCAGCTCCGCGAGGACGACGTCCTGCTCGGCGAGCAGCGCTGCCGACTCGGCGAACCGGACCGGCTCCCGCATGTGCCGTACCCAGTACGCGGGGTCGGTGACCTGCCCGGAGGCGACCGGACCGCCGGTCAGATTGGTCAGGTACGGGCGTTGCGGCTCGTGGTAGGTCACCCGCCGCGCGTGCTCGGCGAACTCGTCGAGCACCGGGTCGAGCAGGGCCGAGTGGTAGCCCCGGGTGACCCGGAGCGGCCGGCACCCGACCCCGTCGGCGGTCAGCCGCCGGCGCAGCTCCTCGATCGCCTCCGGTGCGCCGGACAGCACGCACAGCTCGGGTGCGTTGACGGCGGCCAGCGACAGACCGTCCACCGCCAGCCCTGCCGCCGCCGTCTCCGGCAGGCTCACCGCGAGCATCGCCCCGGCCGGGGTCCGTTCGACCAACTCACCGCGGGCGCTCACCAGCCGCAGCGCGTCGGCCAGGGAGAAGACGCCGGCGAGGCACGCCGCGACGTACTCGCCGAGGCTGTGTCCCACCATCAGGTCCGGGGTCACCCCGCGGGCGAGCAGCGACCGGGCGAGGGCGTACCCGGTGACGAACAGAGCGGGTTGGATCAACCCGGGCCGCGCGAGCAGCCGCTCCGCCTCCGGGTGGCCGTCGGGCGCTGGGCACAGCAGCGTACGCAGGTCGAGGCCGAGGTCGTCGCGGAGCAGCTCTGCGCACTCGTCCACCACCGCCCGGTAGGTCGCCTCCGCGCGGTACAGACCGGCGCCCATCGCCACGTGCTGCGCACCGTGCCCCGGGAAGGCGAACACCAGGGTCCGATGGCCACCGGGATGAACGCCGGTGAACTGCCGTTGTGGTGCGTCGAGGGCGACCAGCGCGTCGGCGTGGTCCGCCGCGACGAGAAAACGGCGGTGGGTCATCGGCTGGCGCCGGCCCAGGTTCGCCGCCACGTCGGCGAGGTCCACGTCGGGGTGCGCGCCGACCCAGTCGCGGAGCTGACGCGTCTGCCGATCCAGCGACTCGACCGTACGCGCCGACAGGACCAGCAGGTGCGGCCCGGTGGCCGGCGTGGCCGGCGGCGCGGCGGCTGTGGCCGGCGGCTCCTCCAGCACGACGTGGGCGTTCGTGCCGCCCATGCCGAACGAGCTGACCCCCGCCCGGCGCGGGCCTTCGTCGCCGGGCCACGGTCGGGCGGTGTCGTTCAGGTAGAACGGGCTGCTCTCGAAGTCGATCGCCGGGTTGGGTCGGCTCACGTTGATGGTGGGCGGCAGCGTACGGCTGTGCAACGCCATGATCGTCTTGAGCAGCCCGGCCACACCGGCGGCGGCGTCGGTGTGGCCGATGTTGGCCTTGGCCGAGCCGAGGGCGCAGAAGCCCTGGTCGTCGGTGCCCCGCCGGAACGCCTCGGTCAGGGCCGTCACCTCGATCGGGTCACCGAGGCTGGTGCCGGTGCCGTGCGCCTCGACGTAGCTCACCGAGCGGGGCTGCACGCCGGCCGACGCGAGGGCGCTGCTGATCACCGCCACCTGGCCGTCGACGCCCGGCGCGGTGTAGCCGGTGCGGCGAGCGCCGTCGTTGTTGATCGCGGAACCGCGGATCACGGCGTAGACGCTGTCGTTGTCCGCGACCGCGTCTTCCAGCCGCTTGAGCGCGACGATGCCGACCCCGCTGGACGCGATGCTGCCCCGCGCGTCGGCGCTGAACGGCCGGCAGTGTCCGTCGGGGGAGTAGACCCCGCCGTCGTGGTAGAGGTAGCCGCGCCGCTGCGCCGGGAAGACGCTGACCCCGCCGGCCAGGACCAGGTCGGACTCACCGGTCAGCAGGCTCTGCCGGCCGAGGTGCACGGCGACCAGCGAGGTCGAGCACGCCGTGGCCACGGTGACGGCGGGGCCGGTCAGGTCGAGTTTGTACGCGACACGGCTGAGCAGGAAGTCCTTGTCGTTGTTGATGGACAACTGGTGTTCGCCGATGGTGTGCATCAGCTCCGGATGGCTGCTCAGGTTGTCCAGCAGGTACGTGCTGCGACCCGACCCGGCGAACAGGCCGATCCGGCCGGCGTGACCCGCCGGGTCGTAACCGGCGTGCTCCAGCGCGTGCCAGGCGCACTCCAGCAGCATCCGGTGCTGCGGGTCGAGGGTCTGCGCCTCCCGGGGCGTGACGCCGAAGAAGGCGGCGTCGAACTCGTCGATCCCGGGCAGCCAGGTGCCGGAGCGGACGTACGCGGGATCGTCGAGCCGGGTCGGGTCGGCCCCGTCGGCCAGCATCTCCTCGACGCTGAACTCCCGCACCGACTCCACTCCGGCGCGGATGTTGTGCCAGTACTCGTCAATGGTCCGCGCGCCGGGGAAGCGACAGGCCATGCCGACGACGGCGATCAGGCCGCCGGGCTGGGCCGTGGTGCCCGTCCGTGGCCGGGTGACGCGGGCCGTCGTGGCCGGGGCGACCGGGGCTTGCGCGCCGGTGGTGGCCGTGGTCAGGAACGTCGCCAGGGACTCGACAGTGGGGTTGCGGAACAGGTCGGTGACCGTGACGACGTCACCGAGCCGCTCGTGCAGTCGCTTGAGGACAGCCAGCAGGCGCATCGAGTGGCCGCCGAGGTCGAAGAAGTTGTCCCGCGTCCCGACCTGCGCGACGCCGAGCACGTCCCGCCACACGTCCACGACCAGCCGTTCGAGCCCGATCCGGGCGGCGTCCCAGTTGGCCGGTCCGGGCTCGACGGGTGCGCTCGCCGGCTGTTCGGGCGTCGGGCGAACCGGGTCCGCCTCGGCGCGCTGCCGGGGCACCTCCCGACCGGCGGCGGGCAGCGCGGCGACGTCCATCTTGCCGTTGCGGGTCAGCGGCAAAGCGTCGAGGAAGACGACGGCGGCGGGCACCAGGTAGGAGGGCAGTTCGGCGGCGAGCGCCGCCCGCAGGGCCGCCGCGTCGGTCTCCGCCCCACCGGCTCTGCTGGCCACGCCGGCTCCGCCCGTCACGTACGCGACGAGGCGCGGGTCGTCCGGGTCGTCCCGGCGCAGTTGCACCGTCACGTCGCTGTCCGGCCGGCATCGGCGGATGGCGGCCTCGATCTCGCCGCACTCCACCCGGTAACCGTGCAGTTTGACCTGGCTGTCGGTGCGGCCCAGGTATTCCAGGTTCCCGTCGGGACGCAGTCGCACGAGATCGCCGGTGCGGTACAGCCGGGCTCCGGCGACGGGCGAGAACGGGTGTGGGACGAACCGCGCTGCCGTCAGCGTGGGCTGGTGCAGGTAGCCGCGTGCCACGCCGGCTCCGCCGACGTACAGCTCGCCGATAACGCCCACCGGGACCGGGTTGCCCCAGCTGTCCAGCACGTACAGCTCGGTGTTGGCGATCGGCCGACCGATGGGGACCGACCCGTCGACCGGGGTGGCCGGGTCGACCTCGTACGCGGTGCAGCCGACCACCGTCTCCGTCGGCCCGTACTCGTTGACCAGCGTGGTGTCGGGGGCGTGTGCCCGCCACGGCGCCACCTGGTCGGCGCGCAGATTCTCGCCGCCGATGACGAAGCACCGGGTGCGGCCGGCCATCTCGGCGGGGCTGAGCTGATGGTTGACGAGGTCGAGCTGAGCTGGGGTGATCTTGACCAGGCCGAAGGCCTGCCGCTGGTGGCGCAGCGCCTCGCCGAGCGCCTCCGGGCCGAGGTGTTCTCCGAGCATCAGCACGGTTGCCCCGCTGACCAGCGGGACGAGCAGGCTCGTGACGGTCAGGTCGAACCCGACCGACGAGTGCAGCGGAACGGTGTCCCCGGGCCGCAGCCGGTAGGCCTGGGCGGCCCAGCGCACGTAGTTGCAGGCCCCCCGGTGGGTGACCATGACGCCCTTGGGGTGGCCGGTGGACCCGGAGGTGTGGATGACGTACGCGAGGTCGTCCGTCGAGGGCTCCGGCCGCCGTCGCGCTCGTCGCCGCGGACCGGCCGCGGCGCCACCGGGCTGCGCGGCAGGGACCGGCGTGTGCCGGCCCGGCGCCGCCAGCGCAGGGCCGTCCGGCACCAGCAGCGCCAGGCCGTCGGGCACCAGGTGCGCCAGCTCCGCGCAGGTGAGGACGACCGGCGCGGCCGTGTCCTCGATCAGATACCGCAGCCGGGCGGGCGGGTTCGCCGCATCCATGGGTACGTAGGCCGCGCCGGCCCGCAGTGCGGCGAGCACCGCCACCGCGAACGGGACCGCACGCGGCAGCAGCACTCCGACCAGGCTGCCGATGCCCACGCCCCGCCCGCGTAGCGTCTCCGCCAGCGCCTCGGCAGCGGTGTGCAGCTCGTGGTAGCTCAGCGCGGTGTCCCCGTCGGTCACCGCCACGCCGTCGGGGTTTCGGCGCGCCTGCCGCTCGATGAGCACGTGGACCAGGTCGTCCGGCTCGGTGGGGGTGGCGGTGGCGTTCGCAGCCACGACGAGCTGCCGGTACTCGTCGGCGGTGAGCATCGCGGCCGAGCCGACCGGTGCGCCGGGCTCGGCAACCAGCGAGCGCAGCAACGTCTGGAAGTGCCCGGCGAGGCGGGCCATCGCGCCGTCGTCGAACAGGTCGGTGCGGTATTCCAGCACGGTCCGCACACCGGCGGCGTTCTCCCGTACCGAGACGGTCAGGTCGAACTTTGCGGTGGTCCCGGGCACGTCGATCGGGGTGACCTCGATGCCGTCCAGGTCGGGTGGTGCCGTCTCACGGCCGTACACGAACATCACCTGGAACAGCGGGGCGAAGCCGGGCCTGCGGGCCGGGCGCAGCGACTCCAGCAGTGTCCCGAAGGGAAGCTCGCCGTTGTCCAGGGCGTTGCCGGCGGCGGTGCGCACCCGTGCGAGCAGCGTCTCGAACGACGGGTCGTCGTCCAGCCGGGCCCGGACCGCGACGGTGTTGAGCAGCAGCCCGACGAGCTGCTGCGCCTCGGAGCGCCGGCGGTTCGCCACCGGCGTTCCCACCACGATGTCGCGTTGCCCGGTCCAGCGTGCCAACAGGACGTGCAGCGTGGCGAGCATGATCATGTACGGGGAGACGCCGAGTCGTCGGCACAGCGCCAGCAGCCCCTCGGTGGGCACGTCCAGCGGGAACGACACTGTGGCCCCCGCACCCGACGGCACCGCGGGCCGGGGTCCGCGGGTGGGCAGCTCCAGGACGGCGGGCGCGTCGGCGAGTTGCGCGTGCCAGTGGTCGCGTTGCGCCGCCGCCTCGGCCCCGGCGAGCCAGTCGCGTTGCCACGCCGCATGATCGGCTTGGTCGACGACGACCGGGCCGAGGTCAGCCGGTCGTCCGGTGCGGTGCGCGGCGTAGAGCCGTTCCCACTCGTCGTGCAGGATGCCGAGCGACCATTCGTCGACGGCGACGTGGTGGAACGTCAGCAGGAGCACGTGCTCCTCGGCAGCGAAGCGCAGCAGGCTGGCCCGCAGCACCGGTCCGAGTTCCAGGTCGAGCGGGTCACGCGTCTCCGCGTGCATCCGGGCCTGCATCTCCTGGTCGCGTTGCCACGCGGGCAGCCCGCCCAGATCGTGCACCCGCAACAGTCCTGGTTGCGGCTCGCCGACCACCTGGACCAGGCGCGGCGCGGCGTCGTCGACCTCGGTTGGCCCCGAGCCGGGGCCGCCGGGTGCGAGCGTGGTGCGCAGCGCGGCGTGCCGGGCCACCAGGGCGTCGAGCGCCCCGGCCAGTGCCGCGACGTCCAGTGGCCCGACCAGCCGGTACGCCAACGGCACCAGGTAGCTGGCCGGATCGGGGTCGAGACGGCTCAACGACCACATCTGGCGTTGCTCGTGGGTGGCCGCGACCAGGGCGCCGGCACTGTCGCGGCGGCGCGGCACGACCGGCGTCGCCTGCCGGGGCCGCATGACGTCGGTCATCGCGTCCGTCTCCTTCGTGATGCCAGCAACGGCCGGATCCGCCCACGCGGCGGCCCGGTCCAGCAATGGCTCCTGACTTCGCATCCGAGCCTGCTGTGACGGTTTGTCGACCTGGGTCGGCGGCACCGGTAAAGCGGCTGCGGCGCGGGGATGCTGTGACACGACGATCGGTCGCCCCCACGGCTCGGAAGCTACCCACGCCGGTAAAGGTGATCAGTCGTTCATGCGACAGCTGTCGTTGTTCCGATGCGCTTCCCTGTCACATCATCACACTCGTGATCTTTGATGGGATCCACAGATCGTGTCGGCCGTCGATGCTTTCGGTGCGGGGCCGGTGCGCGTTCGTCCATTGCCGTCGGTCGCTCGGGTCGAACACGTGACTAGTTCTCGACTGAATGGTGGAACTCCGGTACGCGAGGGCTTTCGCAGTCATCCCGTTCCCATTTCATGGCGAACCGGATTGCGCCGATGATCGGCCATTAAATTGCGGCATTCACGCCACTGACCGTTTGTTGGTGCGGCCGGAGGGTATCTGGGCGTTCATGACCACCCCTGAGCAGAGTCAGCAGGAGAGAGCCCTCGAAACCGGTGAGGTGTATCAGGATGCCGAGGGGCGCCGCACGACGGACCCCGGCGCCGGCGCCGCGAACGCCGACAGCGAGGCCGACCGCAACGAGGAGCACCTGAGGCGCGGTGAGGTGGGCCCACGCGTCCCGGAGGAGTAGCCCGTCCGGCTACGCCAGCGGCTCGACCGCCTCGACGAGCACCTGGAGCACGTGCCGGTACGGCTGCCCGGTGGCCCGGCTCATGCCCATCTCGCAGGTGCGGTTGCAGGAGGCGTACGCGTCGTAGCCGCGCTGGTTGATCTCGGCGGCCTGAGCCGCGGTGGCGCCGGCGGTCACCTCGGGGTGCAGCAGCCCCCGGTCGCCGGCGAAGGCGCAGCACCCCCAGCTGTCCGGCACGGTCACGGTGTCGGCGACCGCCCGGGCCACGGCGCGCAGGTCGTCGATGCCGCCCAGGTGCACTGTGGAGCAGGTGGGGTGCAGGGCCAGCGAGCCCAGACGCCGGGGCTCCGGCAGCGCCGGCAGGAGGTGCTCGGCGGTGAACGTCACGCTGTCGACGAAGCGCAGGTCGCGGTAACGCGCCTGGTCCTCCTCGGCCAGCGCGGCGGTCAGCTGGGCCAGCCCGTGGGTGCAGGACGAGGCGTCACACACGATGGGCAGGCGGCCCTCGTCGCTGGCCGTCCAGAGCGCGGCGAGGGTCCGCTCGGCCATCTCGCGGTGGCCGGCGGGGTAACCCTTGGACTGCCAGGGCGTTCCGCAGCACAGGCCCGCCGTCGCGGGCACGACGAGCGGCACGCCCGCCAGGTCGCACAGGCGCAGGAACGCCGCCGCCGAGTCGCCGGCCGGGCCGTCCTCCGGCGCGAAGAGGCTGCCGACGCAGGCCGCGAAGAACACCGCCTGCGCGTCCGGCGCGCTGCGGGGGGCGGGGCGGGGAGCGCCGGCGCGTGGCATGTCGTCGCTCCACAGCGGCACGAGTTCGCTCGCACCGAGCCCGCGGATCACCCCGGTGGTGGCGCGGGTCACCGGCGTCGGCACAGCGTGGGCGGCGCTCAGGCCCACCCGGACGCCGGCCACGGCACCCTTCCAGTGTCGCGCGGCGGCGCGGGCGGTGCGCTGGGCGAGCGGGCCGTGCCGTTCGGCGCGCAGTCGCTTCATCGCCGCGCCGGTGTCGATGCCGACCGGGCAGGCGGTGACGCAGAGGCTGTCCGCGGCGCAGCTGTCCACCGCCGCGTACTCGTAATCGGTGGTCAGCTCCCGGCGGCGCTCCTCGTCGCCGGCGGCGGTGGCGAGGGCGATCTGTCGTTGCAGGACGATGCGCTGCCGGGGCGTGGTGGTCACGTCGGCGGTGGGGCACACCGGCTCGCAGTAGCCACACTCGACGCAGGCGTCCAGCTCGGGGTCGACCGTCGGGACGGCCTTGAGCTGGCGCAGGTGCACTGTCGGGTCGTCGTTGAGCAGCACACCGGGGTTGAGCAGGCCACTCGGGTCGCACAGCCGCTTGAGTTCGCGCATCACGTCGTACAGCTCGTCGCCGTACTGGCGGCAGACGAAGGGTGCCATGGCCCGACCGGTGCCGTGCTCCGCCTTGAGTGTTCCCCCCTCGGCCAGCACGAGGTCGACCATGTCGTCGGTGAACCGGGCGTAGCGGTCGATCTCGGCCGGTGTGTCGAAGGACTGCGTCAGCATGAAGTGCAGGTTGCCGTCCCGGGCGTGCCCGAAGATCACCGCGTCGGAGTAGCCGTGCCTGTCGAACAGGCCGATCAGGCCGTCGCAGGTGCCGGTCAGGCGTGGCAGCGGCACCGCGACGTCCTCCAGCAGGGCGGTGGTGCCGGGCGGGCGGGCACCGGCGACCGCGGTGTAGAGGCCCTTGCGCAGGTGCCAGAGCCGCGCCCGTTCGCGCGGGTCGCGGGTCAGCTCGGTGCCGGTGACGGCGGGCAGCCGGTCGAGCACTCCCCGGGCGTCGGCCAGTGTCGCGGCCAACCGCTCCGCGCTGTCCTCGGCGAACTCCACCAGCAGCGCTGCGTGCCCGGCGACCGTCAGGCCGCGCAGGGTCGGGCTCGCACCCGGGTCGCGCTGGCTGACCCGCAGGGCGGCCGCGTCGAGCAGTTCGGCGGTACGGGCACCGGCGGCGAGCAGGGCGGGCAGCGCGTCGGTGGCGTCGGTGAGCCCGGGCAGGATCAGCAGGCCGGTGGCGGCGTGCTCGTGGATCTCGACGGTACGGAAGACGGCCTCGGCCACGAAGCCGAGCGTGCCCTCGCTGCCGATCATCAGGTGGGCCAGCATCTCGACCGGGCTGCTGTGGTCGAGAAGGGAGTTCAGCCCGTACCCCATGGTGTTCTTCATGGCGAACAGCCGCTCGATGGTGGCGCGCGAGCCCGGTGCCGAGCGCACCCTGTCGCGCAGGCGCAGCAGCCCGGCGTGCAGCTCGGGCTCGTCGGTGCGCAGCCGGTCGTCGGCGTCGCGTGCGGCGGAGTCGACGACGGTGCCGGACGGGAGGACGAACCGCAGCGACTCCATGGTGCGGTACGCGTTGTCGGTGGTGCCGCAGGTCATCCCGCTGGAGTTGTTGGCCACCATGCCGCCCACAGTGCACGCGGCCTCGCTGGCCGGGTCCGGGCCAAGGCGGCGTCGGTAGCGGGCCAGCCGGGCGTTGGCCTGCCGGATCGTCAGGCCGGGCTGGAGTCGGATGCGACGGCCGTCGTCGAGCACCTCGGCGTGCCGCCAGTCGGTGCGGACGTCGACCAGCACCCCCGCGCCGCCGGCCTGCCCGGCGAGGCTGGTGCCACCGCCGCGCAGGGTCAGCGGTACGCCGGCCTCCCGTGCACCGGCCATCAGCGCCCCCACCTCAGCCGCCGAGGCGGCGCGGACGACGGCCTGCGGCTCGAACAGGTACGGCGAGGCGTCGTGCGCCGCCGCCAACCGTCGGGGCAGCTCGGCGCTGGCCCGGGTCGGGTCGTCGAGGCGCGAGCGCAGCAGCTCGGCGACCTCGCGGGCGCGAGCTGCGGTCGGTGCGGGTGGTCCTACGACGGGGTGCATGGGCGGATCCTCCCGGGAACGTGGTCAGCCGGCCACCGGTGGCACGGCGGGACGGCCGGCGATCAGCAGGCGGCGGGGAGCGGTGTCGACCGGCGCCGGCAACCGCAGCGGCTGCCGGCCGGGGGTGATGCTGCCGAGCACGGAGGCGTGCCGCGCGCCGGTGCCCGACGGTAGGGCGCCGGGCAGCCCGTGCACGGTCAGGTAGCCCAGTAGCGCGAAGGCCAGCGCCTCCTTGGCGTCCGACGCGACACCCATGTCGTCGCTGGACGACAGGTCGACGCCCGGCAGCTCCTCGGCGATCATGCGCATCAGCGTCGGGTTGCGTGCGCCGCCGCCGGAGACGATCAGCCGGGTGACGCCATGGTCGCGGCAGGCCTCGGCCACCGTGACCGCGGTCAGCCGGGTGAGGGTGGCCAGCACGTCCTGCGGATCCGGCGTGGGCGCGTCGGAGAGGGCGGCGAGCAGGTAGGGAAGGTGGAACAGCTCCTTGCCGGTGCTCTTCGGGCCGGGCAGCCGGTAGTACGGCTCGTCGAGCAGCCGCCGCAGCAGGACCGGGTCCACCTGCCCGGCGGCAGCCCCGCGCCCGTCCCGGTCGTACTCCTCGGTGCCCCCGCTGAAGTGGCGGGCGGCGGCGTCGAGGAGCGCGTTCGCCGGCCCGGTGTCGAACGCGAGGGGCTCCGCGTCGGGCGCGACGACCGTGATGTTGGCGATGCCGCCCAGGTTCAGCGCGGCGGGGACGCCGGGCAGGCCACCCAGCAGCAGCGCGTCGAAGAGGGCGACCAGGGGAGCGCCCTGGCCGCCGGCGGCGACGTCGCGGCTGCGCAGGTCGGCCACGACCGGAAGGCCGGTGGCCTCCGCGATCCAGGCCGGCTGACCCAGTTGGAGCGTGCCCCGGACCACGCCGGCCTCGACCCAGTGGTGCATCGTCTGGCCGTGCGAGACGACCAGGTCGGCCTGACCGTCGCACAGCTCCGCGAGAGCCCGCACGCCGGCCTCGGCGAAGGCCTGGCCGACGCCGGTGTCCAGCACGCAGATCGCCTCGGTGCTGGTCGCCGCGGGCGGCAGGGCGGCGGCGATCTGGGCGCGCAACCGGTCGGGGTACGGGTGGCTGAGCCGGCCCAGCGTTCGCATCCGCAGGGTGTCGCCGCTCAGGTCGAACTCGGCTGCGGCGGCTTCGATGCCGTCATACGAGGTCCCGGACATCAGGCCGATCACGCGCATCACGTCCTCCTTCATGCCCGGCCGGCGGGGGCTGCCGCGTCGTCGACCTCGTCGGTGCGTCCATGGTCGTAGAACGTCGTCGGGGCCGGGTGGAACCGGCTCGACACGGCGCCGACGGCCAGGGTGATCAGAACGCCGATCGGGACCAGCCACTGCGCGGCGATGGCGGTGGCGGTGGTGGTCCCGGCCGTCGTGACGTCGATCTTGACGTAGCGGACGATGTAGGTCATCACCACCACGGTGACGAGGAAGGCGATCACCGCGTCGACCTGGTTCGCCCGCTTGACGAGACGGCCGAGCAGGAAGGCCCCGAGCAGCGCCCCGTAGGTGTAGCCGGCGATGGTCAGGCCGGTCAGGTAGACGTTCCCGGTGCTGGAGCTGAACGCGCAGGCGAAGATCGCCATCAGCACCGCCCACACCAGGGTCATCACCCGGGCGAGCCGGAGCATCGCGTCGTCCGACGGGACCTTGCGGAAGAAGCTGTGGATGAAGTCGGCGACGGTGGAGTTCGACATCGAGTTCAGCGCCGACGACAGCGAACCCATCGCCGCGCCGAGGATGCCCGCCACCAGCAGACCCGAGATGCCCACCGGCAGGGCGTGCAGGATGAAGTTCGGGTAGAGGTTGTCGCTGCTGTCCAGGCCGAGTTCCTTGAAGGTCTGACCCTTGTTGTACGACCACAGCAGCGCACCGACCAGGGAGAACGCCGCGAACTGGATGACGACGAAGATGCCCGAGGAGATCATCGCCTTCTGGCCGTCACGCAGGGTGCGGGTGGACAGGATGCGCTGGACGATCAGCTGGTCCGAGCCGTGGCTGGCCATCGCGAAGATCGCACCGCCGATGATCGCGGTCGGCAGGGCGAACGGGCTGGTGAGCACGTGCGCGAGGTCGAAGTTGGTGTCGAAGAGGTGGAACTTGCCGGCGTCGAGCGCCTGCGCGTAGCCGTCGCCGCCGACGGCGTGGCTGAGCACCGCGATGGCGAGGATCGCCCCGCCCAGGTAGAGCCCCATCTGGATGGCATCGGTCCAGATGACCGCCTTGATGCCACCGAGGTAGGTGTAGATCACCGTGATGAGGGTGAGAACGATGATGATGGCCTGGTAGCCGACGTTCAGGCCGAGCTCGTCGAGGAGAAGCTTGATCGGGATGGCCGAGGCGAACAGTCGTACGCCCTCGGCGAGCAGCCGGGTGAAGACGAACGTGACCGACGCCAGACCCTGAAGTTTCAGGCCAAACCGTTCACCAAGGTACTGATAGGCGCTGACGAAGCCACCCCGCTTGTAGAGCGGGATGAGCACCGCGGCCACGACGACGCGACCGATGACGTAACCCAGGGCCAGCTCGACGTTGCCGAACCCCTGACCGCTGTAGGCACCACCGGGCACGCTGATCACGGTCAGGACGCTGGTCTCGGTGGCGACCACGGAGAACGAAACGGTCCACCAGGGCAGTCGACCCTCGCCCACGAAGTAGTCCTTGGCGGACTTCTGTCTGCCGGACAGGCGAAGTCCGACGAAGGCGATCACCACGAGGTACAGCACGATCACGACAAGGTCGAGTTGACGCACGGCTCGCTCCCTACCAGCGGTTGTCAATAAGCGACGTTAGCCGAGAGTAACGCGAAACTTTTTGCCAGAGCGGGCCTGGGCTGGCTACGCTGAGCCTCCAGCCTGCTGATATGGGGAACGCGCGCCGGTGAGCCGCCTCCCGTCGGCCGGCGATGTGTTCACCAGCGAGAGGAACGACCACCCCGTGGACCTCAGCACCCTCGGCACCGAGACTCGCAACGACCGCACCAGCGACCTCGACCAGATGTCCCCCACCGAGCTGCTCCTCGCGATGAACGACGAGGATCGCTCGGTCGCGGAGGTCGTCCGCCGGGCCGTGCCGGACATCGCGGCCGCCGTCGACGTCGTCGTGGCGTCGCTCCGACAGGGCGGGCGACTCATCTATCTCGGTGCCGGCACCAGCGGCCGGATCGGCATGCTCGACGCCGTCGAGTGCCCACCCACCTTCGGTACGCCGCCCGACCGGGTTCTCGGCCTGCTCGCCGGCGGGGCCGGAGCCTTCGGTGTCGCCGTCGAGGGCGCCGAGGACGATCCGGCCGGTGCCGTCGCCGACCTCGACGCGGTCGGCCTGACCGCCCGCGACACGGTGGTCGGGCTCGCCGCCAGCGGCCGTACCCCGTACGTGGTCGGCGGGTTGGCCCACGCCCGCGCGCTCGGCGCGACGACCGTCTCCGTCGCCTGCAACTCCGACGCGGTGATCAGCCGGCACGCCGACGTCGCCATCGAGGTGCCCACCGGACCCGAGGTCCTCACCGGCTCCACCCGACTCAAGGCCGGCACCGCCGAGAAGCTGGTCTGCAACATGCTCTCGACCGCCACGATGGCCCGGCTCGGCAAGGTCTACGGCAATCTGATGGTGGACATGAACGCCACCAACGAGAAGCTCGTCGACCGGGCGCGTCGGATCGTCGCCGAAGCCGCCCACACCGATCTCGACACCGCCACGCAGGCGCTCGCGGCGGCACACGGGCACGCCAAGACGGCCATCGTGCTGCTGCTCGCGCAATGCACCGCCGAGGAGGCCGCCGCACGGCTGCGCGCCGCCGACGACGACGTCCGGGCGGCCGTAGCGACCTGAGCCACTGCGGCAGGCGGAACCCGGCCACTGTCCTCAGTGGTGTCCTCCGAGTACGGTTTCGGTGCCCGCAAGGCACGCGAATCGGCGGCTCGTCACCGGGGCGGGAGCGGCCAGCCCGGTGGCGACGGGCCGGGGGAGGGAGCGACTGTGACGCAGCGCAGAGCACTGGTGGTCCGAGGTGGCTGGGAGGGGCACCAACCGGTCGAGGCGACGGAGTTGTTCATCCCCTACCTCGAACGCAGCGGCTACGCCGTACGGGTCGAGGAGTCGACGGAGATCTACGCCGATGCCGCCGCGATGGCCGACACCGACCTCGTCGTGCAGTGCGTGACGATGTCGCAGATCACCGCCGACCAGCTGGCGGGTCTCAGCGCGGCGGTCGTCGCCGGCACGGGCTTCACCGGCTGGCACGGCGGCATCGTGGACTCGTTCCGCGCGTCGTCCGACTATCTCCAACTGGTGGGCGGGCAGTTCGCGACCCATCCGGGCAAGGAGCCGTGTGAGCGCCACGGTGGCCCGGAGGACAACTTCCTGCCGCACACGGTGCGCATCACCGACCTCGGCCGGGAGCATCCCATCACCGCGGGCATCGAGGACTTCGACCTGGTCACCGAGCAGTACTGGGTGCTGCACGACGACCTGATCGACATACTCGCCGTCACCACCCACCCGACGCAGGCGTGGCACCCGTGGCACCGCCCGGTCACCTCGCCGGCGATCTGGACCCGGCTCTGGGGTGCCGGGCGCATCGTCGTGACGACCCCGGGGCACAGCCTCGACGTGCTGGAGCACGCGGGCGTCCGTACCGTCATCGAGAGGGGGATGGTGTGGGCGACCCGCACCGCGTCGGCGTCGTAGGTCTCGGGGTCATCTCCCGCGCCTACCTGGACACGCTCGCCAACCACCCCGCGGTGAGCATCGCTGCACTGGCCGACCTCGACGCCTCCCGGTCGGCCGCGGTCGCCGCCACGATTCCCGGGGCCGAGGCGTTGAGCGTCGAGCGCCTGCTCGCCCGCCCGGACGTGCGGACGGTACTCAACCTCACGATCCCCGCGGCACACGCCGACATCTCGCTCGGCGCGATCGAGGCGGGCAAGAACGTGTATGTCGAGAAGCCGCTCGCCGTGACGTTCCCGGACGGCCGCTCGATCATCGAACGGGCCGCGTCGGCCGGCGTCCGCGTCGGGTGCGCACCGGACACCGTCCTGGGCACGGGTACGCAGACAGCGCGGGCGGCGATCGACGGCGGGCTCATCGGACGCCCGCTGTCCGCGTCGGCCGTCATGGTCACGGCGGGGCACGAGCGCTGGCACCCCAACCCCGACTTCTACTACGCCCCGGGCGGCGGCCCGTTGCTGGACATGGGGCCGTACTACATCTCGGCGCTCATCCACCTGCTCGGCCCGGTGCGCGCGGTGGTCGGAGCCGCCAGCCGCCTGCGCGCCGAGCGCGTCATCGGTTCGGGCCCGCGCACCGGCCAGCGGGTTCCGGTGGAGGTGGACACCCACGTCAGCGGCGTGCTGGAGCACGCCAACGGCGCTCTCTCCACCATCACGACGAGCTTCGACGGCGTCGCGACGACGGCCGCACCGATCGAGGTGCACGGGGAGACCGGCACGCTCGCCGTGCCGGATCCGAACTACTTCGATGGTGAGGTCCGCCTGTTCGCGCTCGGCGGCACCGAGTGGCGCGTCCTCGAACCCCGCGCCGGTTACGCCCAGGCCTCCCGAGGCATCGGTCTGATCGACCTGGTCAGGGCCGACGGTCAGCGTCCGCCGCGGGCGGGCGGCGACGTCGCGCTGCACGCCCTCGAAACGATGACCACCCTGCTCCGGTCGGCCGCCGAGGGACGGCGGATCGAGCTGACGACGGTGGCCGAGCGGCCCGAACCGGTGCCGCTCACCCCGGTCGAGGCCTGGAACGCGTAAAGGGGGTCCGCGATGACGACCGGTGTGAGGTCCCGGTCAGCTCGATTGGCATCGATTACTGTGATGCGACACGTCCGCGGAGGGAAGCGGACGCACCACGACGCACCGGCCCCGCCGGGTGTCGACTGCGGGGGAGGCGACGGCCGGGACATGGGTGACACCCGACGGGCCGCGCAGGACGCGTTCGCTCAGTTCGTGCGCGGTGCTGTCGACGCCGCCAGCGACGAGCGTGGCTGGTCCATCACGGAAGTGGCGGCTCGTAGCGGCGTCGGTCGCTCCACCGTCTTCCGATGGCTGTCCGGTGACTGGCAGCACCATCCGGAGCTTCCCAAGGTGCGGGCGTTCTGCGCGGCCCTGGACCTCCCGCTCGGCGCCGCCCTGCGCGCTCTCACCCCGCTGTCGTACGACACACCGGCGCCGGAGGTGCCGGCGGCGGAGGCGCTCTTCGTGGCCGTCCGGGACCGACTGGTCGATCCCCGCACCACCGCCGCCGAACGAGAGCACATTCTGGCCACCTTACGCCGCCTCGGGCACCGAAGGTCGTCCCGGGCCAGCTGACAGGCATCGAGAGGACCCGGTGACGGTGATGTCCGACCTGTTCGACTACGACGCTGAACTGCGCCTGCACAACGAACTCTTCCGCGCCGCTGCCCGTGTCGGCTCTCACGACCGTGTGCTCGACATCGGCTGTGGCACCGGCCAGTCCACCCGCGACGCCGCCCGCGCGGCGGTGAACGGAAGCGCGACAGGCGTCGACATCTCCGGGCCGATGCTCGAACGGGCCCGTCAGCTCAGCGACGACGAGGGCCTGCCGAACATCACCTTCCAACAGGCGGACGCCCAGGTGCACCGCTTCCCACCGACGCATTTCGACCTCTGCATCAGCAGGTTCGGAACGATGTTCTTTGCCGACCCGGTCGCCGCGTTCACCAACATCGGCAGCGCGCTGCGCCCCGGCGCGCGCCTGGTGCTGCTGGTGTGGCAGGCCCGCGACCGCAACGAATGGGCCACGGCGATCCGCCGGACCTTCACCGACGAGCCAGCCACGCCCGGCGGTCCGAACCCGTTCTCCCTCGCCGACCAGACCGTCACCAAAGACCGCCTGGTGGCGGCCGGCTTCGCGGACGTCGACTTCACCGACGTGCACGTACCCGTCTACTACGGTCCGGACAGCGCCGCCGCCTTCGATGCGGTGTTCCGTCTGTGGGAATTCAAGGATCTGCTCGCCAACCTGGACGCCTCGGCCGCCGAGCGGGCCCGTACGCGGTTGCGCACCACCCTCGACGCCCACCACACCGACGGCGGCGTGTACTTCGACTCGCGCGCCTGGGTCGTCACAGCTCGTCGCTGACCGGTATCGCCGGAAGTCCGTCCGTCGCGGGGCGCGTGCGCACCACGGCGGGGCGATCTCCGCCCCGCCGTGGTTCTGTCACAGCGCTGTGGTGGTCAGTGGCCCTCGGGCGGCGCGGTCAGCTCGGCGTGCCGCACCGTGTAGTTTCCGCGAGTCACAGTGCCGAACGCCGCCGGCGCGAGGCAGGTGCCGACCCGGGCCGGACCCCACTGGCCGGCCTCGTTCTGGTCGGCGCTGGCCGACCAGGTGAAGCCGACCCGGTCGCGGCCACGGCCGCCGTCCTGCACGCTGAAGCCGACCCGCTGGCCGAGGAAGTCGCTGGCCTTCTCGTCAGCGCGGATGACCACGCCGGTCACTGTCGCATGACCGGGGCTGGTGATCATGCAGTCGACCGCCGCCTCGAAGCGGACGGTGATGTTCTCCGTGGCCAGCCAGTGCGCGACCCGCACCGTGCCCGTGGCGTCTGCGGGAGAACCCTTCTCCCCGCCCGGCAGCGGGATCGGGCGGCTGTAGGGCACCGACCGGGCGTCGAAGGCGAACGATCGCACGTCGCTGTCCTGCCCGTACGGCAGCACGAACTCCGCCGATCCGGTCACCTGGGCCGGCCTGTGGCTCGCGGCCCCGGCCGGCGTCGCCGCCACAACCAGCATGGCCGCTGCCGCGATGCCCCATCCGAGTGTCTTACGCATGGTCGTCCTCCCGATCCGGCCGCGGTGCCGCGGCTCTGTGTTACCTCCACGGTCGGCGATCGGGGAACGGAAGCGATCCCCTGCGAGGGGGTAGCTGCTCCCTCGCCCATGGGAATCCGGCGAATGTCACGTTGGCAATCGTTCGGTATCAACTCGACGACCCGCCCGGCGTGGTACCAATACCCAGATAGGCGAAGCCGGCAGAACGGGCGGCCCATGTCGACAAGGGCAGCAGAGCTGCTGCGTAAGCCGGGGCAACCGCAGCGACCGAGTCTTCTGGAACTCTTCTTCGACCTGGTGTTCATCTTTGCCCTCAACCGGGTCTCCCACCGGCTGGTCGAGGACCTCACCGAGCGGCGAGTGGTCCTTGTCGAAGCCGGGGAGACCCTGCTGTTGCTGCTGGCTTTCCTGGTGCTCTGGTTGGTCACGGCATGGGTCACCGATCTCTACGATCCGCAGCGGCCGCAGCTTCAGTTGTTGGTCTACACGGCCATGCTCGGCGCACTGATAATGGCGGTCGCGGTGCCGCAGGCGTTCGGCGACCGGAGCCTGGCCTTCGCTGGCGCGTACGTTGCCGTCCACATCGTTCGTGGGCTGGTCATCGTGCCGGCGCTGCGCGGCCACGAGGCCCAGCGTCGAGCGGCTGGGGTGTTCCTCTGGTTCGCGATCTCCGCCGTGCCGTGGCTCGCTGGCGCCATCGTGTCGGGCTCGGCGCGTGGGTTGTCGTGGACGCTGGCGCTGGCCATCGACTGCGCCGCACTGCTGCTGTTCTATCCCGCGCCATGGACCCGCCCCGCCCAACGACAGTGGCCCGTCCTGGCCGAATATCTGTCCGAGCGCTACCGACAGTTCTTCATCATCGCCCTCGGTGAGTTGATTCTGACGACGGGATCGGCCTACAGCGACACGTCCTTTCGGCAGGGCGGGGCCGCGGTAGCCTTCGCGGTCTCATTCATCACGACGGTGCTGCTGTTTCGGGTCTACCTTTTCAAGGCGGGCCAGTTGTTACCCGAGGCGATCAGAGTCTCCGTCGGGCCCGCCCGCCTCGTCCGGGAGGCGTTCCTCGCCCACGTACTCATGGTGGCTGGCATCGTCGCCGTCGCCGTCGGGTACGAAATCGTGATCGATCACCCGTACGGACACACCGAAACGGCGTGGATCTTCGTCATTGTCGGCGGACCGATACTGTTCCTTGTCGGGCGAGCCCTGGCCGAACACGCCGTATTCGACCGGGTGTCCCGCTCCCGGACAATTGGCGCGCTGGTGCTCCTCGGCGCCGCGCCGGCCATGGTGCTCCTGCCGCCACTGGCCGCGGCCGTCACCGCCGTCGTCGTCCTCGGTGGCATTGCCATTTCCGACACGATGCGCGCCAGGAAAAACCCTCCCGAACGGCCCCACCCACACCGTTTCGAACGCTGATCACGCCGGCCCTCAGGTAACCGTGAGGCGGTGGATACACTGAATCTGACATTCATGTCAGGTGCGGTGGGGGTAGCGATGACGGCCAGCATCCGGATCGGCGAACTCGCCGCCCGTGCCGGGGTGAGCGTGCGATCGCTGCGCTACTACGAGGAGCAGGGTTTGCTCACCAGTCTTCGCAGCCCCAGAGGCCACCGCCGCTACAGCGACAGTCAGGTCGAGCGCGTCGTCCTCATACAGCGTCTGTTCGCCGCCGGGCTGAGCAGCCGGACGATCGTCGACCTGCTGCCGTGTGTCGACTCGCCGAGTGAGGACACCTCCGAGGCCGCAGTGGATCGCATGCGCCACGAGCGCGACCGACTCGATCGGCACATCGAGGACCTGATCCACACCCGAGGGGTGCTCGACGAGCTGATCGCTGCCAACCGCGCCCACCGCGCGGTGCTCGCCCGCACCTGACCCGGGCCGCCCGCCCGCGGACCGTCAGGCTGCGGAGAGCTGGGAGTAGAAGTCGCGTGGGTCGCGAGCCAGCGCGGCCTTGATGTCGGCGCTCCACGTGTCGACGAGGACCTCCAGGGCGTCTGACGCCAGACCGTCGAGGGTGGCCCGAGCGACGTCCGCTGGGTCGATCTTCGCGCCGTCGTAGTTCGCGCTGAAGTCGGTGTCCACCGCACCCACGTGGACGCCGGTGACGTGCGTGCCCTGTGCCGCGAGTTCCAGGCGGACGCTGTTGGTCAGCGACCAGGCCGCCGCCTTCGCGGCCGCGTACGCCCCCTCCCCGGGCCAGGAGAACCAGGACAGCGCCGAGAGGACGTTGACGATCGCGCCGCCGCCGTTGCGGGCCAGCACCGGGGCAAACGCTCGCACCACGGAGAGGGTGCCGAAATAGTTGACCTCCATGTCGCGACGGACGGCGTCGAGGTCGCCGGCCACCAGGTCGACATGGGAGTCGACGCCGGCGTTGTTGATCAGCACCGTCACATCAGCCGCGACCTCGGCCGCCGCGCGGACGGCGGCGGGGTCGGTGAGTTCAAGAGACAGCGGTACGGCACCCGGCAGGTCCACGGGCTGACCGTTGCGGGACGTCGCGTAGACCTTCGCCGCGCCCCGATCGAGGAGCTGCGCTACGTACTCCCGTCCGATGCCGCGGTTCGAGCCGGTCACGAGAGCGATGGAACCCTGAATCTGCACGATGAACTCCTTCGGTGGAGGGGCCACGCCAGGTGCGCTGCCACCGAAACGCTAGAACCTGTCATTGGTGTCAGATTCAAGGCATTGGCCGGTGACCTCGGTCACCCTCAGCCCGGCCCGAATGTTCACGACAACATTTGGCGGCCGGGTTGTGCCGGGGAGCGCCTTGGGGCGAGGGACGTTCGGAAACTTTCGCGAAAGCTCGTCGTCGCAGCTTGACGGACGCAGTGCTCATCTACCAGAGTCGATGTGGGCGTAGGTGGCGTGCCGTCGGGAGCTCGGGCGCCAGCAGTGCATCGACATGACTCAGCCGTGGGCACGGCGGGCGGCGCTTGTTAACGCTAACGATGCTCTGCACCGCTGACCTGGCTGCGGTGGCGGCGTGGCCCGACGGCGACGGATCAGTGTCCCCCCGATCCAGGAGAATGATCGATGAGAAGACCCAGAGTGATCAGAACCGCGTTGTTGTCGGCCAGCGCGATGCTGCTGGCATCGACAGCGGTCGCCTTGGCGGTGCCGGCAGGGGCAGCAGCCGCCGGCTGTTCGGTGAACTACGGCGTGTCGTCGCAGTGGCAGGGTGGCTTCGGGGCCAACGTCACGATCACCAACGTCGGTGACGCGGTGTCGAGTTGGTCGCTGACCTGGTCCTACGACGCCGGCCAGACCGTCACGCAGGCGTGGAACACGACGTTGACCCAGAGCGGCGCCACAGTCACCGCCAAGAACGTCAGTTACAACGGGGGCATCGCGACCAACGGGACGGTGTCGTTCGGCTTCAACGGCTCGTGGACCGGCAGCAACCCTGATCCGACCAGCTTCGCGTTGAACGGGGTGGCCTGCACCGGTGGCACGACGCCGACCACCCCGCCGCCGACGACCCCACCCCCGAACGGGCCGGCGGACATCACGGTGAACAGCGCGACCAGATACCAGACCGTCGACGGGTTCGGGGCGGCCCAGTCCATCTGGGGCAGCGCATGGTCCACGACGGAGACGCAGACACTGGTTGGGATGGGCGCCAACCAGTTGGGTCTGTCCATCGTGCGTACCGGTCTGTCACCGGTGTCCAGCGAGTGGGCGACACACGTGAACTCCCTGAAGACGGCGAAGACCGCCGGGTCCAACGTGAAGATCCTCGCCTCACCGTGGACCGCGCCGGCGGCGTGGAAGACCAACAACAGCCGGGTCAACGGCGGCAAACTGAAGACCGACTACTACGACGACTACGCCAACCACCTGAACAGCTACGTCCAGTACATGCGTGGCCAGGGCGTGCCGATCGACGTCACCTCGGTGCAGAACGAGCCGGACTGGCACCCGGACTACGACTCGATGGACTGGAGCGGCACGGAGCTGCGCACCTTCGTCCGCGACCAGGGCACGAAGGTGCAGAACACCAAACTGATGGTCGCCGAGGCGGTGAACCTGAACTACAGCTACACCGATCCAACCCTCAACGACGCGACCGCCCGCAACAACATCGGTTACGTCGGTGGCCACCTGTACGGCACCGAGGACGCCGGCCGGCTCAAGCCGTACACCCTTGCCGAGCAGCACAACAAGCCGGTGTGGATGACCGAGTGGAACCTGCACGCCGCCGACGGCGGCGGCTCCAACATCTGGGGCAACCCCGGCAACGCGGCGGTCTGGAACGAGACTCTCGACGACATCATGCGCACTGTGCACAAGTCGATGGAGGCCAACTGGAACGCCTACATCTGGTGGTACGGCAAGCGTTACTACTCGTTCATCGGTGACGGCGAAGCGGCGTACGGCACCGTCGCTGGCGCCCCGCTCAAGCGCGGCTACGCGTTCTCGCAGTACGCCAAGTACGTCCGCCCCGGCTACCAGCGCGTCGCCCTGACGAAGAGCTCCAAGGCGTCGCCGCTGGAGGTGACCGCCTACCAGGGTGACGGGAAGATCAGCCTGGTCATCCTCAACCGGTCTAACAACGCGGTCAACAACGCCGTGGTCCAGGCCCCGCAGAACGTCAGCAAGGCCGAGCACTTCCTCACCTCACAGACCGCCAACGCGGCCAGCCAGCCGACCACCGTGAACGGAGGTCAGGCCACCATCAACGTCGGTCCGCGCAGCATCTCCACGCTCGTGTTCACCCTCTGAGGCGTCTTCTCACCGTCGGTGGGGCGTGTGGGTGTGATCGAGCGACCGCATCCACACGCCCCACCGGAATGACTTTCCGGGCGACCCTGGGCACTCAGGAGCCGAGGTAGCGCAGGATCGCCAGGACCCGGCGGCTGCCCGCCAGGCCACGTCCCGCACGTCGTCGACGGCGCGTTGGGCGTCCTCGTGTGCCTGCGCGAGCAACTCGCGGGCCTCTCGGGGTCGCGGGTGCGGCGCGCCCGGTCGAGCGCCATGCCGAGTGCGACGAGGTGTTGCTGGAGCCCGTCGTGCAGCTCGCGTTCGATGCGCTGGCGCTCGGCGTCGACCGCGGCACGACCAGGTCGACGCCGTGCTCCTGCAGCTGGCGGACACGTCGATGAGGTGTGCGAGGGAATCGCCCGGGTCACCAGGATCCGGGCCGATCAGCGGCGAACAACGCACCGTGCACCAGTCGTCACCGCCGACGATCCCGGCCCAGGGCCGCATTGTCAGCTTGCTGACGTAACGTGCCGGTGCCATCGCTTTCCGTCATTCTTGGTATCGAGTGCCTCGGCTCACGGAGGAGGAACGCCATGGACCCGCGTCAGCCGCAAGAGAACGACCTCTGGGGACGGCTCCAGAAAGAGTTCGGTCCGCAGCTCCTCCGCAAATTTTCGACGCTGGAAGAGGCTTTCAAGACTCTGCATGGGCCTGCCGGCGAACACAAATTGCTGCGGATGCTGCACGGCCTCAATCTCACCGTTGCGGACGACCTTAATGCCGCCGAGGAAATCTGCAAACGGCTCAACGATATGACGCGGCCGGAGCAGCCCGACCTGCCGTCCTTTAGCAAGACGTCGGAAGAAGCCCTGAAGGGCTCAAGCGTACAGGTGACCGGCTTGGATCGGGTGCGCTGCGAGCTGCTCAGCCTCGACCTGGACCGACTCCAAAAGTTGCGGTCCGAGCTGCCGACCACCCCCCTATCGCAGGAGGCGATGTTGCAGTCGCTGGAGCTGATCGAAGCGCGGACGCAGGAGCTCGCCGGCCAGCCGGGCAGTCGGATGTTGCGCGGCTCCGCCGCGCTGGGGGTGGAGATCCAGGACCTCGAATCGCTCGCAGTGCAGCTCACCCCCGCCAAGGAAATGAGCAAGTTGCTGCCGGGCAAGATCAGGAAGGTGCCGAGGCTGTGCTGCGGCGACGGCGACTGGTGGCAGTTCACCAGCGACAGCAGAAACCTGGAATTCGTGCTGCGGCAAACCGGCCACCGCTCTGAACTCGCGACGATGTTCGACGACATCCTGCCGCTGTACAACGGGTTGCTGACGGCCCCGCCGGGGCAGTACCACGTCGGCGACCGCATCGTGGTGCTCCGCGACCCGGCCAGCGTCCGTAGGGTAAAAAAGGCGACCGAGGACAGCGCTTCCTCGGCGCGGAAGCCCGCGGACAGCGCTCCCGCGGTGCCGGAGTCCGGGGATACTGTTGCCTCGACGCTGAAGCCCTTGGTCAGCGGCTCCGCGCAGTTGCAGTTCAACATCGAGATGCCATTGGACCTGATCTGCGCCTTCGTCACCGGCGAGGACATGGACCCCGGCGAAGGTCAATTTGATGGACCTTCCGGAAAGGGTGCCTATCGTGTCATCAAGCCCTGCAGCGACTGGTTCAAGCGATACTTCGGCGTCACCTACAACTTCTGGAATCTCGAAAAGACGATGCAGGAGATGCAGATGTGTAGGCAGGCCGTAGAGAAGATAGGCCGCCTGACAGAACCGGCGTTCAAGGACATCATCCGTTTCGATTTCATCCGTGACGGCGAGGCTGAACGCCTGGTTAAGGGCTACCTTTCGCTGCTGGCCATGTGTGGGATCCACATCGGCCAGTTTAGGACCGAGCACCCCGTCAAGGACATGCCTCTGCTGTGCAAAACCAACCTGGGCGCCTTGGCGCCCCAACTCGCGAATGCCGGCATCATCTGGAACAGCTCGCGTTCACATAAGGCGATCGTGGGGCTTGTCAGGGGTGCGCTGCCCGCCGCCCCAGAGAAGTTCAACCTGAAGGAGGGGCTGTCAGCCATCACAAAATGCCTCGAAACCAAGGAGCACCCATTGACGGGCGTCAGCTACGCCGGGCCGTTCGAGTTGGACGTGCCCAGCACGCGGTGGACCGGCAATTGCACCCGGTTCCAGGTCGTGCTGGAGCTGCGGCGGATGCCGGTCCTGCCCTCAACCCTGTGGTGGCCTGCGACGGAGGCGGCCTTCGACTACTTTGTCGTCGACAAGGAACGACGCTTCGTCTGAACCCGCCACCGCAGCCCCGCCGCGGACGCCCTCAGCGGACGTTCTGACGGGAGCCGAGCACCCGCGGACGACCAGTTACACGGCGCAGACCGGGATCGCGATCAGGGGCCCCGCCGGTGCCCAGCATGGACACGCTGAGCAGCATCGACAGAATCGTAGTTAGGTCCGTTCGCCCGGACCGAGGGTGGAGGTGGTTCCGGGGCGATGACGGCCCGGCGGTGACGTTTCCACTCGGTGACGCGGTGGGCGTACCGGATGATGGTGGCACCGATGCGGCGCCGAGCCCTCGGCGCTGGCGAGACCGTGACCACGACGAGCCCGGCGAGCAGCAGGAACAGCACCTCGGCCGCACCGGTGACCACACCGACCACCACGCCCGCCAACGGCCGGCTCCACTCGCTCGGAAACGGCGGGAACAGGTTCTCCAACGCGACCGCCACGCCGGCTCACCGCGGCCCGAACCATGAGGTCGACCGCCGACCTCAGCGAGCCGGCCACAACCGCCGAGGTGTGGAAAGCCGCACCATCCATCGAACGTAGCGCCGCCTCCAGAGCGGTCCGGTGGGGTGCTCCCCGTCGATGTAACGTTCGCCGGCATGACCGTGCAGATCACCGCCGCGCAGTTCCACGCGGCCGATGGCGTCGAGGACTGGCGCTGTCTCTATCACCTGGTCTCGGCGCACTTCCGAACCGTCTCGCTTGCCAACGGCGTCACACTCGTGGATGAGATCGGCCGGCTCGTCGACGGCCCCGGGCACCAGGAGCGCGGCCCATCGTCCCGAGTGCCTTCTCGCCCGGGTGGCTTTGACCTCGCCGCCATGCGAGTCACCATCGCCGCACGGACAATCGCCGGCGTGTCTGCCAATCGCCGACCTGTCTGCCGCTTCGGGGGGACAGCGGGCGTCCGTCGATCGATGGCAGGATCGGTCGATGCGCGTTCTCTTCGACGGCAAGGCTCCGGTCGCCTACGGGCAGATCTACGTGACGAGTCGTGAGCTGCCAGACGACATGGCCGGGTCGTTCGCCGGGCAGGCGAATGGCCTCTGCGGGGGCGGTCAGCCGGGCACGCTGTTCCTGATGACCGGTACGCATACCGGGCAGGTCCAGTTCACTGTCGAGTTGCACGACGTCGAGCCGCCAGTGGCAGCGGAGGAATGGGAGGAGGTGGTGGAGGTGTCGTTCGCGCCGAGGGCCGCTGTGGTCGACCTGGTCCCGTGGGGTGACGGTTCACTCGCCAAGCTGCCGCTGACCTCCGACGGGCAGGACACCAGCCGGTTGCCGGTCTACCGCGTGCGGTACTGCGCCATGGGCATGGATGAGGGGCACGACCCGTTCGGCGGTCACGACCCTGACGAACTTGCCGAAAACGACTACACCTACATGGATCAGCGGCTGGACCGCTACCTGCTGTGCTTCTGGCCGGAGGACGCAACGGGCGGCGACCCGGGTGACGGCGTGACGCGCGCCGACGCGATCCTGCGCCAGACCAGCGGCGGCGCCGCCTACTGGCACGCCTGGGCGCGCGCGTTGCCACCCCCTGCCGAGCCTGGCGGAGTAGGTCGAGACTGAGATGCTCAAGCGATTGGAGCAGGAACATGGCGAAGCCGAGCACCGCAAGCGGGACGAGCTGCGACGCTGGGGCGGCAGCCCGCCGAGTGAGCGGCTCCGGCGCGTACGCGGCATCATTTATGGCATCGCACGGCGGGCCTTTCCGATCGTCGACCAACGAGGCCCAGGCTGACCCATCAGGTGCCGTTCACCGGCCAGTACGGGCCGCGAATCCCGTCGCTGACCGTGCACGCCACCGAGACGAAAGCCGTAACGGCAGTGACCGACTCACCGTACGGGTCGACGCCCGGATCTGCCGATGAGCGGGCACACCGACTAGCGTGCACACATGGCCGAGTCTTTGGACCTCTCGAGTCCGGCTTCGCGTCGGGAGGCGCTCCGGATGGTTGACGTAGATGATCCTGGCCCTTACCACGCGATGCTCCGAGAGATCTTCGACCACGAAAGGGCGTGGCGCGAAGGCCCGGACGTGGGCGAGAGCGACGAGTACGAGCAGGTCTACGTAACGGCCTTTCTTCTGTTCCTTATCGGTGATCCCGCGGACTCGCCCCGCCTGTATGGGGCGAAGTTCCGCACGGGCGACATGGACCTAGGCATCGGCTTCGACGCCCAGGCCATCTTCGGAGCGGGCCGGGGCGACACGCTTCAGTGGCTCCTGGAGAACGGATACACCGACGAGCACGCGCGTCTGTTTGAGTGGTTGTCGCAGTCGGAAGACCCGAAGATCGAAGACTGGGCGCGGCACGTGCGCGGTTACTTCTACTCGCCGGACGGCGTGCTGCTCCTGGATCCGCTCTAGACATGCCCTGGCCAGCGGGGTCCGTCCGCTCTTGCCGCGAACAACGGTCGCGTCCGACGCCCCGTTACTCGGGTGATGGCTCCAACCGTTCGCGGTCGCGGGTGAGCTGGAGCCGCGTCGTTGCGTTGTGATGTGCCTGCCAGCCCGCGTCGAGTGCCTGCTGGACAATCTTCGCGACCAGAGCCGGGGCGATCGGGCTCAGTTCGAACACTTCGGCCGCTCGGCCGGCAGGTGCGGTGATGATCGGTCCGTAGTTCAGCCATGGGTCATCAAAGATCGCCATGACCTCCAATGCACCGCCGGGTCCGTCGCGCCAGACCTTCACCATGACATGGCCCGGATCGATCATGCTGACGGTCCATCGGTAGACGATGTCCTCGACGACGATGCTCCTGATACGGCTGCGTGCCACGACGGAAGAGTAGGCACCGTCAGCACAGTCCGGTAGCGAGATAATGCTTCGCCGATGCCGCGGAACATCCAGATCTGCCGCTCCAGGTGGGCTGGTGTTCATCGCCGATGGTGACGCACGGTGATGTATGACTACCTCGCCTGCTTCCGCTTCCCCTGTCGTACTGACCGATCAACTCGTTGTGCGCGCCGCGGTGTCCGCTTTCCTGGGCCGTTACCGTGGCCAGACTCGCGTCCATACTGATTCCGACCTACGGGTCTTCCTCCGCTGGTGCGCCGACCACGACCTGGACCCGCTGGCGGCGGCGCGGGTGGACATCGAGCGGTACGTGCGCTGGCTTCAAGACGTCCGCCGGTACCAGCCCTCGACGGTGTCCCGCCGGCTGTCGGTCGTGGTTGGGTTCTATCGGGTCTGCGTCATCGACGCCATCCTGGAGCACTCGCCGGCCGACTACGTCCGCCGGCCCACGGTGCCGGCCGAGTCACCGACCCTCGGACTGGGGCACCTGCAGTTCGAAGCCATGATCACCACCGCGCGGAAGTCCTCGAACCCGAACGACTTCGCCCTGGTCGCGCTCCTGGGCCTGCTCGGGTTACGGATCTTCGAAGCCTGCGGATCGAACATCGCCGACCTCGGTGAGGAACACGGTCACCGGGTCCTACGCGTGCGTGGCAAGGGCGGCAAGGTCGTCCTCGTCCCGCTACCACCCGCGGTCGCTCGGGCTATCGACCAGGCCGTCGACGACCGCACCGCCGGGCCGATCCTGCGCAACACCCATGGTCGGAGGATGGACCGGCACGCCGCCACCCGCCGACTCAAGCACCTCGCCCACACAGCGGGCATCCGGATGCCGAGGATGCACCCCCACATGTTGCGGCACACGTTCGTGACGACCATGCTCGACGCCGGCGTCAGCCTCCGCGACGTGCAGATCGCCGCCCGCCACGCCGACCCACGGACCACCATGCGCTATGACCGGGCCCGCAAGAACCTCGACCGGCACCCCAACTACATCCTCGCCGCCTACATGGCCTCCGGAACGTGATCAGCCGCTCACGGCTTTGCCGAGAGGCGCATGTCCGGTTGGCCATGAGACCCACGAGAAATCACGGCACTGCTCGGGGCCCTTGGGCGTGGGCGTGCTGTGCACATGGCTGGGCCGCGTGAGCGGTGATCATTGACCCGTCCAGAGCAGCTCACGGACTGGGCGACGCTCGCGGGACCGGCCGGCAGGCGGGTGCGCAGGTGAACTCGCACCAGAAGGCACCAGGCCAAAAGCAGACATGGTCGTGACCTCCCAATGGTCAGGCACACCGAACTCGTCCGCTACGCCGCTGCGGTCGAACGCGCGAAACTGCCGAGCGGACAGCCCGAGGGCCTGCGCCTGGATCGTCATGTGCGCCACCGCCTGCCCCAGGTCGTACAGCGAAAACTCTGAATACTCCCAGTCGGTGTCAGCCACGTATCGGTGCGCGAGGTTTGCCACGAGGACGCTCGCTGACGGTGCCCACCGCCTCGAACTGGCTGCGAGGTGACGCACGAGTCGCCGGTGCGTGTCGTCGCCTCGACGACCCACAATGAACGCCCACGGCTGCGAGTTGCCGGCGGATGGTGCCCATCGCGCCGCCTCCACGAGCAGCTCAATCTGAGTGGTCTCCAGATCGAACATCGGATCGAACGTCGTAGGGCTCCACCGTGCAGCAAGCAGGGGATGCAATCCGCGATCGGTCAGGTCGTCCAGCATCTGAACAGCCTGTCATAGGCGCTGCACCTGTCCTTGCGCCGCTGCCGATCCATCCGTCAGACAGGCAGTCGGCGGGCCCCCGGCCGCCGGGTGTGCCGATGCGCGCGGAAGTCATCGACCCGGCAACGTCGCTATCGTGACCGGGTGACCATGGCGACGCAACGGCAGGACTACTTCGACGCCCTCGATTGGGTGTCAGATCTGGCCACCAGGGTGCCCGTCGAGTGCTTCGGAACACCCACCCCCTGCGAGGACTTCGATGTGCGAAGCCTGCTCGGGCACCTCATCGGCACGGCATACCGAGGACTCGCCACTGCACGCTGCACCCCGATGCGCGACATTCCCCATGTGGTTGACGACGTTCCCGATGCCGAACTCGCCTCCACCTACGCGCGGCTGGCGGCTTCCATCCGAACGGCATGGATTCCGCTGGCCGCCGCTGAAGAGGTGCGTGCACCCTGGGGAACATGCTCGGCCATGCAGGCTGCGCAAGGCTTCACTGTCGAGACGATCACTCACGGTTGGGACCTAGCCGTAGCCACCGGTCAGCCTAGTGACGCTCCGAACGGCATTGCCGGTCGAAGCCTTTCCTACGCTGGCGCGGTGGTGCCGGACCGGCTACGAGGAGTCATGTACCACCCACCTGTTGTAGACGCGAGGGCCGAATCGAAGACCATGCAGCTCGCACTGCTCCTGGGGAGAAGAATCCGATGATCGCTGTCGCTGCCAGGTGGTGACACACTCCGTCGAGAAGCGGTCGTCACTGTAGGTGAGGGCAGAGGCCGGTGCGGTTTGTCGATACGCTCTCTTGGTGACTGAGAGTGGGAAGGCGGAGAGAGTGGCGCGGATCCGAGTCTTGACTGAGGTGGCACGGACGATGCTGACATCCGGTGCCGACGCGGATCAGGTTGCCAGGGAACTGCTCCGGCGCACCGATTCCCCTATCTCGGCAATCAAGGCCGTTGCCGACGCGACTGGCATGGGCTTGGGTGAAGCGAAGTGGGTTGTACACCGCAACCTCAACCCTGGGGTTCGCGAGGCTGCGGAGAACCTTTGGGACGACCTGCTCGACGGCATCAGTCGTTTCCAGGAACCGCCCAGCACACCAGATCCGGCCCGCTGAAGCAGCCGAATGAGGTGACGCGGCCGGGATACCGTCGCCACGGTCAGAGGTACATTGATCTGCCGCTGTCCACGCGTACCGCCGATTGGTCGGGCCGTCAACCTTCCTGATCGTCGACCACGTGGCCACTGGCGAAGATGGCACCGAGGAAGTGGCGGAAGACCGGCCAGGGAAGCTTCGAGTTGCCGTGCCCGGCGACGGTGACCTGTCGTGCGAGGGCGGGTACAAACGGTCCGCCAGACGGTTGGAGATCGGGGATGCGTATATAGATGTAGTCGTTTGAGGTGTTCGTTGGGTTGACCTCGTAGAGCTCGTAGCACCAACCGTCGTGCTCGCCGTCATGGTGGGACGTGACCTCGAAAACTCGACTCGCGAAGCGCCACAAGTTCAAGGACAAAGAGAGATCACCGGCCACGGCCGCGTTCGGCGCGCCGGACACGATGTCGCCGGATGACTCAACGAAGCGAACGAAGTGCAGCAACACCGGCCAGGGCAGTGGCCTCTCAGTGGCGGCCACGTAGGCGTGGGTGGCGTCCGCCGGCGTGAACTGCTCGCCGTCGGGCGTCGCATCTGGGATTACCACAGCGACCGCGCCGACCACGTCGGACGTTGCGCGTGGCCCGATCAGCTCGTAGGTCCACGCGTCCTCCGGCAGGAGGTACATCGAGCTGATCTGGTAGGTCATGCCGTCGTACGCCCACTCCTCCACCCCGGCAGGATGACAGGCCCAATGTGGAAGATTCGAACCCGCCAGGCACGACGTCCGGATCTGCCGCCGAGCGGGGCGCTGGCGTGCCGAGCGACCGTCAGTGCGCGTGCTGTTGCTCGGCCACCTCTTCGGCGACGACGTCCGGGCTGGCGTTAAGGCCGGCGGCGATCTGAGCCGGCAGCGGGTAGACACGTTCGACGGGCAGGTGAGCCGTTGCCGCCTGTTCGTCGCCGCTGCGCAGGAGGTCCCTCACGCGGTGAACGGTGGGGGTGATGTCCGTGACGGTCACGATCCAGTCGTCAACGTATCGATCGACTGCCTCGCCGGACAACCCGACCTGCAGCGACCGGTACGGCAGCGCCTTCAAATGCAGTGATCGTTCCGGATCCCACTGCGCTCGTACGGGGCTGGCCTTCAGTTGCCGGGTCCAGGTTGCCTTGTCGCCGTGCAGGTCTCGGTCGTAGTGGCTCAGGCTGGCTCGTGCCAGCGCCCACTCAAATCCCTCCCGCGCGATGTCGATGGACAGCACGCGCTCCTGCCCTGGCTTGGTGACCCAGCCGCAGCGGTACATCATCCACAGGAATGACGGCTTGATCCACGTCATCCGATCCCGCTTGAAGGGGGCCACGAAACGGCCGGCTGCCACCGCCGCCAGCGCGATCTGCGGGGGATACGCCTGGTACACGGTGATGGTGTCGGCTGAGTAGCGGGCGCGGATCTGACGGGCGGGAATGGACACGGCTTGATCGTCACCGATCGGGACTCGACTGCGCCATCGAGATTCCGCACCCAGGCCAGCACCAGGCCGAAATGGACCTGCGGCTGCACCGGTATTCGCCGCGAACCAAGCGCTACGCATTGTCGCCGCCGGGTTCGTTGGTGCGTGGTCGCAGTGTCACACCCCGGCCGGGACTGTCAGAATCGTGGTCAAGGAGTCGGTTCGTGGAGGCGGGGAGAGGGCATGAGCGACTGGAACGACAAGATCATCGTTGAGTTTCGCGCCAACGGTGGGCAGGTCGGCGGTCAGTTCGCTGGCGCGCCGCTGCTGCTGTTGCACACGGTCGGCGCCAAGAGCGGCCAGCCTCGCGTGAACCCGATGATGTACCAGAAGGTGGACGGCGGCTACGCCGTGTTCGCGTCCAAGGGCGGTGCGCCCACCAATCCCGACTGGTACTACAACCTGCTCGCTCACCCGCAGGCCCAAGCGGAGATCGGTACGGACAAGGTCGAGTTGGTCGCCAGAGTTGCCGCCGGCGACGAGCGGGAACGGATCTGGAGCGCGCAGAAGGCCGCGTATCCAGGCTTCGCCGACTATGAGCGGAAGACCACCCGTCAGATCCCGGTCGTCGTGCTGGAACCTGCGCCGTAGGCAGAGACGGTGCAACCCCGTTGCCCGACGGTGGGGGCGCGCCGCTGATCCGGCGCGTATTCGCTCATGGCTCCGAGATGAGTGCGTCCCGCTCCACGCGTCGCCGACCGAGGGTGAATATTTCACTGTGGGGAGTCGCCGGACCGTAGTCCGTCGACGAGGAGCGCGACCATGCGCCGGCCGTAGTCGGGTTCCTCGTTCGGCATGGGCGCACACAGTTTCGCAACGGCGTACAGCAGGTCCTGGGCACTGATCCGGGCTTGGACCTCGCCGTTGGCTGTCGCGGCTTCGAGCAAGGACTCGAGGGCCGGTCCTAGCTTCTGCATGAGATATCCGGGCAGGCCGTCGAACGCCGGATCGCCGGAGTGCAGGGCCGCGGCAAATCCGCGTTTGGTCGCGACGAACGCGGTGAACCGGTCGAGCCACTTCGCGAGGGCGACCCCCGGCTCGTGTGCGGCGGCCAGCGCCGGGGCCGCGTCGGCGCAGGCGTCGATCTCGCGCTCGATGACGGCCTTGATCAGGTCCGAGCGCTGCGGGAAGTGCCGGTAGAGCGTGCCGACGCCGACGCCGGCCAGATCGGTGATCTCTTTGGCGGGGGCGTCGACGCCGGCGGTGTTGAAGACCGTCTTCGCCGCGTCGAGCAGGGACTCGATGTTGCGGCGCGCGTCGGTGCGCATCCGGCGCGGGGCGCGTTCGCCAACACCGAAATCCGCTGTGTTGTCGGTCACAGCTGCGCCTCCCTTGCTGTTCCGGAAAAGCTTTCCGTATAGTTTCCGGAAAGAGTTTCCGCATAACCACGATACCGCAAGGAGACGCTCATGCAGTACCGCACCCTGGGCCGGACGGGCATCAAGGTCAGCCCGTACGCGCTCGGCACGCTGATGTTCGCCACGGTGATCGGGAACCCCGACCCTGACGACTCGATCAAGGTCATTCACAAGGCGCTGGACGCGGGGATCAACTTTGTCGACACCGCCGATGCCTACGGCGACTCGGAGGAGATCGTGGGCAGGGCCCTCAAGGGACGCCGGGACAACGTCATCCTCGCGACCAAGGTGGGCCTTCCCAGGCTGAACGCGCTGCCCCGGACGCCGGGCGCGGCCGCAGGCACCGACCCCAACCAGCGAGGCGCCTCCCGCCGCTGGATCATGACCGCAGTCGAGGGCTCGCTGCGCCGCCTGCAGACCGACTACATCGACCTCTACCAGATCCAGCGCCCGGACCCGGACACCGACATCGAGGAGACGCTCTCCGCGCTCTCCGACCTGATTCGCAGTGGCAAGGTCCGGGCGATCGGGTCATCCACGACGCCCGCATCCGACATCATCGAGGCCCAGTGGGTCGCCGAGCGGCGCGGGCTGGAACGTTTCCACACCGAGCAGCCGCCCTACTCGATCCTCAACCGCAGCATCGAGAGCGAGGTGCTGCCGGCCGCGCAGCGCTACGGGATGGGCACGCTGGTGTGGGGCCCGCTCGGGCAGGGAATGCTCACCGGCCGGGTCCGCAAGGGCGAGCAGAACGACCTGCGCCGCGCCCGCTTCTCCAAGCACCTCACCGACGAGCGTCGGATCGACGTCGTCGAACAACTCATCCCGCTCGCCAACGAGGCAGGCATGCCGTTGACCCACCTCGCCATGGCATTCGCCATCGCACACCCAGGCGTGACCAGCGCAATCCTCGGCCCGCGCACGATGGAGCACCTCGACAACCTGCTCGCGGGCGTCGACGTCACGCTCACCGACGAGATCCTCGACCGGATCGACGAGATCGTCGCGCCCGGCACCGATGTCACCCGGCTCGACCAGGCCTACCTGCCCCCGGCCCTGCTGAACCCGAACCTGCGCCGCCGGCCGGTCAGCGAGCGTGGCGCCGCCTGATCATCAAGACACAGTTACTGCAGGACGACATCAGGCGTACGGATCTGGCACCCCTCTGTGTCAAGAGGCCGCGGTGAGGGCTGTTCTAGGCTGGGGTGTGGCGGGTCCGGGAAGTGACTTTTCCGAAGTGTCGATCTCGGGGTTCAGGTCGGCCGCGCTGGATTGCAGA